>PAGB01000041.1 GCA_002711265.1 Rhodospirillaceae bacterium
ACCACCAAGATGGTTGTCGGTGCTGTCTGTGTCACCAATGTTGTTGATGGTTCCGAGACTGCTGCTTACCTCGACCCGGCTTCCCGGATCCTCGAAGTCAGCAACGCTTCGATCTTCCTCGAAGGTGGCTTCGGCAAGCTGACCCTGCAGCAGGGCGACTACTCCGGTAAGGTAGCGGCCATCGGTGCTGCTGGCGACCAGGCGACCATCTCCAGCTCTGGCCTCGTTGCAGTTCTCGAAGGCGCGTCCTTCATGGGCATGTCCGGCTACGGTGCGGTTGACGTTGGTTCCATCAAAATGGGTTCCCGTCCGAACTACATGCTCGGCACCTCGGTTGACCTGATGGGCCTGACCGTTGCGGTTGAAATGGAAGACGAGACCGTTTCCAGCGGCGACAACAAGTACATCGACAAGTGGGACATGGGTACGTCTTACGCCATCGGTGACCTGTCCATGAACTTCGTTCTCGACAGCAACAGCGATTGGGCTGTATCGGCGTCGGCTTCTGTTGCTGGGTTCACCGCGAGCTCCGTGATCGAGAATGTCGCAAAGAACGCAAGCAAGAAGGCTGGTCTGTCGATCGACACCACGCTGTCCACCGACTTCAACGGTATCAGCGTTTCCATCGGTCTGGACGAAGACATGGACTACACCCTGTCCGGCTCCTACGCGCTGGGTAGCTCGGGTCTGGCCATCACCGCGTCCTACGACTCTGAAGACAACGGCGGCAAGGTTGCCGCGAAGATGTCCTTCTAATTCGCAAACGCGAACTCAAATCCCGTCTTTCACTACGAGGGCGTGATACGGACGAGGAAATTTTTCACTTCCTCGTCTCCATATGATCGAAACTCGAGGCTCCGTTTCCACGCCTGCGCTGGAAACGGGGCCATTTTTTTTGCGAAATTTCAGTGGCTTGGTCTAAATTGAGGACCCACTAAAGGGGTGCCTGGGTTTGTCTCAGAGCACCTGCGGNTTTCCGCGAGACACCACCACGTCAAAGCTGTCCACGCCGATTCCGTTGAACCGATAGCGCTGGTCACCAAGATTGATCACCTGATAGCAAAGCTGCATGCCCGTCGCCCAGGTCGGCCAGACCTTGCACAGCGTGCCGCCGCTGAGGCTGTAGTACCCAGTCTCGGTCAGGTTGACCAAGAGCCCGCGCAGCTGACCGCCCGGGGCAAAGTAAGCCCAGTACTGGTCGTCGACCTGCTTGATGGTATTGCCGATCAGGAGCTGCTGGAGGTCGCCTTCGCTGAGGCGCTCACCCTGTCGGGTTGGCCGCACAGGCGGCACCAGCATGGTGACGGGAACCCCAGCCACACGGGCGTAGGGCTGCTCCTGTCCGGTGCCGGCATTGCCAGCGGCTGCAGAGCCAGGGTCACCCTGATCCGTTGCCTGACAGGCGGTGAGCGCGAGCGCACTAAGGCCCGCGAGCAATAACCGTTTCATGCGCCCCCACTTGCCATTCCGGTGTGGCAGCAGTGAGACCGGCGTCTCTGACAAGGATCGGCGATTCAGGGTCAAACTCAGGCCGCTTCGGCTGCTGCACGGGCCTTAGCATCGCGCTTGCGTTCGTGAATGTCGAGGAAGCGCTTGCGGATGCGCACGGCCTCGGGCGTGACTTCGACCAGTTCGTCGTCCTGGATGTAGGCCAGAGCCTTCTCCAGCGTCATATCGACCGGTGGGGTCAGCGATACTGCTTCATCGGTACCCGACGCGCGGACGTTGGTCAGCTTCTTACCCTTAAGCGGGTTGACGTCGAGGTCGCTGCCCTTGGCGTGCTCACCGATGATCAGGCCGTGGTAGACCGGCTGCTGCGGGTGGATGAACAGCGGACCGCGTTCCTCAAGGTTCCACAGTGCGAAGGCGACCGCCGAGCCTTTCTCCATGGAGATCAGCACGCCGTTGCGGCGACCCGGGATGGCGCCCTTGTGCGGGCCGTAGTGGCTGAAACGGCGGTTGAGAATGCCGGTGCCGTGGGTGTCGGTCAGGAACTCGCCAAGGTAGCCGATCAGCGCGCGTGAGGGCGCGATGAATGACAGGCGTTGCTTGCCGCCGCCAGAAGGACGCATGTCCTTGAGCTCGCCGCGGCGCATGCCGATTTTCTCGACCACGGCGCCGGAGTAGTCGGCGTCGACATCGACCGTCACTTCTTCGAAAGGCTCCAGACGGTTGCCGTTGTCGTCGAACTGGTAGACCACGCGTGGCCGTGAAACGGAGAGCTCGAAGCCTTCGCGGCGCATGTTCTCGATCAGCACAGCCAGTTGCAACTCGCCCCGGCCTGCGACTTCAAAGGCATCCTTCCCGTCGGTCTCCCGGACCTGCAGCGCGACGTTGCCTTCGGCTTCTTTCTGCAGCCGATCCCAGATCAGTCGGCTGGTCACCTTGTCGCCAACCAGACCCGCGAGCGGGCTGTCGTTGACCGAGAAGGTCATGGACAGCGTCGGTGGGTCGATCGGCTGGGCGGCCAGCGCCTGGGTTACGTCCGGCGCGCAGAGGGTGTCGGCGACGGTGGCCTGGGTCAGCCCGGCGATGGCGACGATATCGCCGGCCTCAGCGCTGTCGATCGGCTGCCGTTCGAGGCCACGGAAGGCGAGGATTTTGGTGGCACGACCAGTTTCGAGCTGGCTGCCGTCGATGCCCAGCGCCTTAATCGCCATGTTCGGGGTCAGGCGACCGGACTGGATCCGACCGGTGAGAATACGGCCGAGGAAGGGGTTGGCCTCCAGGGTTGTCGCCAGCATGCGGAAGGGCTCATCAGCGCTGTCGACCTTCGGCGCCGGAACATGATCGACGATCAGGTCGAACAGCGGCGCCATATCGCTGCGCGCGTNGTCGAGCTCCTGTACGGCCCAGCCTTCCTTGGAGGAGGCATAGAGCACGGGGAACTCAAGCTGTTCTTCGGTGGCGTCGAGCGCGGCGAACAGGTCGAAGGTCTCGTCCAGAACCCAGTCCGGGCGGCCGTCGGGTTTGTCGACCTTGTTGATTAGCACNATCGGGCGGATGCCCAGGGCCAGCGCCTTGGTCAGCACGAACTTGGTCTGGGGCATCGGGCCTTCAGCGGCGTCGACCAGCAGCACCACACCGTCGACCATCGACAGGATGCGCTCGACCTCACCACCGAAGTCGGCGTGCCCCGGGGTGTCGACGATGTTGATGCGGGCGTCCTGCCACTCGACCGAGGTGACTTTAGCGAGAATGGTGATGCCGCGCTCGCGCTCGATGTCGTTGGAGTCCATGGCGCGTTCGGCCACGCGCTCGTTTTCGCGGAACTGGCCGGACTGCTTCAGCAGGCAATCCACCAGCGTGGTCTTACCGTGGTCAACGTGCGCGATGATCGCGATGTTGCGCAGGATCTTAGTCATCAGGGCGTGCCTTTATCTCTGCGCCCCGGGGTGGGTGGGGACCCTCGGGTGGGTGGGAAGAGGTCTCTGGCCGACTGCGGGCAGGAAAAAAAATCCAGANAGTGTCGATGTGGGGTAGCAGGAGTTCAGAAAAGCCGAGACCGGGGCGCGTGTTGCGCTGGGTTTTGACGCCTTGCAAAGCGGCGGTCAACGCCCTGAAACGCAAGGCTTATGCTCGATAGCGCAGGGGTGGCTTCTGACCCTTTGTCAGATCGGTCCTCGGGCCGCTCTGGCCACGTGGAGCCGGGCTCAGAACGAACGCAGCCGAAGCCGGGCACGCTCACGCAGCGGTTCGAAATGGCGCAACACTTCGGCCAGCGTTTCGCTGCGCATGACCCGCTTNGGCCCCTGATAGACGACGAATTCACGTCCTTTGCCATTGGCTGCAATCTGCTTGGCGACCACGAAGTCCGGGTTCTCATAGGCTGAACGGTAGACCGAGAACAGCGCCTGTCCGGGCAGGCTGTCGATGGCGTAATCGCGCCAGTGGCCCGCTGCGACCTGCTCGGAATAGAGTGAAAGTAGCGTGCTCAGTTCGCCGCGGTCGAAGGATACCGGCCGCCGCCGCTTGCTCCCCCGAGCGCGCAGGCCGTCCTTAACAGCGTCGAGGTGTCCGGTCTTGAGGGCCTTTTGCTTGCCGTCCCGATAGTCCTGCAGCGATACTACGTCGTTCATGGGGCGGTTCGGGCCTCCTTCTGCGGTGCTTCATACCGGGCCATACACGCGGGCCGTAAGCCCTAATGCATCCGGGTTTTGCGTTGTTCAGCCTGCACAGCTTTGCAACCACGCTGCGCATGGCTGCGCTTGCTGTCGGCCGTTGAAATACGCTAAGACGAATCACGAAATGCGCCTAGCCATAAAATGTGGTGATAATTCCGTGCGCCGGGTCTTGCACCGGCGGCCAGGCGGGGGCAAATGGCGCTCAGTCTGTCCGGTTCTGATACAGGGAAAAAGTCAGTGACTGATATTATTCGCGATATCGACGAGGAAATGCGCCGCGATGCCTTTCTTTCGCGCGTCCGCCGATACGCTTGGGTCTTCCTTCTCGTGGTTGTGGTGGTGCTGGTCATCGTTGCGGCTGGTTATTTTTGGCAGAACCGCCAGGCCTCGATGCGTTCGGCCCAGGCCAGTGAGCTCAGCAGTGCGCTGACACTGGCTGACACCGATGCCGAAGCTGCCCGGGCGCAGCTGGAGGCGCTGATCGCCGGCAGCAGCGGTGGTAATGCCATCGTTGCCGGTTTCGAGCTGGCTGAGATTGCGGCCCGTGCCGGGGATACGGAATCCGCCGCCGCCGCTTTGGAGGCGCTGGCAGAAGCCCGAGGCGGCGATGCCTACGCGCGCACTGCGTCTCTGTTCAGCGCCTACACCGAGCTGGATACCGCTGAGCCGGCGAGCCTGCTCGCGCGCCTCGATCCGCTGATCGCCGAAAACGCGTCCTTTACCGCGCTGGCCATGGAGCTCAAGGCACAGGTGCTGATCCGCGCGGGCGATCAAGCAGGTGCGCTGGCGTTGCTCGACCAGCTGCTGGCGCGCGACGGCCTGACCCGCGATGTTGCGGGCCGGGTGCAGGCNCTGCGCGACAGCCTCTCGGCCGGTGGCTGAGCAGGGCTAGTCCTGGCGCCGGTCGCGCTCGCGGCCGATAAGGCTGNTTGAGAGGGCTGGCTGAGAAGGCTGGCCCGGCGGGCTTACAAAGCCGGAATGGGCCCATGGTTCTGACGACGGGTCGGGGGCCTAACCACCGCCTTGATTTGCGCTATACTGCGACCGTGACGGGCGAAATACGATACTTAGAGAGGCGGGCTCAGGCATGAAGGTTCTGATTTCCTCAGCATTGCTGGCACTGACCTCCCTGCTCATGGGGTGCGAAGTCCTGCGCGCCCTCAACGAAGAAGAGCCGAGGCTGCCGGGAACCCGCGTCGACCTGTTTAGTGACGAAGACGCCTCTGTGCCACGCTCCGACGTGCCCATCGCCCTGCCGCCCGCCCAAAACCTCAGTCGCTGGGAACAGCCGGGTGCTATTGCCACTCATGCCGTTTACCACCTGTCGCTGGCTGATCGCCCTGAGCCGCGGTGGCNGACTTCTATCGGGCGGGGAAACGGCCGGTCCTACCGCATTACCTCCGCCCCGATTGTGGTCGATGGTGTGGTCTTTACCATGGACAGCCAGCTGCAGGTTTCCGCTGTGCGCCTCAGCGANGGCCGCGTTGGCTGGCGACAGTCGCTCATGCCGGCTTCTGAGCGCGAGGGCATTTTCGGCGGCGGTCTGGCCTATGGTGACAACATCCTGCTCGCCGGGACGGGATCGGGCCGTCTGATCGGCCTNAAGCCCTCCAACGGTGATGTTGTCTGGCAGCGTCGGCTGCCTGCGCCCTTGCACGGTGGACCCGCGGTCGACGATGGCCGGGTCTTTGCCGCAACCATCGATAACACGGTCGCTGCCTACGACCTCGCTTCGGGTCAGAAGCTCTGGGAGCACGAAGGTCGTGAGGGCCTGACCACCGTTCTCGGGTCGACCGCGCCGGCCGTTGCTGGCGGTGTGGTCTATGCTGCCTATTCGAGCGGTGAGATTTTCGCGCTGGCNGCTGACACCGGCCGTGTGCTGTGGACCGACACCGTGGCCGGCCTGACCGCGACGGCGCGGCAGGCGCTTTACCTCGACGATATCGGCGGCTCGCCCGTGGTTGACCGCGATCGGCTGATTGTTGTTGGCGGCTCCGACCGGACGGTGTCCTTCGACATCAACCGCGGCATTCAGGTTTGGGAACTGCCCTTTGGTGGCACCCAAATGGCCTGGCCGTCGGTGCAGCACTACTTTATGGCGACCGACACTGGGCGGTTGATTGCCGTCGACCGCGATACCGGCGGGGTTGCCTGGGCGCGGTCGCTGCCCAAGTACGCCGATGCGGTGCGTCTGGACCGGGTCGAGTGGTTCGGGCCGGTGCTGGCTGCCAACCGGCTGGTGCTGGTATCGAGCACCGGCAATATCATCACGATCTCCCCCACGACCGGGAGGTTGCTCGGGCGGGTGGTCGGCCGCGAGGGTTTCGTGGCGCCTCCGGTGATTGTTGATAACACCATGTTGCTGGTTACCGAGAACGGCGATCTGGTGGCCTACCGCTGATCGGCTGGGGCGTTCCTGCCCTGCTTTGGCGCTTTGGCGCGCAGGCGTGGTATTTCCCGCCGCTTGAGGTACAAGACCTGACCATGTTTACCGTAGCCCTCATCGGCCGACCCAATGTCGGCAAGTCGACCCTGTTCAACAAGCTGATCGGTCGCAAGCGTGCCATCGTCCACGATGAGCCGGGGGTGACCCGCGACTGGCGTGAGGGCGAGGTGAAGATCGGCGNTACGTCGTTCCGCGTCCTCGACACGGCCGGCTTGGAAGAGGCCTTCGACGACAGCCTTGCCGCNCGCATGCGGCAGCAGACCGAGCAGGCGCTTGAGCAGGCTGATCTGGNGCTGTTCATGATCGATGCCCGGGTCGGTATTACCCCGACCGACGAGCACTTCTCCAAGTGGCTGNGGACAGCGGGGATCGAGACCTGGGTGATCGCCAACAAGTGTGAGGGCCGGGCTGGGAATGCTGGTATTCTGGATGCCTATAGCCTCGGGCACGGTGACGTGCTGCCGCTGTCCGCCGAGCACGGGGATGGTCTGGGCGGGCTGTACTCGGACCTGGTGCAGCGCATCGCCGAGGAGCCTGAGGGCGATGAGCCCGATGATGACGGCCTCAATCTCGCCGCTGCGGCTGAGGCGGAGGAAGCCCAAGACGGGCGATCCTACGAGATCCGGCCCCACCGCCCTTTGCATCTGGTGGTCGCCGGGCGGCCGAATGTCGGCAAGTCGACGCTGATCAACCGCCTGCTGGGGCAGGATCGCCTGCTGACCGGCCCCGAGGCAGGGATCACGCGCGACGCGATTGTCGTCGACCTGCGGTGGCAGGACCGGGCGATCCGACTGTGGGATACAGCGGGATTGCGCCGCAAGGCGAACGTCCGCGACAAGCTCGAGACCATGTCGAACCAGGATACGCTGCGCGCCATCCGTTTTGCCGAGGTCGTGTTGCTGTTGCTGGATTCCGACGGGGTGCTGGACCGGCAGGATCTGACCATCGCACGGCAGGTGCTGGACGAGGGCCGCGCGCTGATCATCGGGGTGAACAAGTGGGACCAGGTCGAGGACCCTAAGGCGGTCATGGGTCGGCTGGGTGACCGGCTGCAAACGTCTCTGGCGCAGGCCAAGGGCGTGATCACCATGCCGCTGTCGGGGCAGGAGGGCTATAACCTCGACCGGGTGCTGGAGACGGCTTTCGAGGCGCGCAAGACCTGGTCAACGCGGCTGTCGACCTCGCTGTTGAACAAGTGGTTGAGCTATCACACCGAACGCCATCCGCCGCCGTTGGTCGCCGGACGCCGGATCAAACTGCGCTACGCGACGCAGGTGAAGTCACGGCCGCCGACTTTTGCGATTTTCGGTTCGCGGATTTCTGAACTGCCGGGNTCGTACCAGGGCTATCTGATCAATGCGTTGCGGGAGGACTTTGACCTGTGGGGGACGCCGATCCGGCTGCTGCTGCGGGCGGGTCAGAACCCGTACTCTTCGAAGGATTGATGGGCGGCCGACCGAGCGGAGCGAGGCCTGCGCGACGCTTGGCCCCGCCGCGCGAAGCGCGGTCGGGGACAAGTCGGCGCAATAAGCGTTACCTCACACGCAACACGCTAAGCAATAAGCGCAGAGTAAAGGTTGCGGGCTCGATTTGACGCCGCTTCGCGGCTTACAAATCTCCCCCGCGCAAATTTGCGGACAGGCCGTGCTGCGCCCGGCCTGGCGTCTTTGCTCTGAAGGTGCGCTTGGGAGGGCCGAAGGCCGCGAAGCGGCCAAGGCCCGAGCGCGCCACCAACCGCTGCCTGGCCATCGCCTCAGCCGGGCAGGTAGTGCCCGTTATCCAGTCGGGTCCAGTTGTCTTCGTCGCCGGCCATTGGCTCCCAGCCTTCGATCTCCGCTCGCACCCGTGCACCGCTGACATCGCAGTCCGCGCGCGCCAGCTGCACGAACGTGCCGGTAATCGCCGATGCTTCCGGCAGTCGTTCCGGGTTTTCACCCGGGAAGGCGGCGGCCCGCATCTCGGTTCTGATCCGGCCCGGGTCGAGGATGTTGGCGCGGATCGGGGTGCCTTTGACCTCCATGGCGTAGCTCTGCAGCAGAAACTCCATCGCCGCCTTTGCCGTGCCATAGGGCGCCCAGTAGGGACGCGGGCCGATGGCCGCGCCGCTGGTGACCGCCACAATCCGCCCGGCATCCGAGGCCCGCAGCAGGTCGTGGAACGCGTAGAGCTGGTACTGCAAGGCGTTGAAGTTGGTCGCCATCACCCGGTCAAACTCCGCTGGCTCCATCTGCGAGACTGGCATCAGCGTGCCGAGCATCCCGGCGTTGGAGACCAGCACATCAAGCCGTCCGTAACGCTCATGAACGATGTTCGACAGCTCGATCGCCGGGTCGGGGCGCGAGACGTCGAAGGGCACCAGCACCGCGCGATCATAGCCCTGCGACCGCAGCGCATCGTCGAGCGCCTCAAGGTCATCGTTCGACCGCGCCGCCACCAGAATATCCGCGCCCTCGGCAGCAAAGCGCAGGGCGACAGCGCGCCCGATCCCCCGCGTCGCGCCCGTGATCAGCGCGAGACGTCCTTCAAGCAGGCCCATGGTCAGTTTTCGCTTTCGCTTCAGTTTTCATTCGATGAGATCAGCCCGGCGATGGGGTCGTCGTCCGCGCTGGTGAGGACGGGCGCAGCCGCCTGAATCTCGTCCTCATCGGCGCCGTGCCCCAGAACCGGGTTGGCTTCGCGCATGGCGTCCCAGGCGTCAAGGATCAGCAGCTGGGTCTCGTCGCTCTGCAGAAAGGGTGCCTGCTCGGCCAGTTCCAGCATGGTGATCGAAGCCGTATGGACGTAGGGCAGCAGCCGCGTCTGTTGCACGGTCGGGTCTTCGGCCTTGATCTGAAAGGTCAGCACCGCGCCGATCCACGCCAGCCCTGCGATCGCCCAGCCGAGCACGAAGCCAAAGGCGAGTCCGACCAGATGATCAAGGAAGCGGATCGATCTGGCCCGCACCAGCCGGAACAGCGGGATGGTCAGGATCGCCGCGACAACAAAGGTTCCGACGAACACCAGCCCCCCGGCCATGGCCCGGGCGATGGTCTCGCTGTCGACCCAGCCGCTGGTGAAGCTGTCGAACACGAAGCCGCTGAAGTTCAGGGCGACGTAGAGCGCAACCGCAAAGCAGGCCACCAGCATCAGCTGCCGGATGAAACCCCACATCAGCGAGTACAGGCTCGTCACTGCGATGACGAAAATGATGGCAATATCAACCCAGTTCATGCGTCTTCCCGGTCCTTCGCTTGATCCAGGGTCCCAACCTCCGTCCCAGCCCCGGCAGAAGCCTCCGCTTCTCCACTGTTCCGGCCGATCGGGGCGTATAACGAATTTGTTGTAACTCAGATCAGGCCTTTGAGGAAATGACCTTATCGTCTCCAGCCGTGCAAATTTGCTGCGCCTCACTCGAAAGTGCGGCGCCTCTGCCGAAACCGCAGCCTGCCTGATCTGAGCCCGCTTCGCGGCTCGACCAAGGCCCGCGCGGCTGCCGTTTCATCGGGTGTTCCAGCGGGTTTTCAAGCGGGCGTTCTAAACGTCGTTCCCGCCGTCGTCACCGCTGTCCTTCCGGCGGCGACTGATGCCCAGAAAACCGGTGAGGTCGGTCACGTGCCGAGTGTGGTGCTCGTTGAGACCCGAGGGCGCGCGCTTCGCCTTGCCGCGGGCGGGCGGGAAGGGTGCAACAGCGGTCTCGAAGCCGAGCTTGGCCGCCTCTTTCAGACGCTGAGGGGTCAGGGGCACTGGCCGCACTTCGCCGGTCAGCCCGATTTCGCCGAACAGCACGGTATCGGCGGGCACGGGCTGCTTGGAGATCGAGGAGACCAGCGCAGCAGCAACCGCCAGATCGGCGGCGGGTTCGCTCAGCCGGAGGCCTCCGGCGACGTTGAGAAACACGTCCTGGCTGGCGAAGCTGATGCCGCTGCGGCTCTCCAGCACGGCCAGCACCATGGCCAGCCGCCCGCTGTCCCAGCCGACGACGGTGCGTCGCGGCGTGCCCGGCGGCGAAGGATTGACCAGCGCCTGGATCTCGACCAGCACCGGCCGCGAGCCTTCGATCCCGGCGAACACAGCCGTGCCACTGGGCGGAGCGCCGCTGTCCGGGTCACCGCGCTGGCCCAGAAACAGACTGCTGGGGTTGATTACGGCGGCCAGTCCATCGCCGGCCATCTCGTAAACCCCGATTTCGTCGGCCGGGCCGAAGCGGTTCTTGATCGCGCGCAAAATCCGGAACGGATGGCCGCGCTCGCCCTCGAAGTGCAGGACGGCGTCGACCATGTGCTCGACCACCTTGGGGCCGGCGATCGAGCCTTCCTTGGTGACGTGGCCGACGAGGATAATCGCCGTCCCCCGGCGCTTGGCCAGTCCGATCAGTTCCTGCGCTGAGCCGCGCACCTGCGCCACCGTGCCCGGGGCGGATTCGAGCGTGTCCAGATACATGGTCTGGATGGAATCGATAATCAGCAGATCCGGCGCAGCCGGTCCGTCAAAGGTGGTCAGGATATCACGAACGGCGGTCCCGGCGGCGAGTTGGACCGGCGCATCGGCGGCTTCCAGCCGCTCAGCGCGCAACCGCACCTGGTCGACCGATTCCTCGCCGCTGACATAGGCCACCGACACCGGCGCGCGCCCGTCGCTGTCGCCACCGCGCGCAAGCTTGGCGGCGGTCTGCAGCAGCAGGGTCGACTTGCCGATCCCCGGGTCACCGCCAATCAGCAGCGCCGAGCCGGGGACCAACCCGCCGCCCGTCACCCGGTCCAGTTCGGCATCTCCGGTCGAGAGCCGGGGCGGGGGTTCCGCCGCGCCGGTCAGTTCGACGAGGTTCAATGCCAATCCGTCGGCGCGACCCCTGCTGCCGCCGCCGCTGCCGCTGCCGCCGCTGCCAAAGCCACTGCCGCCGCCCTTTTTGCCCAGACCGCCCGGCGTGCCGGTGCTGATCGCTTCTTCGACCAGCGTGTTCCAGCCCCCGCACTGCTCGCACTTGCCCGACCAGCGCGAGTGGGACGCGCCGCAGTCCTGGCAGACGTAGTGGGAGCGGGCGCGGGCCATCAGTCGCGCCCCCGCAGGAAGGCCTGCAGCGGCTCAAAACCGCTGTCGTCGAGTTGATCGACCGGGCCTTCCCAGCCAATCTCGCCCTCCCACAGGAAGGCCACCCGCTGGCACACCCGGCGCACCGAGGCGAGGTCGTGGGTGATCATCACCGCCGTCGCCCCTGTCCGGTCCACAGTCTCGGCCATGAGCGCGTCGATACGCCCGGCTGACAGCGGGTCCAGCCCCGTCGTTGGCTCGTCAAAGAACAGCACTTCGGGCTCGGCGGCCAGCGCCCGGGCCAGCCCGGCGCGTTTCTGCTGCCCGCCCGAGAGATCCGCCGGGCGACGATCGGCCAGCGCCCGGTCCAGCCCGACTGCGTCGAGCATCTCCAGCGCCCGGTCGCGGCTCTCTGCGCGACTTAAGCCCTCGGCGTGGAGCAGGCGGAAACCAATGTTCTCCCAGATCGACAGTGAGTCGAACAGTGCGCCGCCCTGGAACAGCATGCCGATCCGGGCACGGGCCTCGCTGGCGCGCGCCGCAGGTTCGGCGAGCACGTCCACGCCGTCGATCCGCACCGAACCGGCGGTGGCGGGCAGCAGGCCGAGGATGGCCTTCAGGGTCACGGATTTACCGGTCCCTGAGCCGCCGAGCAGCGCGATGGTCTCCCCCGGCCGGGCCGAGAACTGCACCCGGCGCAGGATGTCCCGGCCGCCGAGGACGACCCGCAGGTCGGATATTTCAAGCGCAGCCGACATCAGACGACCCCGAACAACAGCGCGGTGAGCAGGAAATTCGACGCCAGAATGGCGATGGCGCCCGAGACGACAGCCGCCGTTGTTGCCCTGCCCACGCCTTCGGCGCCTGCGCGGGCAGCAAAGCCGTGGTAGCAGCCCATGACCGCGATCAGGTAGCCGAAGACCGCTGCCTTGATCAGGCCGCTGAACAGGTCTCCCCCGGTCAGAAATCGCATGACGTTGCTGATGAACAGCGGCCCGTCGAAGCCCAGCTGGCCGACGGCGACAGCGTAACCGCCGAGGATACCGATGACGTCAGCGACCAGCACCAGCAGCGGCAGCGACAGCGTTGCTGCGAGGATCCGGGGCGCCACCAGATAGCGCATGGGGTCGACCCGCAGCGTGCTCAGCGCGTCGATCTGCTCAGTCACGCGCATGGCACCCAGCTCCGCCGCCATGGCCGCGCCCATCCGGCCCGAGACCATCAGGCCCGCCAGCACCGGCCCCAGCTCCCGCGCGATCGACAGGGCGACAACCTGCGGCACCGCGTCTTCGGCGCTGAAGCGCTCGAAACCGGTGTGGCTTTGCAGCGCCAGCACCATGCCGGTGAACAGCGCCGTCAGCCCGACAACGGGCAGGGAGAAATAGAAGAACTCGGCCACCTGCGCGACAAAGATGCGCGGGTAAAAGGGTGGGGTGAACAGCCGCCAGGTCGCCTGAAACGCAAACAGCGTGCGCGCACCCAGACCCGCGAGCAGCGACAGCAAGCCCGCGCCAATCTGCGCCAATCCGTCGGTTATCCAAGCCACTGTGCTGCCGTTGTCCTCATTCGCCCTTCACGGGTGGTCTACGCGCTGAGATAGACCCTTTTCGCCCGGCGCGAAAGGCTGGTCAGGATTTCATAGTTGATGGTGCCTGCGCTCTCGGCGAAGCGCTCCAGCGGCAGACCCGGGCCGATAACGGTCGCCGACGCGCCCACCCGCTGCGACCCGGCCGGCAGGTCGGTCAGGTCGAGCACCACCGTATCCATGGATACCCGGCCAACCTGGGGCGCCGCGTGGCCGTCGATGGCCACTGAAACCCGGTCGGACGCCGCGCGGGGCCAGCCGTCCGCGTAGCCCAGCGCCACCACACCCAGCACGCTCTCCCGCGCCGTGGTCCAGGTCCCGCCGTAGCCCACCGGGCTGCCCGCCGGCACCTGTCGCACCTGAATCAGTGGCGCGTGCAGGCTGACCACGGGCGTCAACGGATGCGGCTGGCCGTGGCAGGGGTTTGCGCCGTAGAGCGCCACGCCCGGCCGGCCTAGTCCGATGCGGCAGAAATCCTCGCCCAGAAAGTGCCCCGAGCTGTTGATCAGGGAGGCTGTAAACCCTTCCGCGCCGGGTCCGGCCTGCTCCATGGCGTCGGTAAAGGCCGCCAGCTGGCTGCGGTTGGAGGGCGCAGCCGCGTCTTCCGCCTCGGCCAGATGCGACATGAGCAGGCGCCGGGATGCTGAGCGCCAGACTTCGCTGTTAAAAAGGCCAGCCGCAGCCGCAGGGCTCAGGCCCAGCCGGTTCATACCGGTGTCGACGTGGACCACCAGTTCTGTGGGCAGGCTTCCCCGAGCTTGCGACCAGACCTGCACCTGCTCCGGGGTGTTGAGCACGGGGGTCAGAGCCTCCCGGGCAAAGGCAGATGGGTCGGACAGGCCTTCGAGCACCCCGATCCAAGGCGCCCCGCCGAGGATGGCACGCAGGCGGCAGCCCTCGTCCAGCGTCGCCACGAAAAAGCGCTCGGCCCCCGCCGCCAGCAGTGCCGGGCCGCAGTCTGCCGCGCCAAGGCCATAGGCGTCGGCTTTGATCACCGCCGCCGAACCGCCGGCGCTGCGGGCATTCAGCGCGCGCCAGTTCGCGGCCAAGGCGCTGAGATCGATGCTCAGAGTGGGTCGAAAATCGTCGGTCATGGGCGTCAGTCTAGGCGGAATCAGGGAGCGGATCGACAAAACAAAACTGCCCGGGGAAGTCCCACTCGATAAACGGGCCGTTCCAAGTGTCGACGAAGCCTCTAATCCGGACTTCGCGCCCAAGCCAGCTTTCCGGGTCAGGCCAGTAGCGTCGGACGGTCCGCAGCGCCTGCCCCTGCAACGAGGCGGTGAAGTCCGTCTGATAGTCCGCACCGAAGTTCAGGAACCAGCGCTCCTGGCCTTCGAACACGTCAACCAACCGGCCTTCGACCTGCAGGAACGGCGCGGGCGGCGTCGACTGCCCGGCCAGCGCCTCGGCGCGATGCACCGCGCCCTCGGCTTCGTCGCAGGGCATGGGGAAACGATCGTCGCCGGACCAGTCCAGCGCCCCGAAGCGCGCCATGAGTGCACCGCGAAGGTCATTGCCCTCCAGCGTGGTCTCGGCTGTGGCCGCACCGGCTAGCCAGAGGCACCCTGAAAACGCTAGGGTGAGGATGGCTCTAGCGGAAGGACCGGGATCATTGAACGAAGACGCGAACAACGGACGCACACTCTATCTGGTTGACGGCTCAGCCTACATCTTCCGGGCTTACCACGCTTTGCCGCCGCTGACCCGCTCCGATGGCATGCCGGTCGGCGCCGTGCGCGGGTTCATGACCATGATGCTGCGGCTGGTCGAAGACCATGCGCGGGACTACTTCGCGGTGATTTTCGACGCCAGCGGCGTCACCTTCCGCAACGACATCTACGATCAGTACAAGGCCAACCGCGACGCCCCGCCGGAGGATCTGAAGCCGCAGTTCGGGCTGGTTCGGGACGCGACCCGCGCCCTGAACCTCTCCTGCATCGAGAAAAACGGTTTCGAAGCCGACGACATTATCGCCACCTATGCGCGGCAGGGGGCGGCGGCTGGGTTGGACGTGGTGATTGTCAGCTCGGACAAGGACCTGATGCAGCTGGTCGATGACCGCATCTGCATGCTCGACCCGATGAAGCAGAAGCGGCTGTACCATGATGACGTGGTGGAGAAGTTCGGCGTCGGCCCCGCCCGCGTGGTGGACGTGCAATCGCTGGCAGGCGACAGCGTCGATAACGTCCCTGGGGTGCCGGGGATCGGGGTCAAGACCGCCGCACTGCTCATCAACGAATACGGCGACCTCGACGCGCTGCTGCAGCGCGCGGGTGAGATCAAGCAGCCCAAGCGCCGCGAAAACCTGATCGAATTTGCCGACCTTGCGCGGATTTCGCGCGATCTGGTGCGGCTGGACGAGGCCGTGCCGGATTTGCCCGACCTCGAAGATCTGCGCCACGAAGCGCACGACGCCGAAACGCTGCGGGCCTTCCTCGAAGCGATGGAGTTCAAGTCTATCGCCCAGCGGTTGGGCATGGAAGTCGCCGCACCGGCGGGCAATGCCGGCATGGCAACGGACTCGACCGGTCCTGCCCCGGTGGCGGGAGCCGGGGGTGAAGGCGCAGCCGCAGCGGCTTCAGCCGGCGCCGATGCTGAACCGGCGATCGCCGACAACACATACGAGCTGGTGACCTCGGTCGAGGCGCTGGAGGGCTGGATCGCCCGCGCCGAAGCCGCGCGACTGGTCGCTTTCGACACTGAAACCACCTCGCTGGACCAGCAGCAGGCCGAGCTGGTCGGCGTATCGCTGTGCGTGGAACCCGGTGAGGCCTGCTACATCCCGCTGACCCACCGCACGGCCGACCTGATCGCCGAAATGCCCGAGCAGATCGCCCTGTCTGAAGCGCTGCCCCGACTCAAGGCGCTGTTGGAAAACCCAGCGGTGATGAAGGTCGCCCATAACGCCAAGTACGACCTCGTCGTGCTCCGTCACAGCGATATCCACGTCGCGCCCGTCGATGATTCGATGCTGCTCAGCTTTGTGCTCGACGGCGGAAAGCATAACCACGGCCTCGATGAGCTGTCCCAGCGGATGCTGGGTCATCAGACCATCCCCTACAAGGTGGTTGCCGGGGTGGGAAAGGCGCAGGTGACCTTCGACTACGTGCCGCTGGACAAGGCGCTCGACTACGCCGCCGAAGACGCGGATATCGCCCTGCGGCTGTATCGGCGGCTGAAGGCCCGGCTGGTGCCGGAGAAAATGACCACGCTCTACCAGACCATGGAGCGCCCGCTGATCGACATTCTGGTCGACATGGAACGCGCCGGGATCAAGGTCGACCCGCAGATCCTCTCGCGCATGTCCTCCGAGTTCAGTCAGGACAGCGCCCGGCTCGAAGACGAGATTTACGCGCTGGCTGGGGAAACCTTCAACATCGCCTCGCCCAAGCAGATGGGCGAGATCCTGTTCGGCAAGCTGGGGCTGCCCGGGGGCAAGAAAACCGGCAAGACCGGCGCTTATTCCACCGGTGCCGACGTGCTCGAAGGCCTCGCCGCGCAGGGGCATGCGCTGCCGCGGAGCATCCTCGACTGGCGGCAGGTGAACAAGCTGCGCTCGACCTATACCGATGCGCTCCAGCACCAGATCAACCCGCGCACCTGGCGGGTGCACACCTCCTACGCCATGACCGGCGCCCAGACCGGGCGGCTGTCATCGACCGACCCGAACCTGCAGAACATCCCGGTGCGGACAGAGGCGGGGCGCAAGATTCGCTCCGCCTTCATCGCCGAGCCAGGTTGCAAACTGGTCTCGATCGACTACTCGCAGATCGAGCTGCGGCTGACCGCGCACATGGCCGAAGAGGAAACCCTGCGGCAGGCCTTCCGCGACGGCCTCGACATTCATGCCATGACGGCCAGCCAGGTCTTCGGGGTGCCGATCGAGGGCATGGACCCCATGGTCCGGCGCAACGCCAAGGCGATCAACTTCGGCATCATATATGGTATTTCCGCCTTTGGTCTGGCGAACAACCTCGGGATCTCCAACGCCGAGGCCAAGGACTTCATTGACCAGTACTTCGAGCGCTTCCCCGGTATCCGGCACTTCATGGAGCGCGCCAAGCTGTTCGGGCGCGACAATGGCTATGTCGAGACCCTGTTCGGGCGTAAAATCCACCTCAAGGGCATCGCCGACAAGAACTTTGCCCAGCGCGGTTTTGCGGAGCGGCAGGCGATCAACGCCCCGATCCAGGGCACGGCGGCGGATATCATCAAGCGCGCCATGCTGCGCATGCCCGCAGCGCTCGAAGCCGCAGGTCTAAGCGCGAAAATGCTGCTACAGGTGCATGACGAGCTGATTTTCGAGGCGCCGGAAGCCGAGACTGAGGCTTTGGTCGCCACCGCGCGTGAGGTTATGGAAAACGCCTGCGCGCCGGTGGTGGAATTGGCCGTGCCGCTGGTGGCCGACGCCGGGATTGCCGATAACTGGATGGAGGCGCACTGACCCATGGCTGAGAACAAGGGCGCCGCCCAGAAGAATCAGGCCTACGCCATTAGCGATGTCGAGGGCACCCGCAAACTCTACGCCGACTGGGCGACGACCTACGACGCCGACACCACTGAAGGCATGGGCTACGTCGCGCCGGACGTGGTGGCTGAGCTGGCGGCTGAGTTTCTGGATAAAGGTACGCCGGTGCTCGACCTCGCCTGTGGCACAGGGCAACTGGGCGTGCATCTGCGTCGGCTGGGGTTTTCGACCATCGACGGTCTGGACCTGAGCCCGGAAATGCTCGCCGTCGCCGAGGATCTGGGTATCTATCGCAGCCTGGGCGAAATCGATATGACCAAGCCCTATCCGCTCAAGGAGGCCAGCGTCGAGGCCTTGACCTGCTGCGGCATCTTTGGCCCGTCGGTCATCGGTCCTGAGCATCTGCCGTTTCTGGCGCCACCGATGGTTTCCGGCGCGCGCGCGGTGATTTCGATCAATGGCAAGGGCTACGAGGAGCGACCCTTTGAGGACGCGCTTGAAGCGCTGTTCGACGACGGCCTGTTCCGTGAGGTTTATCGCGGGTTCAACAACTATCTGCCCAAGGAAGGTATCGACGCCCTGTATCTGGTGCTCGAGCGCTTCTAATGGGCGCGTGCGCAGACGCCATCGGTGACGTCGAGTCTGAAGCGGAAGATTTGGGAAAAGGTAGAGGGGCAGGCACGCTCATGAAGGTCTGATTGGGCATTCAGACCCCAACGCCATCAACAACGGCCGGGAGCCGTGGTGAGGCACTGAGCGTACCCGCCCCTGACCCCATTTCGGGTTCGGCAGGGAACGAGTAAGTGCCAATCCCGACGAGGGGATTAGAACTTGGCTACTGCGTTCAAGAACAGACCATGCTTATCGAACGAGACGTTCGTCAGATCATCGTCAAAGGAGCCAAAATTGTAGCCGCCACCGACCTTGAGGTTATCGCCCATGTGGCGGTAAACGGCGGCGAGGGCGCCATAGCGGATCGCGTGCTGGCCACTGTTGCCAACATTCCCTTGGTACATGACCCGGCCTTCGAGCAGGGCGTCCCAGTTCTTGACCACGTGCCAGTCGAGGCGACCGACCGCGAGGTGAATGTTGGACCCGAACCAGTCGTTACAGGTGCGGCAGGACGTGACTTCACCAATCTTCACACCGTACTTGGCGCCGACGTCGATATTCTTCGTCAGCTGGAAAATGGCATCCGCCTCGCCGATCAGGCTGCGCTGACGATAGTCCGCCTGGCGCGCGCCAGCCGAGCCCCCTTGGCCCAAAACTGTCTAATCATTACTCGTTCCTCACCACTTTATCAGTGGCCAAATAATTTTTATTAACGCTGGCCTTTTTGGCCTTAGTATTCTGGTTGCCCTTGTTGGCTTGGTGCCACGACTGCAACCTATGAGCCACGGCGATACCTTTGGGGGCACAGCCTTCGGCGCAACCTCTGTGCCAAAGTATCGAAATAGAATCAAATATGAGGGGTATATTCGTCTCGATACCTCGAAAGCTCTAAAAGAACGCTCTGAATCAGATAAGTCTTCTAGATAATGGTTATAAAAAAGATGAAACTTTTGGCGTCCAATGCCGCTCAGCTCGAATCAGAGAGTGCTTTTGACGTGCTCGCCAGGGCGCAAAGGCGGGCTTCGGCAGGTCACCCGGTTATAAATCTCGGCATAGGTCAGCCAGATTTCCAAACTTCAGCGCATATTGTTGAAGCTGCAGTCAAAGCCCTGCAAGACGGTCAGCATGGATATACGGCTGCGGCGGGCACGGTGGAACTCAGGTCTGGGGTCGCTGCCTACTATGAGCGCTGCTTTGGTCTGGACGTCGATCCTGAGTCCGTGCTGGTGGTGCCCGGCGGTAAGGTTACCATGGCCTTTGCGATGCTACTGCTGGGTGAGTCGGGACGGGAGATTCTTTACCCCGACCCCGGATTTCCGATCTACCGGTCCATGGCGGGCTATAGTGGCGCCCGCGCCGTGCCCTATGCCCTGCACGAGGAAATGGGCTTCAGTTTTAAAGCAGAGGACATTCTTGCGCGGGTCAACGACAACACGCGTCTCATTATCCTCAATAGCCCAGGCAACCCGACTGGCGGCAGCAATGTTGAAGCGGAAGTCGAAGTGTTGGCACGAGGGTTGGAGTCGTTCCCGAACTGTGCCGTGCTGTCGGATGAGATCTATTCGAGGCTGTATTTTGATGGTGAAAGCCACCTGAGCCTTCTTCAGTTCGAGGCCCTGCGTGAGCGGTTGATCGTGCTCGATGGTTGGTCGAAGACTTACGCCATGACCGGATGGCGGCTTGGCTGGGGTATCTGGCCCATATCGATGATTGGCGCGGCAACCAAGCTGGCCATCAACATCCACAGCTGCGTCAATGCCCCGGCGCAGGCTGCGGCGCTGGCGGCGCTCGAAGGCCCGCAAGACGATGTCGAGACTATGCGGATGGCGTTTCAGGCCCGGCGAGACTTTATTCACGCTCGGCTTAACGCGATGCCAGGGATTACCGCAGCGCGGCCCAAGGGCGCTTTCTATGCTTTTCCCAATATCAGCGGTCTGGGGCTGAGTGCCGAGCAGGTGCAGGATCAGTGGCTGGAGGAACTCAACGTGGCGGCGATTGCAGGGACGTCGTTCGGTGCCGCGGGGGAAGGGTATGTCCGCCTATCTTTTGCTAATTCAGCAGGGAATATCGAAGAGGCGCTCGACCGTATCGAGGGCTGGGTCAAACGACTTTGATACGTTTCGCGGCCTGACCCTGCGGGCGTTCCACCAGTTGCACCAGGAAGCGTTCACCGGGGCGGGGTGGGTCCAGGTCCGCCTGCGCCAGCGCACGGCTGTCGAAGAAGACGTCTTCGGTTTCGCCATCGGCGCCGACGACCATGGCAAAGCCGTACCCTTTGGAGAAATTGAAGAATTTGACCTCGGCTTCGATCCACTCAGCGCCATCGTCGGCGGCTTCGGTTTCTTCGGGCTCCTGAAATTCCAGCAGTTCTGCAACCACCAGCCCCTTGGGGCCTTCATCAATGATAACCTCGACTTCCGTGCCTTCAGGCAGCCAGCGCTTGCCTTGCTTAGCCAGCACGCTCGCATGCAGCAGGGCGTCACGCGGGGTGTCCAACGCGGTCACAAACCCGAAGCCCTTGGTCGGGTTAAACCATTTCACGGTCGCCGATACGCCTGCAGCCTGATCGGTCATTAATAGATCCCCGGAGATTTGTTGTGTTGTGATTATTCCACCACGCGCGCGTTACACCAAGATGACCGAATAGTTTGCCTCCATTACTTGCAGGCAAAACTACGAAGCGCCCAATATTTAGGCGGTCTGTGCTGTTGGACCTGCGGCCTTTCATGTTCCATAACAGAGTCATGGCCGATAATCCGGAAAACACCAGCGTCGGAGATGACCCGAAAATCGCCGTGTCCAAGTCGGGCATGGGGCTTGGCTTCGGGGTGTCGCGTGTCGATATCACCGCCCGAATCCTGCGAGGAGTGATGGGTCACTTCCATGCGCTGGGTTGGTCGGTGCTCCCTGAGTTTACCCTGCCCACGGGGCGGCGGGTCGACGTCATGGCGCTATCGACCAAAGGGCAGTTCTGGGCCATCGAAATCAAGTCGTGCCTCGACGACTATCGCGTTGACCACAAATGGCATGAGTACATTGGCTTCTGCGACCGCTTCAGTTTTGCCGTGGACCCGGATTTTCCCCTGCCGCAGTTGCCCGATGACGTGGGCGTTATTCTCGCGGACAACTTTGAAGCCTTCGAACTTCGGGCACCGAAGATGGCCGACCCGCTTTCAGCGGCCCGGCGCCGGTCGCTGCTGATGAAATACGCGACCAACGCCGCTGACCGGCTGGTTCGGGAGCGTTCAGTCGTCTGATCGGCTCGAATGGAGTACCCGCGATGAATTCTACCCGGCCGAAGGGCCACGGCTAAGGGCAGCGCAGCGGGTCGCGAAGCGTCTCAGGCGTTGCCTGATGTAGTTCTCGGTTGCGAGTTCCGGACCTGGTCTAGACCCGAGGTGCGTACTTGTTGAGGATCCGCTGCAGCGTGCGGCGATGCATGCGCAGACGCCGGGCAGTCTCGGACACGTTGCGGTCGCATTGCTCGTAGATGCGCTGGATGTGCTCCCACCGGATCCGGTCGGCGGTCATCGGAAACTCGGGTGGAGGCGGGAGCAGGCCGTCGCCGGACAGCAGGGCTGCTTCGACGATGTCGGCGTCTGCGGGCTTAGGAAGGTAGTCGTGCGCGCCCAACTTTACTGCCGAAACGGCGGTCGCAATGTTGCCGTAGCCGGTCAACACCACCACGCGGCTGTTCGATCGGGCTTCGGTCAGCGCCGTCACCACGTCGAGGCCATTGCCGTCTTCCAGACGCAGATCCACCACGGCGAATGCGGGTGGGTTGATCGAGGCGGCTTCTTTGCCATCCTTGACCGAGTAGGCCGTCACGGGTTCGAAACCGCGACGCTCCAGAGCGCGCGCCAGCCGCTCAGCGAAACGCGTGTCGTCGTCGACGATCAGCAGGCTGCGATCCACATCACCCTGCAGCGCCTGGGCTTCGTCCGTCTCAATTGCAACGCCTAAAGACATTGTGTCCTCTCAGTCGGTCGGTCGCGGTCCCGATTCTGGCGCGAAAAACCCCTAAAAAATCAATCTTCTATGCTTAAGCTAGGTCGGTTCCACGCGACAGCAACCGATGCCCCGCCCCTGCGACGATTTGTGAAGTCGAGGGTTGCGCCCGTGTGTTCAAGCAGGGTGCGGGCGATGAACACCCCCAGCCCCATGCCGCTGTCGCTGCCACTTTGGCTGCCTGTGCGTCGCGCCTGGGTTCGACTGCCGCTACCCTGCACGTAGGGTTCGCCCAGCCGACTAAGAATCGCTGGATCAAAGCCGGGACCGTCGTCGAGGATCAGTACGGTGATGGTGTCATGGGTCCAGGTGGCTTGTACCGTGACCTCCGTTGTCGCGAATTGGATCGCGTTCTGGATGAAGTTGCCCAGCCCGTGGATCAGCTCCGGGCGACGCGCGATTGTGGGCTGTTCGAGGCGGGTGACGTCGATCTCAGCCAGGTCGGCATCTCCGGTATCCTCTGCATCCTCGTCGTCGTCGTAAGTGCCGTCGACATGGATGGGGTCAGCAATGATGCTAACCGCGACCCGCTCCTGTTGATGCGGGTGTGCGGCTACTTCGAGCAGGGTGGAGATGGGCAAGTGGTGGTAGGGATCGTCGCTGTCCGGAGGGCCGCTGTTTCGCTGCTCGAGGGCGACCAGAATATCGCGGCAGCGGTTGGTTTCCTGCACAAGCAGGGCGGCGTCTTCGGCCTGCGGGGAGCCGGCGGGCATGTCGCGCAGCAGCTCCTTGGCAACCACGGCGATGGTCGAGAGAGGCGAGCCCAGTTCGTGGGCGGCGGCTGCTGCGAGGCCACCAATGGCAGACATGCGCTGTTCCCGGACCAGCGCCAGTTGTGAGGCGCTCAGCGCCTGTGACATGTCCCGGGCGCGCTGGGCCAGCCATGAGACGTAGAGTGCGACGAACAGGATCGACAGCACCAGCGACGCCCACAGAGCGCCAACAAAGGTGGCCGGGAAGATCACCTGCGCATTGCTCCAGGGCAGGGGCAGGGCGAAGGCGAAGGCCGCGAGCAGGGTTACGATGGCGATAGCGAGAAAGGCCAGGATCGAAGTGGTGGCACGCCGCAGGATCGACGCTGACACCGTGACCGGGGCTAGAATGACGATGGCGAAGGGGTTGGAGACGCCGCCGGTCAGCCAAAGCAGCACGCCCAATTGTACTAAATCCCAGGCCAGATACTGGCCCGCCTCGCTGTCTTGCAGCCAGAGGGCATCACGACCCTGCCGGCGTCGACGCTGCCAGGCGAAAAGCGTGACAGCGACGTTGAGTGCAATCGGTAGCATGGCCAGACCGACGGGTAGCTGGAAGCCCATGGCGAAGTAAACCACGAGCACGGCGGCAGCCTGGCCGGTGATGGCGATCCAGCGCATTGCGGTGACAATACGGAAGGACACCAGCCCGCGGGTTGCCTCTAGCTGGTCCGAGGCGCCAAGGATAGGGTTCGCGACGGTCATGCCCTTAAGCTGTCCACTTTGGCTGAAAAGGAAAGGGGTGTTTGCGGTCAGGCCTCGGGGTGGCGCGCTCGATTTGACACCGCTTCGCGGCTTACAAATCTCCCACGCGTAATTAAACGGACAGGCCGCGCTGCGCGCGGCCTGACGACTTTTCGCATTTTCCATGAAAATGCGCGACGCTTGGTCCCGCCGCGCAAAGCGCGGTCGG
>PAGB01000042.1 GCA_002711265.1 Rhodospirillaceae bacterium
ACTTCCGCACGCGGGGAGACCTCGGGCACGCCGACATCCCACCAGCTGTCGCCGCCGGTCCAGTCGTGCGACTGCACGCGGGTGGAGATCACCACCGTCCGATCAGCGCTGCGGGCCTTGGTGAAAGCCTCGCTGAGTTCGGCGATGGTATCGACGTCGTAGACGATGGCCCCCATCGACGCTGCATGAGCAGCGAAGTCCGGCATGAACGGCTCGACGCCGTCGCCCAGCCGACAGTCCTTTATCAGGTTGTTGAAGCTTTCCCCGCCCTTGAAGTTCTGCAGGCGGTTGATGACCGCATAGCCGNCGTTATCACAGACCACAACGATCATCTTGTGGCCCGAAAGCACCGAGCTGTAGAGGTCTGAATTCATCATCATGTACGAACCATCACCGACGAAAACGATCAGCTCGCCATCACCGGTTCTGGTATCGGCGTGGGCCATAGCCGCGCCCCAGCCGCCGCTGATCTCGTAGCCCATGCACGAAAAGCCGTATTCGCAATCATAGGAGCGATGCGACTTAGCCAGCCAGCCCTTGTTCATCTCTCCGGGCAGGCCCCCGGCGGCGGTCAGCACGGAATCGTCTGCCGTACTCAGTTCGTTTACCGCGCCAACGACCTGCGCGTAGGTCGGTGTCTGGTTGTCGGGCGTCCGGCGNTCGTTCAGGTAAGCCCGCCATTCGGCCATCGCCNCCTGTGCCTGCGCCATGCGAGNGGGCGGCGCTGACCAGTCACCCATGGCGTCGTCGAGTTCGCTGAGGCAGGCCAGCGCATCGCCGACCACGGGCAGCGAGCGGTGCTTGTGGGCGTCAAAGGCCGCCGTGTTGATGCTGATGAAGCGGACGTTCTCGTCCTGAAAGCAAGTCCACGAGCCAGTGGTGAAGTCCTGCAAACGGGTTCCGAGCAACAGGACGACATCAGCGTCCTGCGCCAGTGCATTGCCCGCGCTCGATCCGGTGGGGCCTGTCAGGCCGATGCCGTGTTCGTGGCTGTCGAGGACCGAGGTTTTGCCAGCAGTTGTCTCGGCCACCGGAATGCCGCGGCGGGCAGCGAAGTCGTTGAGCAGGCCTTCAGCGCCACTGTACAGCGTGCCGCCGCCGGCGATGATCAGCGGGCGCTCNGCGGTCTTCAGCGCTGCGGCTGCGGCGGCGATCTGGGCCTCGTCGGCGCGCTGGCGCGGCACCCGCCAGACTTTGGTCTCGAAGAACTCGGCGGGAAAGTCGTGCGCCTGCGCCTGAATATCCTGAGGCAGACCGACAAATGCCGGGCCGCGGGTGGCCGGATCGAGCATCGTCTGCAGCGCTTGGGGCAGGGAGGCCATCAGCTGTTCGGGGTGGGTAATCCGGTCCCAGTACCGCACCACTGGCTTGAAGCAATCGTTGACGGTCATCGACGGCTCACCGAAGTGCTCGACCTGCTGCAGCACCGGGTCGGGGCGGCGGTTTTGGAAGCTGTCGCCGGAGAGGATCAGCAGCGGCAGGCGGTTGGCCATGGCCACACCGGCGGCGGTGACCATGTTGGTTGCGCCCGGCCCAACCGAGGAGGTTGCGACCATGATCCGCCGTCCGCGCCGGGCCTTGGCGTAGGCGACACCGGCGAGCGCCATGCCCTGTTCATTCTGCCCGCGCCAGGTCGGTAGCTGGTCCTGCACCCGTTCCAGCGCTTCTGCGAGGCAGGTGACATTGCCGTGACCGAAGATGCCGAACACCCCTGCAAACACGGGCTCGGTGCTGCCGTCATCGTCGGCGATGTGTTGGGCGCACATCCATTTTACGAGGGCCTGGGCGGTGGTCAGACGTTCGGTGGTCATGGGGCTCTTCTCCACGCACCCAGCGAGCCTGAGCGCATCAGCCGGGGGTCAAAACGAAATAAATATTCTGCTTTGCAGAACGGCAGAATAAATCTTTACATCGAATGAAAATGGTGATCAAACTCTATCTTGGGTGTCGTTGGCGAGTGTGACCTGCACCCAGCTTCGGGATTGGGTCTGCCCGACATTCCTGACGAAGTATACCGAAATTCACACTGAAACTTGGGAGGGTTTCCGATGAAAAAGCTTCTGATCGCCGCAATGGCGAGCCTCGCTTTNGGTGGCGTTGCATCCGCTGACGACCACATTGCAAACATTATCGTTGTAACGCACGGTTCTGATGCTGACGGTTTCTGGGGCGTTGTTCGTAACGCTGTTGAAGCTGCTGCTGAAGACACTGGCGCCAACGTAACTTACCGTAACCCATCCACGGGTGACCTGAACGAAATGGCGTCTCTGATCGAGGCTTCTGCGGCTCAGTCCCCTGATGGTCTGATCGTTTCCATTCCTGACGCGAGCATCCTTGGTGGTCCAATCAGCGCTGCAGCAGCGGCTGGCATTCCAGTGATCTCCATCAACTCCGGCTCCGACGTTTCCGCTGAGCTGGGCGCGGTCATGCACGTTGGTCAGCCTGAGTANGATGCCGGTCTCGGCGGTGGTCAGAAGACCGCTTCCCTGGGCGGCTCCGGTGGTGTGTGTTTCAACCACGAGCCATTCAACACCGCTCTGCTTGACCGTTGTCAGGGCTTTGCTGACGGTCTCGGCGAAGACCTCAACATGGTCGAGGTTTCCAAGGACTACAACGACATCAAGAACACCGTTCTTGCGTACATGACCTCCAACCCTGGNACNGGNGCTGTAATGGCTGTTGGTCCGACGGGCTGTGACCCAACGATCGAAGCGGTCGAAGAACTGGGTATGGCTGGTGACGTCGTCGTTGGTTGTTTCGACCTTTCGCCTGCGATCGTTCAGGGCGTAATCGACGGTACCGTTGCCTACGCTATCGACCAGCAGCAGTTCCTGCAGGGCTACCTGCCTGTTATCGTGCTCAACCTGATGCACCGTAACGGCACCCTGCCGGGTAACTCGATCAACTCCGGTCCGGGTTTCGTAACCCTGTCCAACGTTGCTCAGGTTCAAGCACTGGCTGGCGTAGAGCGCTAAGTCGGACACAGGGTTCAGGATTGCAGTTCAGGCAGCTTGCCAGACTGCGATCCGGTCCTGTTGCTTCAGACATTCGGGGCGCGCGCGTTTTCGTGCGCGCCCTTGTTTTTTTTNCGTTTGTTGGTTTGCTCAGAAGCCAACACGATCTTCACTGAAATCAAGCGCGGGGAGAGGCTGGAATGACGTCCGTTGATGAGCGCATCCGCAAGACAACAGTATTAGAATCAGCGCTGCGCCGCCCGGAACTGGGCTCTGTCTTTGGCCTGTTTGCCGTTGTCGTTGCATTCATGATCATGACCGGCCCTATCAATGCCGGCTTGGGTGAAAAGAACACGTTTGGAGACATGTGGGTGCGTTCGGTTGGGGTTCAGTCCTGGGTCGAACTGGCCGCCTATGTCGGCATCCTCGCCATNGCTGCGGCCATGCTGATGATCTCGGGCGANTTCGACCTNAGCATCGGGGCGAACGTCGCGCTGGGCGGGCACACCTTCGCCATGCTGATGATGTCCCCCGACCCGATGCCGATCTGGATCTGCATCTTTGCCACCTTCGGGTTNATGATGTTCGTGGGGTTTGTCACGGGCATGCTTGTGGTCTCAACCGGATTGCCGAGCTTCATCGTGACGCTGGGGTTCTGGTTCGCCAACCGCGGCTTTGCCAACTACCTCGCCTTCCGCAACCACGACACTTCGCGGCTGGACATCAAACCCATGCTGGAGGAGAGGAACGTCCTTGTCGACGGGGCGGTGGTCAAAATGCCCGACCCCACCAAGATCGACGATATCTTTGCCTTCAAGAACGGGTTCTTCGGCTGGACCGGGCAGATCGATCTGCCGGGCCTGCAGCCCTTCCAGCTGTTCTTCAACGCCGAGTTCTACTACTTCATCGTTTTCGCGGTTGTTGCGGTCTACATCCTCAACTTCACCCGCATTGGAAACTGGATTTTCGCCGCCGGTGGTGACCCTGTTGCTGCTCGCGCGGTCGGTGTGCCTGTGGCCCGCGTCAAGGTCGGCCTGTTCATGACCTCGGCCTTTGCTGCGGGTTTCCTCGGGGTGATCTTCACGTTGCAGTCGGGTGTGTCCGAGCCGCTCGCCGGTGACTTCCGGGAGCTACACGCCATCGCCGCCGCCGTGATCGGGGGCTGTGCGCTGACCGGGGGCTATGGGTCGGTGGTCGGGGCCGTNTTCGGCGCCTTCATCTTCGCCATCGTCAGCCGGGGCATCAACTTCGTGCCGTTCATCGACAACAACCTGTTCCGTGTGATCCTGGGCCTGATGCTGCTGGGTGCGGCCATGCTCAACCAACTGCTGCGCAATCGCGTGGTCAAGGGCTAGGGAGGGCCGAGGTCATGACTGCTGACAAGCAAACGGCGAAGACGCCGACCATCGAAATCAGGGGCCTTGGCAAGTTTTTTGGCAACATCATCGCGCTCAAGGACGTGTCCTTCGAAGTCTACAAGGGCGAAGTGACAGCGTTGCTGGGCGATAACGGTGCGGGTAAGTCCACGCTGATCAAGACCCTCAGCGGGGTCTATCGAGCCGATGAGGGCGAGATCGCCATCGACGGGAAGCCGGTGAGCTTTTCCTCACCCCGCGGGGCTGCCGCCGCCGGGATCGGGACCGTATATCAGGATCTGGCGCTGCAGCCGCTGATGAGCGTGTCGCGCAACTTCTTCCTCGGTCGCGAGCTGAGCAACGCGCTGGGCTTCCTCGACTTCAAGCGGATGGACGTCATCACCCGCGAGGAGATGGCCAAGATTGGCATCGACGTGGCTGANCCCAGCCAGCCGATCGGGACGATGTCAGGGGGGCAGCGCCAGACGCTCGCCATTGCCCGCGCCATCTACTTCGGCGCCAAGATCCTGATCCTCGACGAGCCGACTTCGGCGCTGGGGCAGAAGCAGCAGCTGGAAGTGCTGCGCACCATCAAGCGGGTGCGTGACCGCGGCGACCTTGCCATCGTCTTCATCACCCACAACGACCTGCATGCCAAACTGATCGGTGACCGCTTTGCCTTCCTCAACCGGGGTAAAGTCATCGCCAGTGGTGGTCGGGATGACATCGACATGGATAACATCCGAGCGCTGATGGCCGGCGGTGCTGAACTCGCCGACCTGTCCCGCGAGTTCGCGCAGGGCTAAGCCCCACAGCACAGGGAGAGCCGTTGCATGGTCGCCTCACCGCTCCTGGTCCGCCCCGGCGGCCCGCATGGGCAGGTTCACAGCCAGACGCCCGCGGGCCTGCGAGAACGCTGCCCGAACTGGGGCTACGTCGGCTTCGAGCTGTACCGGCTTGCACCGGGCGAGAGCCTGCAGGCACGGACCGAAGCCAAAGAGCATCTGTTGGTCGTCGTTGAAGGCAGCATGACGCTGAAGATCGACGACGGTGACTTTGGCGTCGTCGGCAAGCGCAGGGATATCTTCACCCGACAGAAGGGTCACGCCGCCTATATCCCCGGCGGCGGGCACGACTGGCAGCTGCGCGCTGAAACCGCCCTGGAAGTGGCCGTGTGCAAGGCTCCGTGGAAGGGCGGCAGCCACCCCGTGCGGCTGATCGAGCCGGACGACGAGCCGCTGGAAGCGCGCGGTAGGGGCGCCAACACCCGCTATGTCAACGCGATCTTGATGGAAGACCGGGACTGGGCCGACAGCCTGCTGGTCACCGAGGTCTGGACGCCGGGCGGTAACTGGTCGAGCTACCCGAGCCATAAGCACGACACTGATGCCTTCCCCGATGAGACCTACCTCGAAGAAACCTACTACCATCGGCTCAATCCCGGTGATCTCGGCTGGGGCTACCAGCGCGTCTATAACGACGATCTGAGCCTGAACGAGAACATGGCGGTCCACGACCGGGATCTGGTGCTGGTGCCCGAGGGCTACCATCCTTGCGGCGCTCCGCACGGCTTTGACATGTACTACCTCAATGTTATGGCCGGCCCGATGCGCAAGTGGCGCTTCACCAATGATCCGCGCTCCGAGCACATCTTCTACCGCGACGGTGGTCGCAAGCCCGGTGAGTAGGCCCGGCGTGCGAAACTGGCTGACCAGTCAAACAAGGGACATGCAATGCAATGATGAACACGGATCGACTTTCTCCCGCTGATCTTGACCTAGAAGCCTTCAAGGCGCTGATCGACACTGAGCAGCCCAAGCCAGTATTGGCGGACCGGGTGGAGCGGGGAATTCCCGTCTATGAGGCCGCTGCGCTGGCCGATCGTCTGGAGGACGGGCCGGGCCGGGCGGAAATGCTCGACGAGTGGGCCGACTGCCTGATGAACGGCGCCGGCGCCTTCGCCATCGCCGGTGCGACGCCGGACGGCAGCGTCATCGACGAGGCCTCGGCCGTGCTCTTTGACCTGATCGCGGCTGAAAAGGCCGGAACCGGCGGGGGCGGGGACCACTTTGCTGCGGCCGGGCTCAATGACCGTCTGTGGAACAGCCTGAAAAAGCACGCGCTGGCCGCGCCGGAGAGCTTTGCCCGCTACTACGCCAATCCGTGGATTGCCGCGGCCTCTGAAGCCTGGCTCGGCCCCCGCTTTCAGATGACGGCGCAGGTCAATCTGGTGCACCCCGGCGGCCAGCCGCAGACGGCCCACCGCGATTATCACCTCGGCTTCATGAGTCAGGGGCAGGCGGCAAAATTCCCGATGCACGCCCACCTGCTGACCGCAGCCCTGACGCTGCAGGGGGCCATCGCGCACGTCGATATCCCGATCGAAGCCGGGCCGACCAAACTGCTGCCCCACAGTCAGAAGTACGAGTTGGGCTATCTCGCCTACCACGAGCAGGCGTTCAAGGACGTGTTCGAAGAACGCTTCGTGCAGGTGGCGCTGAACAAGGGCGACCTGCTCTGGTTCAACCCCGCGACCTTCCACGCAGCCGGTGAAAACCGAACCCCTGACGTCGAGCGTCTGGTCAACCTGTTTCAGGTTTCTTCGGCCTTCGGGCGGCCGATGGAGACAGTCGACCGCAGCGCTATGCTGGCCGCTATCGAGCCTGTTCTGACCAAAGTCGGTCTGAGCGCGCTTGAGCAGCGGGCGTTGGTGGCGTCGACGGCCGAGGGCTACGCCTTCCCGCTCAACCTCGATACCAACCCACCGGTCGGTGGGCTGGCACCTCAGACCGACCAAGAGCGGCTGCTGGCTGAGCTTGAATAGCCAACCCATCTGGCCCTTGTGGTCAGCTTTGATGATTTAGTGACGGCGTGATAATGAATAGTTCCTAATATATGCAGGAGCTAAGTCCATGAGGTTCATCATCATTCTCGCCGTGATTTTGATTGTCGGCGCGACTGCGGGCGTGGTTGCCTTTCTTGGTCCCAACAACACCGTGCAAACCGCCGAGGCGCTGGTCGATGACTCACTGAGCCGTCTGCCGCTCGATGGTCAGAGTGGCAGCAAGCACACTATCGAAGAACACTGCGGCCTAGACGCCAATGGCACAGCCTGGGCTGAGGCGACGGGTCAGGTGACCATCGTGCAATCCGGCGCGACCAGCCAGGTCGATATCCGGCTCGAAAATGCCCGCCCGGACACCTATTTCACCGCCTGGCTGCGGCTCAAGGGTAGTGGTTTCGGCGGTAGCCCACTGACCGGCGGTGGCGCAACACCGCTCTCGCCCCAGACCGACCTGGATACGCTGATCAGTTACAGCCCCTTTGGCGAGAACAGTGCGGGCAGTGACCAGCTTTCCAACGGTTTCCGCACGGACTCCAAGGGGGCGGGCAGCCTGAGCGCGTCGCTCGACTTTCCAATCATCGGCGGCAGCTACAACTTCGCCATGGCGACGCTGGAAACGCCGCAGGGCCCCGGCGTGCCGGTGGCGATTGCCAACCCGATGCTGCCCGGTCACGGCGGTCCGTTCCTGATCCGGGTGGTGTCGCACTGCAGCGATGATGTCGGCCATGGCCTGTCGCCCGGTAACCGCGAAGCCTGGTTCCAGTTTCCCTGATCCAAACCGGCTTTGATCCCTCGACCGTCCCGAAGAACTGGCAGCAGTTCGCTCAGACTAAGGATTGCTAACCTTTGACCACAGACAGTTTGAGCGAGCAGACTCTGGTTCGGGCGGCCCTTGAGAGCCTGTTCTCTGGCGATCAGCGCGCGGCGGCGCATTCGCTCGCGGCGCAGGCCCGGATCGAGACCGTAGGCGAGGGGCAGGTGCTGATGGCCGAAGGTGCAGCGGCGGACGATCTGTTCGTGCTCTGCGCTGGCCGTTTGCACGTCTATGGCCGCGACGGCAGCGGCGCGCTGGGGCTGGTTGCGTCGATTGAGCAGGCGGGGCAGGTGGTGGGTGAGCAAGCCTTCATCGACGACCGCAAGTTTCGCAACGCGACCCTAATCGCGCTCCAGAGCGGAAGGGTCGCGCGCATTCCGGGTGACGCTTTCCGTGAACATCTGGCCCGGGATAAGGCTGCGCTGACGCGGCTCTCGGCGATCGGCACCCGGCAGCTTGAGCATCGCCTGAGTGCGCTGGCGCTCGAACTCGACGACAGCCTTGGCGCTGCGCTGAGCCAGTCGGCTCCCAGAGCCCGTCAGTTCGATGCCGGGGAGAGCCTGTTCACCGCCGGGGAGCCGGCGCTCCACGCCTTTGTGATCGTGAGCGGGCAGATCGGCTTGACCAATCCGCACAATGGCAAGACCGAAGCCCGGCTCGGGCGCGGGCTGACGCTGGGTATCGACGCGGTGGCCTCCGGCGGGGAGCACCCGCTGAACGCTGTGGCGCTGGAACCCTCGGAAGTCGTAGCGCTGTCTGATGTGGCGACTGCGGCGCTCTGGGAACAGACGGCAGTGGATGCCCCCGCCGGGGGCGGTTTCGCGCTGGGGCAGGGGATCCAGACCTCTTCGACCCATGTCGCACTCTCTTCGACCAGCCGGGATCTGGGCGGGGCCTGCATTACAACGGATTTTCTGGCGCCGGCGGGGGGCGTCGTCCGGGTCAAGCACTACCCCGAGCGGGGGCAGACCTACGCGCTGATCAAGGGGGCGGACGTTGCCGCCGCGCGGGTGATTGCGACGCCACAGGGTGACAGGCTGCTCACGCTCGACCCCGAGA
>PAGB01000043.1 GCA_002711265.1 Rhodospirillaceae bacterium
CGGGGGCAGACCTACGCGCTGATCAAGGGGGCGGACGTTGCCGCCGCGCGGGTGATTGCGACGCCACAGGGTGACAGGCTGCTCACGCTCGACCCCGAGAGGGGCGATGTATGGGGGCTGTCTGCACCGTCGGATTGGGCCGATCTGCCCCGGGCCATTGATCTGCTGCTGCAGGGCCAGCAGCTCAGCGCGATCCAGCAGCAGGCCTTCACACAGCATGGACGACTGCTGGTCGGCGATAACGCCGACGGCGACGGCGTCCTCAGTGGCATGGTTTGTTCGTGCCGTGCGGTCACTGCGATCCAACTGCAGGACATGGCAGCGGAGGGCGCTTCGGTCGAAGACATGGTCGCGCGCACCGGCGCAGGAACGGTCTGCGGGGGATGCAAGGTCATGCTGCCGCTGTTCACCCAGACTGCGCAGGAAACGCTGTGCTGGATCGAGCCGGAAACCCTGCCGGGTGGGGTGGTGCGCGTCCGGCTTAACTTGGGAAATGGAGCCAGCGCTGCAGCGCGGTCAGTGCTCGAAACGGCGAAAGTCGGCGATTTTGTCCGGGTCAGCGCCATGGTCAAAGGACAGTGGCTACAGCGCCCCTATACACTGACGGATTGGGACGAGCGCGGTCTTGAGATTACGGTAAAGCTCGAAGATCCCGGACAGTTTTCTGACTGGTTGCGGGCCGCCGTGCCCGGTGATCTGGTCAAGGTCGGGACGCCCGAAGGACACGCCTATGGCGTGGAGGGCGACGCCCGGCCGCTGGTGTTCATTGTTGCCGGGATTGGGGTCACGCCTGCACTGGCTGCCGTGCGGAAGCTCGCCGGTACGCGCGCCATCGATGTCCGCTACGTATACCGTGATCCGGCTGAAGCGACCGGCCTCTCGCGACTACAGTCCTTGGCGCGGACCGGTGATATCGGTCTGGCCACCTTTGCCACCGGGACCAGCGGCGAAGCGGGTGGACAGCGTCCATCTGTCGAGGCCTTGATCGACGGCATCAGTGCCATGGGACCAGCGCAAGTGGTGGTATGTGGGCCTGAGGGCTTCAATAACCCGTTGAGGGAGGCGCTGGCGTCCATCGCTGGCGCCGAAGTCTTCGTTGAGGACTTTCAGGAAACCATCGGCCGGGGTGTGAACACGGGAGCTGCCACGGAACACGCGATCCGGCCGCGAGGCTTTGTCCCGGATCGGGCGCGGGACAGCTTGTTTACCCGCAAGGCACCGGGCACCATGGCCGAAGAAGCTGAGGACTTCCTGCGTGAATTCTACCGCAGCGAACGTCCTGACGATGATCCCACAGAGCGCCTCGGCACTGTGATGGAAGCCATCGGCACGCAGGGAAGCTGGCGCAAGACGACCGACGAACTGGCTTTTGCCGGGCAGCTGGCGTGGCGCAATGCACCGCGCTGCATCGGGCGGCTTTACTGGAAAGGTCTGCACTTGCGTGACGGCCGCGATCTGCAGACGGCCGACGACATCGCACTGGCCTTGTTCGAGCACGTGCGCTTTGCCTTCAACGGTGGGTCCATCCGTCCCGCCATCACGGTTTTCGACCCTGGCGGGCCCAAGGGGCAGGCGCCGCGGATCTGGAACCCGCAGCTGCAGCTCTATGCAGGTTACCGCCTGCGCTCAGGCCAGCAGATCGGTGATCCGGCACAGAATGCCCTGACCGAAGCCATCATGGCACTGGGCTGGGAGCCATCGGGAAGCCAATTCGAGATCCTGCCGCTGGTGATTCAGGGCAGCGACGGGCATCCGAAGCTGTTCGAATTGCCAGATGATGTCTGCCAAGAAGTGCCGCTGATCCACCCGGGTTATCCGTCATTCAGCGCCATGAAGCTGCGCTGGCACGCGGTTCCCTTTGTTTCTGACATGCGGTTGGACGCTGGTGGTATCCACTATCCGTTTGCACCCTTCAATGGCTGGTTCGTGAATACGGAAATAGCGGCCAGAAACCTGACCGATCACAACCGCTACAACCTGCTTGAAAAGGTAGCCGAGACCATGGGGTTGGATCAGCGCAGCGAGCGCGACCTGTGGCGCGACAAGGCTTTGATCATGCTCAATGAGGCTGTGATCGGCTCCTTTGATAAGGCGGGTGTACGCCTGGCCGACCACCACAGTGCCACCCGTGATTTCGTAGAGTTCTGCCGCGTGGAGCAGCGTGCCGGGCGCGAGGTTTTTGGCGAATGGATGTGGTTGGTACCGCCGGTTTCAGCATCTCTCTCGCCCCTTTACCAGCAGCCCTTTGCCAACATCTCGGTCAAGCCAGCCTACGCCTATCAACGCGCCGTTTGGCGTTAAGGCACAGCCATACATTTCCCCATGCAGCGGGAAATGTCGGCGGACACCGTTCCCCAGTTTCCATACCCTAAAAGTGGTTGAGCTCGTAAATGAGGTCCGCGCAAATCCGATTGCAACAATCAGCGCGCCCCGAAATGGCAAGAAGGCTCGTATAAGTGGGCTTACAACAGAACAGACCGCGCAAGACGCTTACCGTTCCAGAGCGCAAGAGGGAGGTAGGGATTTTACGGCTTCCGTCTGAACCCGCAATAATGTTTTTCTGCGGTGGTACAGCTTGCATCTTAACCGATTTCTGATCAGAATAGTCGCTTGGGAAAACAGGAGAGTTTCTTATGCTACGTTTCGTTCTCTTAACCGCTACAGCCCTGAGCCTGACCGTTACGGCAGCCTCGGCTGAGACCATCCGCTGGGCGCGCGCCGGTGACTCGCTGACGCTTGATCCGCATTCTCAGAACGAGGGCCCGACCCACGCTCTGGCACACCAGATCTATGATCCGCTGCTGCAGCGCGACATGTCCGGCGCAATCATCCCTGCGCTGGCGACCGAGTGGGCGACCCTGCCGGGTAAACCGAATGTATGGCGCTTCAAGCTGCGTGAAGGCGTGACCTTCCACGACGGCGCTGCCTTTGATTCTGAGGACGTGGTGTTCTCGCTGAACCGCGCTAAGGCCGATACCTCAGAGATGCAGGAACTGCTTGCTTCGGTGATCGATATTCGCGCCGTTGACGCCTACACCGTTGATCTTGAGACCGAGGGTGCAAACCCGTTGATGATCAACAACCTCACCAACACCTTCATGATGGACAAGGGCTGGGCTGAGGCCAATGACGTCGTGAAGCCGCTTGACCACAATGCGGGTGAGACGACCTACGCGACCTCGAACACCAATGGTACCGGTGCGTTTATGCTCGTCAGCCGTGCAGTCGACGAAAAGACTGTCCTGAAGTCAAACCCGAACTACTGGGGCGCAGACATCTACCCGAACCAGGTGAGCGAAATCATCTATACCCCAATTCAGTCCTCCGCGACCCGCGTTGCGGCCCTGCTGTCGGGTGAAGTTGATTTCATCCAGGACGTTCCGGTTCAGGATCTGGGCCGGGTGGCTGACACCGCTGGCCTTAAGGTCGTAACTGCAGCGCAAAACCGTGTGATCTTCTTCGGCGTTAATAACGCTGAAGGCCCGACCTCTGACGTTCGCGTTCGCCAGGCGATGAACATGGCTATCAACCGCGATGCNATCAAAGCCATCGTGATGCGAGACCAGTCCGACCCGACGGGTGTAATCATGCCTCCGTTTGTAAACGGCTGGACGGACACTCTGAACGAGATCCCTTCGTATGACATCGATGCTGCTAAGGCGCTGATGGCTGACGCAGGTTACGCGGACGGCTTCGACATCACGCTGAACTGCCCGAACGATCGCTACATCAACGACGAAGCCATCTGTCAGGCTGCTGTCGGCATGATGGGTCAGATCGGCATCNACGTCACCCTCGATGCGCGTCCGAAGGCGCAGCACTTCCCATTCATCAAGGAAGGCAACTCTGACTTCTGGATGCTGGGTTGGGGCGTACCGACCTTCGACTCCCACTACATCTTCAACTACCTGCTTCACACGAACATCGGGAGCCGCGGTTCGTGGAACCCGACCGGTTTCAGCAACGCAGAAGTTGACGAGATGATTGTCAGCCTGGAGTCCGAGACCGATCTCGCGGCCCGGGATGCGACCATCGCCAAGATCTGGGAAATCGTCCAGGCCGAACAGGTTCACCTGCCGATTCACAATCAGGTCCTGAACTGGGGTATGCGCGAGAACATCAACTTCGATGTTCAGCCGGAAGACGACCCATACTTCCAGTTTCTGACCTTCAACTAAGGCCCTGATGCACGCGCTGACTGATCCCCTGACGGGGGTCAGTCAGGCGGCTTCAGGCTTAAAGGAGAGATTGAGCCTTGGCGGTCTGTCGCCCGGGCTCAATCAACTTTTGGCGCTATGCTTCTGATCATTCTGCGGCGCCTGGGCCAGTCGATCTTCGTACTGTTCTTGGTCGCCTTTATTTCGTTCATGATCTTCCGCTACGTTGGCAACCCGGTCGACAACCTGCTGGGTCAGGAGGCGACGACTGAGCGACGTGAAGCGCTGATTGAAGCACTGGGTCTGAATGACCCTCTGCCCGAGCAGTACTTCGGGTTTGTCATCCGCGCGCTGCAATTTGATTTNGGCGTGTCGTACCGNACCGGGGAACCGGTGGCAGAAATGATCCTCAACCGCCTGCCGGCAACCATCGAACTGGCGCTGGTCTCAGCTGTGTTCGCCATTTTGCTCGGCGTTGTGGCGGGGGTTTACACGGCCATCAATCGTCGCGGGTTTATTGCCAATACGATTTTGTCGACCTCGCTGATCGGGGTGTCTTTGCCCACCTTTCTGATCGGTGTGCTGCTGATCTGGGTGTTCGCGGTCGAGCTTAAGTGGCTGCCGTCATTCGGCCGGGGCACGTCGGTCGACCTCGGTTTCTGGTCGACGGGGTTCCTGACCGTCTCAGGCCTCAAGTCACTGATTTTGCCGGGCATCATGCTGGGTCTNTATCAGATGACGNTGATCATGCGCCTGACCCGCGCAGAGATGCTGGAGGTCCTGCGCCAAGACTACATAAAGTTTGCCAAAGCACGGGGACTGTCCGACCGGACGGTCTACTTCGGCCACGCGCTTAAGAACACGCTGGTGCCCGTGATCACCATCGCGGGTCTGCAACTGGGCTCGATCGTCGCCTTCGCCATCATCACCGAAACCGTGTTCCAGTGGCCCGGTGTCGGGCTGATGTTCATCAACGCCGTTTACTTCGTCGATATCCCGGTGATGAGCGCCTACCTGCTGCTGGTCGGTACGCTGTTTGTCCTCATCAACCTGATCGTTGACCTGCTCTACCTGCTGATCGACCCGCGCCTGCGCGATGGTCAGCTACGTGGGGCGGGGAGCTAGGCCGGGGAGACCAGAGACATGATGCGACGCTTTTTCCAATCCGATTTCTTCTACGCCTTCACGCGCTCACCCCTGGCCATGGTGTCGCTGTTCGTGGTGGCGTTGATGGTGCTGAGCGCGGTCTTCGCCAACTTCATCGCGCCGACCAACCCCTTCGACCCGGCGAGCCTCAACCTGATGAACGGCTTCACCCCGCCGATGGAAGCCAACATGTTCACCGGCGAAAAGTTCCTGCTGGGGACCGACGATCAGGGCCGGGACCTGTTCTCCGCCATTCTCTACGGGCTGCGGGTGTCGTTGTTCGTCGGCATGATGGCGGTCGGTCTGGCCATGGTGCTGGGCGTGCTGCTGGGGCTGATCGCCGGCTACGTCGGCGGCTGGCTGGATACGCTGATCATGCGTCTGGCCGACATTCAGATGACCTTTCCCTCGATCCTGATCGCCATGCTGATCTTCGGCGTCGCCCGCGGCTTGCTGCCCCCGGAGCTGCGCGAGGAGATGGCGATTACCGTTCTGATTCTTTCCATCGGCCTTTCTGAGTGGGTCAACTTCGCCCGGACGGTGCGGGGGTCGACCATGGTCGAGAAGGAAAAGGAATACGTCGCTGCCGCGCGCCTGATCGGCCTCAACCGCTGGCAGATCATGCTGCGCCACATCCTGCCCAACGTGCTCGGGCCGGTGCTGGTCATCGCCACCATCACGCTGGCGCTGGCGATCATCGCGGAGGCGACGCTGTCCTTCCTCGGGGTCGGCGCGCCGCGGACCGAGCCGAGCCTCGGCACGTTGATCCGGGTCGGGCAGGACTTCCTGTTCTCCGGAGAGTGGTGGATCCTGCTGTTCCCTGCGCTCACGCTGCTGGCGCTGGCGCTGTCGGTCAACCTGTTCGGTGACTGGCTGCGCGACACCCTCAATCCGAGGCTGCGCTGATGACCGCGAAAACATTGCTAGAGCTCAAGAACATCGAGGTTTCTTTCAAAACCCGCCACGGCGTGCTGAAGGCGGTGGATGACCTGTCGCTGACGGTGCAGGAGGGTGAAATCCTCGGGATCGTGGGCGAGTCCGGCGCGGGCAAGTCCATGACCGGGGCCGCCATCATCGGCCTGATCGACCCACCCGGTCGCTTGTCGGCGGGTGAAATCTGGTTCGGTGACGAGCGCGTGGACGAGCAGCCCCAGCGCCTCCGGGGCCGCGAAATCTCAATGATCTTTCAGGACCCGCTGACCAGCCTCAACCCGCTGCGCACCGTGGGTGACCAGCTGGTCGAAACCATCCTTGCGCATATGCCGGTGTCCCGGGAAGAAGCCGAGCAGCGGGCCCTCGACGGCCTCGCCGAAGTCGGCATCGACCCCGAACGCATCAACGCCTATCCGCACGCCTTCTCCGGGGGGATGCGGCAGCGGGTGGTGATTGCACTGGCGCTGGCAACCGAGCCCAAGCTGGTGATCGCCGACGAGCCGACCACGGCGCTGGACGTGTCGGTGCAGGCGCAGGTGCTCGACCTGCTCAAGCGGCTGTGCCGGGAGCGGGGCACATCGGTCATTCTCATCACCCACGACATGGGGGTGATCGCCCAGACCAGCGACCGGATCGCGGTCATGTACGCCGGGCGCCTCGCCGAGATCGGCGGCACGCGCGAGGTTCTGACCAACCCCCAGCACCCCTATACGCAAGGCCTGATGGCTTCGACTCCGAGCGTGGATGCCAAGTCCTTCGGCCAGGCGTTGTTCCAGATCCCTGGGGCCATGCCCAAGCTCGATGCGCTGCCTCCGGGCTGTGCCTTCAACCCACGCTGCCAGCACGCCCACGAGCGCTGCCTGCAGGAGCGCCCATCGGTGCAGGCGGGCCGAGCGGCGTGCTGGTTGCTGGAAACCGAGCAGGAGGGCGCCGCATGAGTTTCGTTGTTGCCAGCGATCTGACCCGCACCTTTGACCTGTCCGACCCTTGGATCGTGCGGGCGCTGACCTTGCGCTCCAAGCGCATCCTCAAGGCCGTCGACGCCGTGAACTTCCAGATCGAGCGCGGCTCGACTTACGCGCTGGTTGGCGAGTCCGGTTCGGGCAAGTCCACCATCGCCAACATGGTCGTTGGCCTGCTCCAGCCCTCATCGGGGTCGATCACCATCGACGGCCGCAACCTCGCCGACGCCTCGCTCAATCGCCGCGAGCAGCAGGCCCAGCGACGCCGCATCCAGATGGTGTTCCAGAGCCCCTACGCCAGCCTCAACCCGCGCTGGAAGGTCGGCGATATCCTCGGCGAGCCGATCCGGGCCTTNGGTCTGATCGACGGCGCCAAGGCCCAGCAGACCCGGATCGCCGAACTGCTGGAGCAGGTCGGNCTGAGCGCCAGCGACGCNNGCAAGTANCCGCACGAGTTCTCCGGGGGGCAGCGCCAGCGNATTTCCATCGCCCGCGCCCTGTCCAGCCANCCNGAGGTGATCATCTGCGATGAGCCGACTTCGGCGCTGGACGTGTCGGTGCAGGCGCAGGTGCTGAACCTGCTCAAGGCGCTGCAGCAGGACTTCGGCCTGACCTATCTGTTCATCACCCACGATCTGGCGGTGGTTTCGACCATGGCCAACCGGATCGGGGTGCTGAATCAGGGGGTGCTGGTCGAGGAGCAGGATACGGCCGACCTGTTTTCCAAGCCGCAGCAGGACTACACCAAGATGCTGCTTTCCGCCGCGCCGAAAATCGAGTTTTCTTGAACCCGTAGCCGCTTCGCAGGAGACCAGAGCGCCATGCAGTCGGGTGGTGAAATTCTTGTACGCAGCCTGATCAACCTCGGTGCCCGGACCTCGTTCGGCGTGCCGGGCGAGTCCTACCTGCCGGTTCTCGACGCCCTGCACGACACCGCAGGGCAGCTGGACTTCGTGCTGTGCCGGAATGAAGGCGGGGCCGCTTATATGGCGGCGGCCTATGGCAAGCTGACGGCGACGCCTGGCCTGTGCTGGGTCACGCGTGGGCCGGGCGCGACAAACGCTTCGATCGGCCTGCACACCGCGATGCAGGACAGCGCGCCCATGATCCTGTTCGTTGGGCAGGTTGGCACGGAGATGCGCGGGCGCGAAGCGTTTCAGGAGCTCGACTACCGTGCCGTCTATGGCTCGATGGTCAAGTGGGCAACCGAGATCGACAGCGCCGACCGCATCCCCGAAATCGTCTCCCGCGCGTGGAAGACCGCCACGACCGGCCGTCCGGGTCCGGTGGTGGTGGCACTGCCCGAAGACGTGCTCTCAGGGCAGAGCGCAGCACTCCCGCTGTCCGGCCCGATTGCTGTGGAAGAGGCAGCGCCGGGCGCCGGTGCGCTCGACGCCCTGCGCGGACATCTGGAACAGGCCGAGCGGCCGCTGATCATGCTCGGTGGGGTCAACTGGCAGGAACCCAGCCAGCGCGCCATGGAGGCCTTTGCCGAGGCCAACGGCATCCCGGTGGTCACCGCCTTCCGCTATCAGGACTGCTTCGACAACTTTTCACCGGCGTTTTGTGGAGAGGCCGGGGTTGGCATGCCTGCCCACGTGCAGCGCCTGATCCGCGAAGCTGATACCATCCTCGCCGTCAATCTGCGTTTCGGTGAGATGACCACCCATGCCTACACCCTGCTGGATGTGCCCGAGCCGCGCCAGCGGCTGATCCACGTCCACCCGGAGCCCGGAGAACTCGGCAAAGTCTACGCGCCCGAACTGGCGATACAGGCCGGTCCTAACGCCTTCGCGCAGGCGCTGTCGGCGCTGGGGTCGGTGGACCGAAGTGCCGCGACGGCCGATGCTGCGGCTCAGTGGCTGGCCAAGGGACGNGCAGACTATGCCGCCTTCTTTGCGCCCCCGGCCCAGCCTTCACCGGTCGATATGGCCGCTGTCATGGCCTTCCTGCGTGAGCGCCTGCCCGTAGACGTGGTGCTGACCAATGGCGCAGGGAATTTCACCGTCTGGCCGAACAAATTCTTCCGCTTTGGCCCGCGGGCGCGGCTGCTTGCGCCGCAGTCGGGCGCCATGGGCTACGGCCTGCCTGCTGCCATTGCCGCCAAGGTCGCCAACCCGGGCCGCTGCGTGGTCTGCTTCGCCGGTGACGGGGATTTTCAGATGAACTGTCAGGAGCTGGCAACCGCGCGACAGGCGGGGGCGCAGCCGATCATTCTGGTGCTCAACAATGGCATCTACGGCACCATTCGGGCGCATCAGGAAACCCATTTCCCCGGCCGGGTATCCCATACCGACATGGTCAGCCCCGACTTCGCGGCGCTGGCCCGCGCCTACGGCTTCCACGGAGAGCGGGTTGAGACAACCGACGGCTTCCAGGCGGCCTTCGAACGCGCCATGGCCTCGGAGACCGGCGCTGTCCTCGATCTTGTGATCGCGGCTGAGGCCATCACCCCGGGTAAGACGCTGAGCCAGATCCGGGCGGAAAACAGCCGATGACACCACTGGCACCTGCGCGGGCATGAGCCTGCCATCGACCATGAAAGCAGTGGTCACCACCGGTAACGGCGGGTTCGACAAGCTGTCCTATCAGGACGTGCCGGTGCCCCGACCCGGCCCGGGCGAGGCGCTGCTGCGGGTGCTCGCCGCCGGGGTCAACAACACCGAAATCAACACCCGGCTGGGCTGGTATTCGGCGGAGGTGTCAATCGCAACCTCTGCCGTGTCCGACAGCGCCGCCCGCGCAGACGCCGGAAATGTGTCGGGTGGTGACAAAGAAGATGGCGGTTGGGCGGGCAAGACGCCGTTCCCACTGATACAGGGCACGGACTGTTGCGGCGAAGTTGTCGAGCTGGGGCAGGGGGCTGACCCTGCACTGCTCGGCCGGCGCGCGCTGATCCGCGCCAACATGCGACGCCATGGCTTCGACAGCCTCGAATGCGACTGGATGGCCTCTGACTTCGACGGCGCCTTTGCCCAGTTTGTCAAAGTGCCGGCCTCTGAAGTGTTTCCGGTCGACTGCGACTGGTCCGATGCCGAGTTGGCGACCATCCCCTGTGCTTACGCGACGGCTGAAACCATGCTCCACCGGGGCGGGGTCGCGGCGGGAGAGCATGTGCTGGTGATCGGTGCGTCCGGCGGAGTTGGCTCGGCCGCCGTGCAGCTGGCGCTGGCGCGGGGGGCCGTGGTCACGGCGGTCAGCAGCGCGGACAAGCTCGATCGCGTGGCCAGCCTCGGTGATATCCGGGTGATTGACCGCCACCACGATCTGGTCGCGGCGCTGGGTGAGTTCAGCGTCGATGCGGTGGTCGATAACGTCGCAGGCGAGGGCTTCCGCGTCATGCTCAAGCTGCTGCGTCGCGGGGGACGACTGATGAGTTCCGGCGCCATCGCCGGGCCGGTTGTCGATCTAGATATGCGTGATCTTTACCTCAAGGACCTGCGGCTGATCGGCACCACGGCCTGGGATGAACCGGTGTTTCCACGCCTGATCTCATTGATCGAAACCGGTCGGATCCGGCCGCTGCTCGACCGCACCTTTGCGCTCGGGGACATCGTCGAGGCACAGCAGGCGTTTCTGGAGAAAACCCACGTCGGCAACTTTGTCCTGATCCCGCCGCCGCTTTGAGCGCTGAAAGCCCGCTGTGCCGGGTCTATGGACGTCGCTCGGCTGTCGGAAACGCCAAAGTGGGCTGCAGCTGCCGACGCTAATTCGGTTCAGACAGTCTGACACAGAGCCTTGTCCAAACCGACGCTGCAAGCAGGAGCCCGCACCATGCCCGAGGTCATCAAGGAAGCCACCAGCACCGGCAAACAGCTGCCCAGTCACGCCAAGGTCGTGATCATTGGCGGGGGTGTCGTGGGCTGCTCGATTTTGTTCCACCTCGCCAAATTCGGCTGGAAGGACGCGGTCCTGCTCGAGCGTGACGAGCTGACCTCCGGCTCGTCGTGGCATGCGGCGGGGCAGATCCATACCATCAGCTCGGATCCCAACATCTCGCGCCTCCAGAGCTATACCATCGGTCTCTATAAGGAGATCGAGGAGCTGTCCGGCCAATCTGTCGGCCTGCATATGACTGGCGGGTTCTATCTGGCCTCCAACAAGACTTGGTACGACTACCTCAAGCGCGAGCGGTCCAAGGCACGCTACATGGGGCTGCAGCAGGAGTTCATCTCGCTGCACGAAGTCGCCGAGCGCCACCCGCTGATCGACCCCAAGCACTACCTCGCTGCGCTTTGGGATGATCAGGACGGGGATCTGGACCCCTCAGGCACCACCTACGCCTTTGCCAAGGCTGCCCGTCACTATGGCGCGCAGTACTTCACCCACACGCCGGCGACCGCCACCACCCAGCGCGCCGATGGCACCTGGGACGTGACCACGCCCAACGGCACCATCAACGCCGAATACATCGTNAATTGTGGTGGACTGTGGGCGCGCGAAGTCGGGCACATGTCGGGTTTGAACTTCCCCGTCCAGCCCATGGAACACCACTANCTGCTGACCGAGGGCATCGACGAGATCGTCAACCATCCNACCCGCTTGCCCTGCGGCATCGACTACGAGGCCAACCTCTATTTCCGGCAGGAACGCGACGGCATGCTGCTCGGCACCTACGAGCCGGTCGGGGTGCCGTGGAAGGTGGAGGGCACGCCCTGGGACTTCGGGCACGAGCTGCTCAACCCCAACCTTGAACACATCGCCGACCGGCTNGAGCTGGGCTTCGAGCGCATCCCGGCGCTGGCCAGCGCTGGTATCCGGCAGGCGGTCAATGGTCCCTTCACATTCGGTCCCGACGGCAACCCCATGATCGGGCCGGTTCCGGGCATGCACAACTACTGGTGCGCGGTGGGCGTCATGGCCGGCTTCTGTCAGGGTGGCGGCGTCGGTCTGACCATGGCCGAGTGGATGATTGACGGCGAGCCTTCAATCGATGTCTGGGCCATGGACGTGGCGCGCTTCGGCAGCTGGGCTTCGCCGGACTGGGGAACGGTCAAGTCAACCGAGAACTACGAGCGCCGCTTCGTCATGACCTTTCCCAATGAAACCCTGCCTAAGGGGCGGCGGCAGCAGACAACGGCGCTCTATGACCGATTGGTCGCGCGCGGTGCACGCATGGGGCAGTCGTTCGGCCTCGAGCACGCGCTGTGGTTCGCAGACAACCCTGAGGATGCCTGGGAAGACCCGACCTTCGAGCGCAACCGCAGCCACGACTACGTTGCCCGCGAGTGTGACGCCGTGCGCAATGGCGTCGGCGGTATCGAACTCGCCAACTTCGCCAAGCACAGCATCACCGGGCCGGGCGCACGTGACTGGCTCAACCGCACCATGGCGGGGCATATCCCCAAGCCCGGGCGGCTGACGCTGACGCCCATGCTGACCGAGAAGGGCCGTCTTTACGGTGACCTGACCGTGGCCTGTTTGGGCGATGAAGACTTCATGCTGTTCGGCTCCGGTGCCATGCAGGACGCCCACAGCCGGTTTTTCGCGCGCACGCTGCCCGACACGGTCCGGCACGAGAACCAAACCGGCGGCTGGCACGGTATAGGCCTCGCCGGGCCGCAGTCGCGTGAACTGCTGCAGCGGATCACCCGGCTGGATGTCTCCGCCGATGCGCTGAAATTCCGCGATACTCGCCGCACGTTTGTCGGCGGTGTCCCGGTGATCCTGAACCGGCTGAGTTTCTCCGGCGAGCTGGGCTTCGAGATCTACTGTCGTCCGCAATTCCTGCTGCTGTTGTCCGAGGCGATCGAAGAAGCCGGGGAAGACCTTGACTATCGCTGGTACGGGGCCCGGACGCTGATGTCGCTGCGGCTGGAAAAGGGCTGGGGGGCCTGGGGCCTCGAATTTCGCCCTGATTTCAACGCTGTGGAGTCCGGCATGGACGTGTTCATCAACTGGAACAAGGACTTCGTGGGCAAGGAAGCCACGGCCAAATTCCGGGATGAGGGCGTGGACCGCAAGCTAGTCACCCTCACCGTCGATACGCCTATGGATGTGACGCTGGACGAAGCCGTGCTGGTCAACGATGCAGCGGTCGGCTACATCACATCTGGGGGCTATGCCCACCACGTGGGCAAGTCCATGGCCATGGCCTACGTCGCCGCCGAACACGCAGCGGCCGGCACGGTGGTCAAGGTCGAGATCATGGGTGAGATGTACCCCGCCGAAGTGCAGGGTGCGCCGCTTTACGATCCCAACGGGGGCCGGATGCGCAGCTGACGGCCGCGGCAGGCGAGGTCTCCCGCAGGGTTGTTTTGATGAGGGAGGGCTTGGCCCATGGACGTCCGCCTCGGCGTCGATATCGGTGGTACTTTCACCGACGTGGTGCTGGAAACCCCGTCTGGCCTGACCTCGACCAAGGTGCTGACCACCTACGCCGCGCCAGAAGACGCGATCATCGAGGGCCTGAACCGGGTCTGCGCTGAGGCCGGCGTCCAGACCTCGGCGATTGAACAGATCATCCACGGGACCACGCTCGCCACCAACGCCCTGATCGAGCGTCGCGGGGCGCGCACGGCGCTGATCACCACCGAAGGCTTCCGCGACGTGATCGAAATGCGGACCGAGAGCCGCTTCGAGCAATACGACCTCAACCTGCGTCTTCCTGATCCGTTGCTGCCGCGCAACCAGCGTCTGACCCTGCGCGAGCGCATCGATGCNGGGGGGGAGGTGCTGATCCCGCTTGATCCTGCCGCNATCGATGNGCTTGCGGATCANATTGAAGAAGCGGGCTACGAAAGCGTCGCCATCGGCCTGCTGCACAGTTACCTCAATGACAGCCACGAGCGGCAGATCGCCGAGGTGCTGGCCCGGCGCNTGCCNCANGTGACGCTGTCGCTGTCCAGCGAAGTCTCGCCACAGATGCGGGAATACGAGCGCTTCAACACCACCATCGCCAACGCCTACATCAAGCCGCTGATGAAATCCTATCTGGGCCGTCTTGAAGGGCGCCTGGCCGAGCAGGGCGCGGCCTGTCCGATCTTCCTGATGCACTCNGGCGGGGGCATCATCAGCCTTGAGAGTGCCGCTGAATTCCCGGTGCGGCTGGTCGAGAGCGGACCAGCAGGCGGGGCGGTGTTCGCGGCGCACATCGGCGCGCGCCACGGNCTCGACCGTGTGCTGTCCTTCGACATGGGGGGAACGACGGCCAAAATCTGCCTGATCANGAACCAGACGCCGAAGACCGCGCGCGTGTTCGAAGTCGCCCGTACCTATCGCTTCAAGAAGGGCTCGGGCATGCCGATTTCGATCCCAGTGATCGATATGGTCGAGATCGGCGCCGGGGGTGGCTCGCTGGCCCACGTCGACGCGCTGCACCAGATCCGAGTCGGCCCTGAATCGGCTGGCTCTGAGCCCGGACCAGCCTGCTACGGCCGAGGCGGCACCCGCCCTGCGGTCACGGACGCCGATCTGGTGCAGGGCAAACTCGACCCCGACAATTTCGCAGGCGGCTCGATCCGGCTGGATGAAGCCGCGTCGCGGGCAGCGCTGGAGAGCGAACTCGGCGGTCCGCTGGGGCTGGATGCGCTGGAAGCGGCCTTCGGGCTGACCGAAGTCGTGGACGAGAACATGTCCAACGCCGCCCGCGTCCACGCGGTGGAGAATGGCGAGGACCTCAGCGACTACACCATGATTGCCTTCGGCGGTGCGGCGCCGCTGCACGCGGCCCGCCTGTCGGAAAAGCTGGGTATCCGCCGCTGTCTGATCCCGCCCGGGGCCGGGGTCGGCTCGGCCATCGGTTTCCTGCGGGCGCCCTTCAGTTTCGAGGCTACCCGCAGCGTCTACGTCGAATTTTCTGCCTTCGACGCGGGGCTTGTGGCCGATACGCTGGCCGAACTGCGCACCGAGGCGACCGACTTTGTCCGCTCCTGCGACGCCGACGCCCCGATTGAGGCCGAGTGCAAGGTTTACATGCGCTATCGGGGGCAGGGCTGGGAGATCCCGGTGATCCTGACGGCACAGCAGGCCTCCNGCCCGGATATGGAAACCTTNAAGGCTCTGTTCGAAGCCGACTACACCACCCTGTTCGGGCGCACTGTCGCCGGGCTGGAGATCGAGGCGACGGTCTGGGCGGTCAATGCCAGCACGCCGACCCCGCCGGTGGAAACCCTGCCACCCCTGACGGAGGCGGTCGGATCGTCGACGGACGTTGCCGGAACAGGCGCAACGCGGGATATCTTCGACGCGGCGCTGGGCCGGACCGTGCGCGCTGGCGTGGTACCGCGCGAAGCGCTGGGCACCGGCGACCGTCTGGCCGGGCCAGCGGCTATCTTCGAGGACGAGACCACCGTAATTGTCCCCANCAGCCGCCATGCGAGGATCCAGNCAGACGGCTGTATCGACCTGACCGCGGACGAGGAGGGCTGAGCCATGGCATCGACTGTTTCCAAGCAGGTTATGTGGAACCGCCTGATCTCCGTGGTCGAGGAGCAGGCGCAGGCGCTGGTCCGCACCGCNTTCTCAACGTCGGTCCGTGAAGCCGGNGACCTCTCCGCCGGGGTCTATGACGCACAGGGCCGCATGCTGGCNCAGGCGGTGACCGGCACACCNGGGCACGTCAACGCCATGGCCGATGCCGTTCCCCATTTCATGCGCCGCATCGGNGTCGAGACCATGGCCGAGGGCGATGTCTACATCACCAACGACCCGTGGGAGGGGACCGGGCACCTGCACGACATCACGGTGGTGACGCCGTCGTTCAAGGCCGGGGTGCTGGTCGGCTTCTTCGCCTGCACCGCCCACATCGTCGATATCGGCGGGCGCGGCTTCGGGGCTGATGCCAATTCGGTCTACGAGGAGGGCCTCTANATNCCGATCATGCGGCTGATGGATCGCGGTGCGGTGGATCAGACGCTNCTGCGCATCATCCGAGGCAACGTTCGCGAGCCCGATCAGCTGGTCGGGGACGTTTACGCGCTGGCGACCTGCAACGAGATTGGTCACCGCCGCCTGACCGAGATGATGGACGAATTCGACCTCGCTGATCTTGAGGAGATTGCGGCTTTNATCCTCGATAACTCGCGCCGGGCAACGCTGGAGAAGATTAACGCGCTTGAGCCAGGGCAAGCAGCCGGAGAGATGTGGATCGACGGCTACAGCAACCCGGTCCGGCTGGCCGTGTCCGTCAGTATTGACGCCNACCGCATCAGGGCCGATTTCGCGGGAACCTCCGGCCTCGACCCCAAGGGCATCAACGTGCCGATGGTCTATACCAAGGCCTATGCCTGTTACGCGCTCAAGTGTGCCATCGCGCCGGAAATTCCGAACAATGCCGCCTCGCTCGCGCCCTTTGAGATCACCGCGCCGAAGGATAGCATCGTCAACGCTGTACACCCTGCGCCAGTGGCNTTGCGCCACGTCATCGGGCACATGATCCCGGATACGGTCTACGAGGCGCTGGACCAGCTCCTNCCCCGCACCGTGCCNGCGCAGGGCGCGGGCACGCTGTGTAATTTTCAGGTTTCGCTGCGGCCCCGCACCGATGCACCGGCACCGGCCTACGCCCGCCGGTCCGAAGTCCTAACNTTCAACTCCGGGGGTTCCGGCGCGCGCCCGGGGGTCGACGGCCTGAACGCAACGGCCTTCCCCAGTGGGGTCATGACCATGCCGGTCGAGGCGACCGAGCACGCCGGACCGGTCATCATCTGGCGCAAGGAACTGCGGCCCGACAGCGGCGGGGCGGGTGCCTTTCGCGGCGGGGTTGGGCAGTTCATGGACGTCGGCGCCCGCGAAGGGCACGAGTTCGACTTCTCGGCCATGTTCGACCGTGTCGACCATCCGGCGCTGGGCCGAGCAGGGGGCGGCAGCGGGGCGCCAACCNCGCTGACCCGCAGTGATGGCACCACCATGCGCGGCAAGGGCAAGCAGTTCGTGCCCCACGGTCAGCGGGTGGCAATGGCCTTCCCCGGCGGTGGCGGCTACGGGCTGGCCAGCGACCGCGACCGGGCTCTGGTCCGGGAAGATCTCGCCCAGGGCTACATCAGCGAGGCCTCGGCCCGTGACGTCTTCGGATTGAGCGAAGACGACATCGCCAGCGCGCTGGAGGCCGGCCGCCTCGGTCGCTCGGTGAAATGAGCTGAAAANGGCGCCCCGTCCGGGGCTGAACCGCTGCGCAATACATAGCCTTGGCCTATGTTGGCATTCAAAAATTCGATTTTACTGAAGCAGCACTCACCGGCAATCTGTCGGGGGAGTGATAACGGGTGGGAATNCCTGCCATCTNAGGNGGTATTTGAAAGCCCTTACATNAGAAGTTCATGACCAANTTTGTTGACACCTCAACAAAATATGGACAAGTTNNGNCAGTNTNNGAAGCCGGNTCTNCTCCGNTGGTNNGTCNTGNNNTNAGTNNTTNGGAGNNTGATTTGGCNCCNANGTCNCGGNNAATGACGGATCGNNTGAGNGATGCNCTGGCCGCTCTGTTCGTCGTGTTTGTGTTGTTGTTCGCCGGACAGGGACCGCTGCAGGAGCTCGTGCGGTGGATCATTCCGCTGCTTTCGGGCGAATGGGAAGAACTCAGCCGACGGGACCAGCGCGCTGCGCTCAAGAGCGGGCTGATCGGCGGTGCCTTTCAGTGGATGAAGATAAATTTCTACTCCAAGACGGCTGTTTTCCTCGGGATGCCGCTGCTGTTCTCGCTGACCATCGTTGCGCTGCGCTTTAGCCGGAAATCAGGGGAGAGCCAGCCGTTTCTGCGCTGGGGCCTTGCCGGGATGAGCCTGCTCCTGCTGGGCTACTGGTTCGTCACCGTTTACGCCCGGGATCCACAGTTGNTCTGGGAGCCCGAACGGATCGATTTCCTAATCTTTCCGTTTGTGACGCTGCTGATCCTGTACTTCACGCTGCGTGAGTATGGCTCGTTCATCGTCGGCTTCTCGGTGTTCTGGCTGCTGTACCTGTTCTTCCGGGGCTACGTGCCTGAGTGGGTACCGGTTTTCGGCAGCGGGTCGGACGATACCATCGCGCAGAACTATTCCTTCATCGTGCAGGCCGGGTGGATCGATACCGGCGGGATCTTCGGGGCACCCCTACAGATCGTTGCCGGTAAGGTTCTAATTTTCATTGTCTTCGGCTCGGTGCTCATGGCCAGTGGCGCAGGCGACCTGCTGCTCAAGATCGCCAACCGACTTACCGGCGGCATGATCGGCGGCGCGGCTCACGCAGCCGTCGCGAGTTCCGCCATGTTCGGTACTCTGTCGGGCGCGGCCGTTTCCAACGTTGTCTCCACCGGTGTGCTGACCATCCCGGTGATCAAGAAATCGGGCTTCAAGCCTTCGTTCGCTGGCGCGGTTGAGGCCGCCGCCTCGACCGGTGGGCAGGTCATGCCGCCGGTGATGGGGGTGGTCGCCTTCTTCGTCGCGGCCGAAGTCGGCCTGGACTACCGCTTCATCATGATCGCGGCCATCACGCCGGCGGCGTTCTACTACATCGGCGTGTTTCTGACCGTGTACTTCGAGGCGCGGAANAGCGGTATCGGGCCGCTGCCCGCCGCCGAGCGGCCGCATCTGAACCGCCGGGAGTACATCCAGACCCTCGTCTTTATCGTGCCGCTGGGCGTTCTCAGCTACTACCTGCTGACCCAGCCATCGATNCCCAAGGCGGGCTTCTATGGCTTCATCGCGGCCATCGTGATGTCGGTGCTGCTGTTCCCCCGNTTCCGGACGTGGAAGGGGCTTTACACGGCCTTTGTCGAGGCCGGGGTCATGTCGGCCAAGATCATCATCATCGTCGCCATGATCGGCCTGATCATTGGTCTGATGAGTTATTCGGGCTTCACCACGCGTCTGGCGCAGGAGCTGACGGCCATGGCCGACGGCCCGCTGTTCCTGATGATGCTGGTGATCGCGCTGGGTGCGATTGTTCTCGGCATGGGGCTGCCACCTGGTGCAACCTACTTCATCATCGTGATCGCGCTGTCGTCGGGTATTGATGCGGTGTCGGTGCCGCCGCTGTCGCTGCACCTGTTCGTCGTGTTTTTCGCCGTGATGAGCACGGTGACGCCGCCGGTAGCGCTGGCAGCCTTTGCTGCCGCGCCCATCGCCAAGGCCGATCCGATCCGGACAGGGTGGCAGGCTTCGCGGCTCTCAGTCGCCGGCTTCCTGATCCCCTTCATCTTCATCTACCATCCCGCTGTTCTCTACAAGCTGCAGGCGGTCTTCGTCTGGCTGGGGGACAAGCCGATCCGCCACAAGGCGATGGTGGATCTCAGTACCGTGTCATGGCTTGATTACGGCTGGATCATTCTGGCCTTTATCATCTCAATCTGGCTGATTTCGTCCGCCCTCATCGGGTTCGAACGCAATCGGCTCTATGCGCTGGAGCGCGTGGCCCGGCTTGTTGTCGGCTTCGCGCTGCTGGTCCCCAACTACTGGGTCTGCCTGCCAGCGCTCGGGATCGCGATTGCCCTCATCGTCGGGCATCGCTTTTTGGGGGGCACGCCCCCCAGCTTCGATCGCATCGAAGCAAAGCAGTCAGTTTAACGCAATCATTCTGGGAGGATAAAATGCGTAAATTGCTAATCGCTACGGCGGCTGTACTGGCATCGTCCACGGCTGTTCATGCTGAAACCTTGAAGATGGCCACGCTGCCGGCAAACCTTATGCCTGCCATCGTGATGGCCACCTTCGCCAACATCGTATCCAGCAACCTCGATGACATCGACATTGAAGTGGCGGCGGGTGGTGCTGCAACCGCTCATATGATGGAAGTCGGCCGTGGCAACATCGAACTGTCCATGAGTGCGCCAACGGTATGGTTCCTCATGAAGAACGGCAAAGCCATGTACGCCAACCAGGAAGAAGCACCTGCGCTGGCTGACAACGTTCAGCTGCTCATGTGGTACCCCTATGGCCAGTACAGCTTCACCGTTCGTGCGGACAGCGACATCCAGACCCTCGACGACCTTGAAGGC
>PAGB01000044.1 GCA_002711265.1 Rhodospirillaceae bacterium
TGGAGTGCCCCTGAAAAAGTGGTCCATCTTTTGAGTTAGTATTGGCTCCTTAAAAAAAGGAGCAGAACGATGGCTAAGCGAGCCAAGCCAGAAGAGATCATTGCAAAGCTGAGGGAAGTCGAGGTGCGGCTGAGCCAAGGCGAGAGCGTTGGTAAAGCAGCCAAAGCGATTGGGGTGACTGAGCAGACCTACTACCGATGGCGTAAGGAGTATGGCGGTCTTCCGGTCAATCAGGCTAAGCGGCTTAAGGACATGGAAAAAGAGAACGCCAGGCTTAGGAAAGCCATCTCTGATCTCATGCTCGATAAGCAGATCCTTGAAGAGGTCATCAAGGGAAAGTTCTAAGCCCCTCGCGCAAGCGCCAAGCAGTCGAACACGTGAAAGATGAGCTTGATGTTTCCGAACGTCGAGCTTGTCGCGTGGTTGGCCAATATCGCTCAACACAACGTAGGCAACCAACACCTCGACCTGATCAAGCAAACCTCACCCAAGCGGTAATCAGCTTGGCTGAGAAGTTTGGCAGATACGGGTATCGTCGGATCACAGCGCTTCTCAACAGAGAAGGCTGGCGGGTCAGTGTTGGACGTGTTTACAGGATATGGCAACGCGAGGGGCTAAAGGTGCCTCAGAAACAGCCTAAACGCGGGCGGCTCTGGCTCAATGATGGATCCTGCGTCCGTCTAAGGCCAACCCACAAAGGTCACGTCTGGTCCTATGACTTTGTTCAAGATCGAACTCATGAAGGCAAGGTGTTCCGCATGCTGTGCATCATCGATGAGTTCACCCGGGAATGTCTGGCTATACGCGCAGAGCGAAGACTGAACTCCCGGGATGTCTTGGATGAACTAGGAGAGCTCTTTGTTCGTCATGGACCGCCGGAGCACATTCGCTCGGACAACGGCCCCGAATTCATCGCAACGGCACTGAGGGAGTGGCTTGGACGGCTCGGTACAAAGACCTTGTACATTGAGCCGGGTAGCCCTTGGGAGAATGGGTACTGTGAGAGCTTCAACAGCAAACTTCGAGATGAGCTACTGGCCCGGGAAATCTTCTACGACCTGCGAGAGGCCAAAGCGCTCATCGAAGGCTGGAGGACCCACTACAACACCTACAGGCCTCATTCGTCGCTTGGCTATAAGCCTCCAGCTCCGGTGACCGTCTTGCCCGCGTCGTTCATTCCGCCCTATAGAGGAAGGGCGGCATGACGCCGCTCGAATCAGAAGCCAATCCTAACATTTGGGTTGGACCACTTCGATGGGGCAGGCCAACCTGCGCAGCCGCTGCCACGCCAATCAGGTAGACCGCAAGGATGGCTTTCCAGTTCGACTTTGTTGCCATGGAGGCTGCCAGTTGGTTGCCGGGTGAGCGGGAACCCTAGAGCTGATAGGGGCCAGGAACAACGCTGGTCCTCCGGCCTGCTGTGGCCGGGCCCGTCACCTTCTTGTCGTCGGCAAGGGCCGCGGCCTCAGCCCAGCGGATGAAAGCACGCGGCGGCGTGTGGCGTGGCGGCTTCCAGCGCGGGCGGCTCGCCGTGACAGCGGTCCGAGGCATAGGCGCATCGCGGCGCAAACGAACAGCCGGTCAGATGGGCCGGGCTCACCTGCACATCGCTCAGCGCAGCTTCGTGGGTCTGGATCGGCTTGCCGACCGCCGGGGCGCTGTCGGCGAGCAGCTTGGTGTAGGGGTGGCGGGGCGCGGCGAAGATCTGCGCTGCCGGGCCGATTTCCACGATGGACCCGGCATAGAACACCGCGACCCGGTCGCTGATCGCCTCGACCACGGCGAGGTCGTGGCTGATGAAAATGTAGGTCAGCCCGAACTCGGCCTTGAGGTCGGCGAGCAGGTTGAGCACCTGTGCCTGAATCGAGACGTCCAGCGCGGACACCGGCTCATCGAGCACCAGAATGCGGGCATCGGCCGCCAGCGCCCGCGCAATCCCAATCCGCTGCGCCTGACCACCGGAGAATTCATGCGGGTGACGGTCGAGGAACTCCTCGCGCAGATTCACCGCGTCGATGATCTCCCTGATCCGGGCCGCCCGCGCGGGGCCGTCCATGCCGTGCAGNTGCCGGAGCGGGACGCTCAGAATATCGCGGATGGTCATGCGCGGGTTGAGGCTGCTGGTCGGGTCCTGAAACACGTACTGGATGTCGCGGCCAAAGCGGCGCGTGCTGTCGCCCCTGCGGTCGGTGCCGTTGATCTCGATGCGGCCATCGGTGGGCGGTGTCAGGCCAACCAGCATCCGCGCCAGCGTGGTCTTGCCGCAGCCGGACTCGCCGACGATGCCCAGTGTTTCACCCGGCGCGACTTCGAGGCTGACGCCCTTCACTGCCCGGACCTCCCGCCGTGATCGACCCAGCAGGCCGGATGCGTCGGTGAAGGTCTTGCTCAGATCGGTGATTTTCAGGGCCGGGTCCGTCATGCAGCCGCCCCCTCGGGCCGGGACAGGCCATGCTCACCGCGATGGATGCACCGCACGGCGCGCTGCTGTTCGAGGTGATCAAGCGCAACCGGTCCCTGCCGACAGGCGTCGCTGGCGATGTGGCAGCGCCCGGCGAAGGCACAGCCCGCCAGCGGCTCGTCGGCGCGGGGTGGCAGGCCGGGAATGGCGTGCAGCCGTCGCTTGCCTGCACCCAGCTGCGGCACGCACTGCATCAGCTTGGCGGTGTAGGGGTGCTGGGGCTGTTCGATGATCTGCTGCGTCGATCCCAGTTCCACCAGCTCACCGGCGTACATCACCGCGACCCGGTCACAGAGCTGGGACACGACGCTGAAATCGTGGGTGATGAAGATGACGGACAGGCCCCGCTCCCGGCGCAAGTCGTCGATCAGCGTCAGGATCTGCGCCTGCACGGTCACGTCCAGCGCCGTGGTCGGCTCGTCGGCGATGATCACGTCGGGGTCGTTGCTCAGCGCCATAGCGATGCCGATGCGCTGGCGCATGCCGCCCGACAGCTGGTGCGGGTGGCTGCTGAACACCCGCTGGGGGTCGGGAATCCGCACCTGCGCCAGCAGCGACAAGGCGTGCTCACGCGCTTCCCGCGTGGTGATCCGCTGGTGCGCCTTGATGGCTTCGAGCATTTGCGTGCCCACGGTCAGCAGTGGGTGCAGGGTCGTGAGCGGGTCCTGAAAGATATAGGCGACCCGGTTGCCACGGATCTGGCGCAGGCGATGGTGCGGCAGGCGCACGAGATCCTCGCCGCCGAAGTGCACCGATCCGCCCTTGATCACGCCGGGGGGCGAGGCGACCAGCCGCAGGATCGACAGCGCGGTGACAGACTTGCCTGAGCCGCTCTCACCGATGATGCCCAGGCACTCGCCCCTGTTCAGGTGCAGGTCGATCCGCCTGACCGCGCGCAGCTCCCGCGTGCCGAGGTCGAAGGCGGTCGACAGGTCGGCCAGTTCCAACACGGCGTCGGGCTGCTGCGGCGCGGTGGGGTCGAAGCGCGCGACCTTGGTGGCGGGCTGCGGGCGGCTGAGGACGCCGGCCTTGAGCCGGGGGTCGAGCGCGTCGCGAATGCCATCACCGAGCAGGTTCACCCCCATGACGATGATCAGGATCATAGCCCCGGGCACGAAAGACGTGTGCGGGCTGGTGATCAGGGCCGCGCGGGCCTCCCCGAGCATGGAGCCAAGGTCAGCCTGCGGGGGCTGGGAGCCGAGGCCGAGGAAGGACAGACCGGCAGTCTCGAGGATCATCCAGCCTACGGTCGTCGAGACTGCAACCACGATGGTGGGAATGACGTTGGGCAGGACTTCGCCGACGATGATGCTCAGGTGGTTGCGCCCGTTCAGCCGTGCCGCGTCGACGTATTCGAGGTGAACGATGGTGACGGTGACGCCCCGGATGTTGCGCGCGAAAAACGGGATGTTGACGGCGGCAACGGCGATCAACGCGTTGAACAGCCCAGGCCCCAGCACCGCAACGATCGCCAGCGCGAGCAGGATGTAGGGAAAGCCCATCAGGGTATCGACGCTACGCATGATGACATTGTCGGTAATGCCGCCGAAGTATCCGGCGACAATGCCCATGGTTGCGCCGATCACCGCGGCGATCATGGCGGCGGAGAAGCCGACCAGCAGCGACAGCCGCGTCCCCCACAGCAACCGGCTGAGCAGGTCACGCCCGAGGTGATCCGTGCCGAGCAGGGCACCTTCGGTAAACGGCAGCCGGAAGCGGCGGGCCGTATCGATCACGTCCGGGTTGGCCAGCGGCAGCAAGGGGGTGACCAGCGACAGCACGANCAGCGCCACAAGCACCACCAGCCCGACCAGTGCCAGCCGGTTGCGCGCGATCAGCCTGACCAGCCCGATCACGTCTTGATCCTTGAGTCGAGCAGGGTCTGCAGCACGTCGACAATGATGTTGAACAGCACGTAGCAGCTGGCGACAAAGACCACGCCGCCCTGCACCAGCATAATGTCGCGCTTGAGGATGGCGTCGACCAGCATGCGCCCGACCCCGGGCCACTGGAACACCATTTCGATATAGACTGCGCCGGAAAGCACGAAGCCGGCCTGCAATCCGAGGATCGGCAGGATCGAGACCATGGCGGTCTTGAGCGCGTGCAGCCAGACCACGCGGGTTTCGCGCAGGCCCTTGGCGCGGGCGGTGCGGATATAGTCGGCGCGGAGCACCTCGAGCATGGCCGAGCGGCTCAGCCGGGCGATCACCCCGGTGGCCACGACGGACAGNGTCAGCGCCGGCAACGTCAGGTGCCGGATCAGCGCTTCGAGGTCGCGGTCACCGTAGATCGGCCACATGCCCGAGACCGGAAACATGCGCAGGTTCACCGCGAAAATGAGGATCATCATCATCCCCAGAAAGAACGACGGGATCGAAATCCCAAGGATGACCGCGAACGTGATGCCCTTGTCGGCGAGGCCGTACTGTCGGGTCGCGGAGATCACCCCGGCGACGATGCCCAGCACCGAACACAGCACGAAGGCCGTCCCGGCAAGGATCAGGGTCGCGTTGAGCCGCTCCAGCACCTCTGCGAGCACGGGGCGGTTGAGCGAGAAAGACTGGCCGAAGTCACCCTGCAGCATATTGCCCAGCCACATCAGGTAGCGCAGCGGCAGCGGCCGATCGAGGCCCAGTTGCCGGTTCAGGCGTTCGACGTTTTCAGGGGTGGCGTAGGAGCCGAGAATAGCCGTGGCCGGGTCGCCGGGGATCATGGCCATGATCAGAAAGACGATGACCGTAATGCCAAACAGCACCGGCAGCGCGGAAAGCAGTCTTTTGACGATGTACTCGCCCATGGTGCAGGCAACCCAAATCAATCAGACAGCTTCGACGGTCGCAAACAAGCCGCGTGCCGTCAAAGAAATACGAAAAAAGGGCGGCTCACCTGCGGTAGGCAAGCCGCCCTTGGTCAGACAAGACGAAGCGTCTCGGGGGTTAGTTCTTCGCAACGTCCTTCAGCAGGAGGAAGAACGACGGCTGCAGCGCGAAGTTTTCCACGCGGTTGCTGGACACGGCGTTCTGCTTCCAGTTCGCAACGAAGACCCACGGCGCATCCTCNTGAACGATGGTCTGCATTTCCTGATACAGACGCGCACGCTCAGCCTGGTCGGTCGAAGCCCGGGCTGCTTCGAGCAGCTCGTCTACCGCCGGGTTGGAGTAGTAGCCGGAGTTGAAGCCGCCCTTGTCCGGCCACGCGTCGGTGCGCAGCGCGAGGAACGGCAGCGTATCGGGGTCGTTGGTCATCCACGCCATTTCGGCCATGTCTGCCTTGCCCTCGAGGCCTGGGTTCACCTCACCGAGGAAGGTGTTCCACTCGTAGGTCTCGATTTTCACGCTCAAGCCAACGGCCTGCAGGTCGGCCTGAATGGCNGTACCCATGGNAACGGGGTCGAGCATGCCCGAACCGCCTTCGGTGACGNAGAAGGTCAGCTCAGCGCCTTCCGCACCGGCTTCAGCCAGCAGGGCGCGGGCCGTGTCGGGGTCGTAAGGGTATGGCTCGAGGCTCTCGTTGTAGGCCCAGGCAAAGGCCGGAGGCGTTGGGCCTGCTGCAATCGCTGCAGTGCCTTCCAGAACGTCGTTGACGATGGCTTCCTTGTTGATCGCGTAGTTGGCAGCCTGCCGGACACGCTTGTCAGCAAAGGGGCCTTCCTTGGCGTTCAGGATCAGGAACCAGACGTGAGGACCAGCCTGCTCGTGGACCACGTAGGGGTCCGCGCCGAAGCTGCTCAAGGCAACCGGGGGAACTTCGACCATCATGTCGATACCGCCTGCGAGCATTTCAGCAACGCGGGTGTTGGCATCGGTGATGGGGCGGAAGACCACCGCATCGAGGGCCGGCGCACCGCCCCAGTAGTCGGCGTTGGCTTCGACCACGACCGCTTCGTTGGAGCGCCATTCGCCGAAGGTAAAGGCGCCGGTACCGGAAGCATTCCGGCCGAAGTCAGCACCGTGTTCCATCACTGCCGCTGGCGAGACGATCANGCCGGTCGGGTAAGCGAGGTTGGACAGGAAGGGTGCGTAGGGTGCGTTCAGGGTGAACTTCACCGTCGAGGCATCCATCACCGCCACGTCTTCAACCGCAGAGAAGAAGAACGACAGCGGGAACGGTCCGGTGTCGTGGTAGGGGTGGTTCTCGTCCAGCATGCGATCGAAGTTGAACTTGACGGCATCGGCATCAAAGGCCGACCCATCGTGGAAGCTCACGCCTTCGCGCAGGGAGAATGTGTACTCAAGGCCATCGTCGCTGATGTCCCACGAGGTTGCCAGAGACGGCTCGACTTCGAGCGTCCCGTCCTTATAGCGCACCAGACCGTCGTAGACGTTCATCAGGATGCGGAAATCGTTCACGGCCGTTACTGCCGCCGGGTCCAGGGACTTGGGCTCAGCGATCTGACCGACAATCAAAACACCGGGTGGTGTCTGTGAGAGCGCGCTGACCGAAGCAAGGGTCATAGCCCCGGCAGCCCCGATCGCAAGCAGAGTTCTACGTGTTAAAGACAGTATATTCATGATGTAATCCTCTCTCCTATGCGTATGATGAATTTATCATGATAGATTGCATCCAGCCAAATTCTCATGATAAATACAAGAAAAATTGTTCAACGACGGTACCTATGACCTTCTCAATTCTGGCTTTTGATGAAAAAAGCGGCGGTTTCGCCGCAGCTTCGGCCACAGGAAACCTCTGTGTCGGGGGTTGGGTGCTGCGCGGGAACATCGATTCTGGGCTGGTCTCGAGCCAGGGAACCTCACCGAGCACGTTCTGGCGGGACGAGGCCTTGCGGGCCATGCGCATGGGTGCTGACGCGGCGACCGCGCTGGCGCAGGTGGTTGAACCCGACACCGGAAAGGGCTTCCGGCAGCTGCTGACGCTCGACCGTGAAGGCCGCACGGCCGGGCATACCGGCGACCGGAGCCTTCCCTACGCCGGCCACGAATGTGCGCCCAATCTGGTCGTTGGCGGCAATATGCTGGCCAAGCGCGAAGTGGTGGATGCGATGTCGGCCACCTTCATGGCAACCGACGCGTCGCTCGGCGAGCGCCTGCTCGCTGCGCTCGGGGCCGCCCGGGCCGCGGGCGGTGACTATCGCGGACTTATGTCGGCGAGCCTACTGTGCCTGACACCGGAGCGGCCGCCGCTCGACCTGCGCATCGACTCGTCTGACGACCCTCTGGGGGATTTGCGCAGGCTCTATGACCAATGCAATTCGTCACCCTACAAGGACTGGCTGGACGAAGTACCCGTCGCCGAAGACCGGCATCGTGCACCGGATCTGGAAAAACTGGAAAGCGCCAAAACCGGCTGATTAGCGATCGACACTGATAAAGCGACGCTCAAGCTCGGCTTCCTGCACCGCCATCAGCTCTTCGGCCACACTCATGTGAGAAGCCATGATTTCGCGGGCCGCGCCGGCATCGCCCTGACGCAGGGCCTTGACCAAACGCTGCTGGTGCTCCCGACCCTTCATCGCCAGTTCGTGGTTCGGTGGATCATAGAGCCGCCGATAAACGGTGAGGTCAGTCAGCGAGCGCGCCATGAAGGCGATGACGAAACCCAGCAGCCGATTTTCGGCAAACTCCGCCAAACACTGGTGAAACCGCAGCGAAGCAATGTGCTGCTCTTTTTCCTCCTGCGCCGATTTCGCCGGTTCGGGCAGCGAGGCGGTCAACGCATCGAGCTCGTTCAGCTGCTCTTCAGTCAGCTTACCTGCAAGGTTCGCCGCCAGCTCGGGTTCGAGGATTTTACGCAGCTGGTAAAAATCGCTCAGGGACAGCTGCTCGAAGTAAAAGTAGTTGGCCAGCAGGGACTTTGCGTGCTCGACAGTGACCTTGTTGACGAAACTACCGCCGCCGGGTCCGGTGCGGGTGCTGATCAGGCCCTCGGCCTCGAGGATGCGCAGCGCTTCCCGAACCGTGCCTTTGGACACACCAAAAATGGCGATCATCTCGGCTTCGTTGGGCAGCCTGTCCCCCTGTTTCAAATCGCGATCGACGACCCAAGTCTTGATTTCTTCCGAGACTTTTACCGGGCGGGATTTCTTGGCAACCATGGGAGCGCCTTTTGGCTCACTTAAACATTTGGGCCTTCAATAGACACAAAACTCCGGTTATGTAACGCTGAATTATCATGATAAATAAGAGGTGTGCATGAACTGGGGGGAAGAAGCTCAGGCGCGTTTGAGCCGGATTGCGGCCTGCTCGACCACGGCTGAAGGGGTCAGTCGGCTTCCCTTCTCCGGGGAGCATGCCGCCGCGCTCGACCACATCCGGGGGTGGATGGTGCGGGCCGGGCTGACGCCCGAGATGACGGCTTCAGGAACGCTGGTCGGCCGCTCTGCCAAGGGCGAAGGTCCGACGCTGATCCTTGGTTCGCATCAGGACTCCGTCCCCCACGGTGGCCGTTACGACGGCATCATGGGCGTGCTGCTGCCCTGTCTGGCGCTGGAGAAAATGCAGCTCGACGGGCGACAGCCGGCGGTGCCGGTCGAAGTCGTCGCCTTTGCCGATGAAGAGGGCGTGCGCTTCCCCACCGCCCTGATCGGCGCACGCGCGCTCGCCGGCACGCTCGATCCGGCAGCGCTGGACCTGACGGACGCGGACGGCATCTCGATCGCCGAGGCCATGGCGGGCTTCGGGGGTTCACCCGACCAGCTCTCGACCCTGCAACGCCGCCCCGAAGATGTGCTCGGGTTCGTCGAAGTCCACATCGAGCAGGGCCCGGTGCTGGAAACCGAAGGGCTGGCGCTGGGGACTGTGACCGGGATCTGCGGCATCGAGCGCAATGCGATCGTCTTTACTGGTGAAACCGGGCACGCGGGCACCATGCCCATGGCGGGCCGGAAGGATGCCCTCGTCGCCGCGGCCGACTTCATCAGCGGGATCAACAGGCTAGCAAAGGAACAGGGCGAGGTCCGGGCCACGGTGGGGACGCTCAGCCTTGCGCCCGGGGCGGTCAACGCCATCCCCAAACGGGTGGAACTGGTGCTGGAACTGCGCGCCGTCGACGACGCACAACGCCTGAGCATGCATGATGCTGCGAGGGCGCTCGCGGGGCAGAGCTCGGCAGCCATGGGCTGCGGCCTGAGCTTCGAGCGGACGTACAGCCAGACTGCAGTCCTGTGCGACCCGCGGCTGCAAGCCCGGGTCGCGAACGCCGTCTCCGCCACGCAGGGGGGGACAGGCTTTGACCTGCCTTCAGGCGCGACCCACGATGCCTCGGCCATGTCGGACCTGTGCCCGGTTGCGATGATGTTCGTGCGCTGTCGCGGCGGGGTCAGTCACCGGCCCGATGAATTTGTCACCGACGCCGATATGGCGCTGGCGGTCGATGCCCTCGACCACCTGCTGGCTGGGTTTTGAGCCAGAGCCCTGTTTCGGGCCGGCACCTTATTTCGTGACCGTGCCCGGTTTGGTGGCTTCCTGCCGCTGCGCGGCCTCGNGCGGGCAGCTCGGATGGGCCTTTCGCTGGGGCACAGTGGCGGAAACCGCGCCGGAAAAGCACGACATAACCCCACCGCCGCAGCCCCAGTAGAGCTCGCGGACAACGGCTGTGTTGGTCATGCAGTTCACGTTTCTGGTCGCCATGTCAGTCCCTCAACTGTTCGAGGCCGCCTCCCGGCGCNCCGCCATCCTCAGCCCTCAATCTACCGCAAGCAGACCGGAACACGCCAGCCCCTGACCCGGACGGGCGCCGGACACATTGTCTCGCCCTCAGGCGTAAATATCCGGGCGGATATCACGGAACGACCCCCAGCCTTCGCGGTAGCGACGCACCTCGTCGAGATCGACGGTTGCCAACGCGATCCCGGCCTGCTCCTCCATCTCCGCCATCATCCCGCCGGTGTGGTCCGCGATGAAGCTGCCGCCGTAGAAGTCCATCTTGTGCCCCACCTGCTCGGTGCCGATGCGGTTGCTGGCGGCGAGGATGCTCATATTCGCGGCTGCGTGCCCTTGCATGGTTCGCTGCCAGTGCTGCAAGGAACTCAGCCCCGGGAATCCCGGCTCCGAGCCGATGGCAGTGGGGTAGAGGAGGATATCGGCGCCCTTGATCGCCATGGTCCGCGCCACCTCCGGGAACCATTGGTCCCAGCAGATGCCGACACCAATGCGGCCGACCGCCGTATCCCAGACCCGCAGGCCCAGATTGCCGGGGGTGAAGTAGAACTTCTCCTGGTAGCCCTCACCGTCGGGAATGTGGGTCTTGCGATAGAGGCCGAGGATACTGCCGTCGGCATCGACAATCGCGACGCTGTTGAAGAACTGACGCTCGGTGCGCTCGAAAAAGCTGATGGGCATGACCACCCCCAGTTCGCGGGCCAGCGCCGCGAAGTGCTCGATGACCGGGTGACCCTCGAAGGGCCGGGACAGGTCAAAATGCTTTTGGTCCTGCTCCGAACAGAAATAGGGGGTGAGAAACAGCTCCTGCAGCAGCACCAGGCCGGCGCCCTGCCCCTTGGCCTCCCGAACCATGGCCTCGGCCCGCTGGATGTTGTCGTCTTCGTCCCAGCCGCAGGTCATCTGGGTCACAGCAATGGTCAGCTTGGTCATCGGTCTCACCTCACTCCTTAAAACACGCTTTAGCGCAGTCTGAACGCGAAGGCGGTTCGGCGGCAAGACCTGATCGTTCGAAGGGTTTCGAGACGATCGGGTGGTGAGCGACAGAGCACAAACCCGGCAAAGAGCTTCTATCGGTCCTTTCTTCGGCTATAAGGTTATTAGGTTATTCGCATTAAGGAGCCCCGAACAATGATCAAACGGTTCTTGGCTGCCGGATGTCTCGCCCTCGCCGGCCTTGGCATTCACAGCGCGGGTGCACACCCGCATCACCACGGACAGGCCGCAGTGCCCTACGGCGTCGAGAAGGTCACGACCTTCGAGATGGGTGGACAGTCCTACGTCGTCTGGAACACCCATATTCGCGGCCTATTTGGTGGCGAGCTGATCGAGATCCGTCGGCCCACGGGCCATCTGGCGGGACAGTGGTGGAGCGGCAACGGCTGGTGCTTCACCCCGTCGGTTTATGACAATCAGGGCTGCTGGCCACGGGGTCGGTACATGGATATCTTCGGCCGCGAGCTGTCGAACTACCGCAACCGCTTCAACCCCATCGACACCGGCAACTACAGCGGCGATGCGAGCACGGAATTCTGCGATCACTACACGCAGCTCGAATACACGGTGTCGGGCGACTCCTCGGGGATCTGCGACCACGAAGACGGCCTGCCGCTGCCGTCCTGGGCTGAATAAGCACCGCAGCTGAGCGGGTCGGCACAGGCCTTTCACGCTCGAACAGCAAAAGGGCCGCCCGCGGGCGACCCTTTTTCATTCTAGGCAAGAAAGGGGAGAGGCCGCAGCCCGTGCGACCCCACCCTGTGCGCCACGCTTACATGGTTGGCAGTGGTGGCAGNGGCTGGCCCAGCCACTTTTCGGACAGCTCGTTCAGNTCNCCGCCGAGCGTCTTGTGCAGGATGAACACGTTCACCCACTGCAGCAGGTCCATGTTGCCCTTCTTCACGCCGATGAAGGCCGGGGATTCCTTGATGATGAACTTGGTGGCGATGTCGAGGTCCGGGTTTTCTTCCGACAGGCCCGCAGCCACGGTGTTACCCGTCACGAGCACGTCGACCTGGCCCGAGAGGAAAGCCGCACGGGTCGCCGCGTTGTCGCCGAAGCGGATAATCTCGGTGCCCGCCGGCGCGCTTTCGGTCAGCTCCAGATCCTCCAGCGTACCGCCGGTCAGACCGACCTTCAGGCCGGCGAGATCAGCCGGGCTGCTGATGTCCAGCGTGCTGGCGGCGAAGGCACCCGAGAAGAACGGGGCGTAGGCCGACGAGAACCAGATCGACTTCGCTCGGCCCGGGTTTGCCCCCATGGTCGCGATCACGAGATCAACCTTGTCGGTTTCGAGGAAGGGAATGCGCTGCTTCGAGGTGACGGGCACCAGTTCGAGTTCAACGCCGAGGTCGGCGGCGATCAGCATGGCCACATCGACATCATAGCCTTCATATTCGCCTTCGATGCCCAGAGCACCAAAGGGCGGGAAGTTCTCCGGCACGGCGATCTTAACGGTGCCCGCGCTCAGGATGTCGGTCAGTTCAGCCTGCGCTGTGGTTGCAGCACCGATTGAAAGGGCGAGGCTGGACAGCCAGATTTTCAGGGATTTCATTGCTCAGTTACCTCATTTCTTGGTGGGGAGTTGTCAGGCAGCCGCCGGTAAGCGGGCTACTGATCCAAGCCGGCCTTCGAGCCAGCGTGAATAGGATGAAAGCGGGAAGCACAGNGCGAAGTAGAACAGCGCGAGCAGCGGNTAGATCAGAAAGGCTTCGGTGCCGGGGACGGACGCATTCGCCCAGCGCTTGCCGACGCTCATCAGGTCGTGGAAGCCGATGATGTAGGCCAGCGACGTGCCCTTGATGATCTGCACCATGAAGCCGACGGTCGGCGCCAGCGCACCGCGTACCGCCTGCGGTACGATCACNAGCCTCAGCGTGCGCAGGAAATTCAACCCCAGCGCGCGCCCGGCCTCCCACTGCCCCGCNGGGATCGCGGCGATGGCCCCGCGCCATACCTCGGCGAGATAGGCGCTGGNGTAGAGCGTCANGGCGAGCCCNGCGGCGGTCCAGGGATTGACCTCGAGNCCGGTGAACTTGGGCAGGCCCAGCCCGATGATGAACAGCAGCATCAGCAGCGGCGTTGACTGGAACAGCCAGACGTAGGCCCCGCCAACCCGCTGCAGTAGCGACGACGGCGACACCCGGAAGGCGCAGATGATCGCCCCGACCAGACCACCACCGACGAAGGCCAGCAGCGACAGCAGCACCGTGAACCGCGCCGCCATGATNAGCTGGAACAGNACGATGCCCTCGGGNTTTCCGAGCAGGGATACCAGCAGCTCCTTCATCGCACGAACTTCCACGGAAAAAGCCGCCGCTCGACCAGCGCCAGCACGGCTTTGAACAGCATGGAAATGCCGATGTAGATCGCGGTCAGGACCAGAAAGACTTCAAAGGTCCGGAAGGTTCGGCTGTCGATATACAGCCCCGCCTGTGTCAGGTCGGCGACCCCGATTTCTGAGATGATGCCAGTGGTCAGAAACAGGAAGATGAACTGACTGTTCAGGCTCGCAAACATGGTTGCGATGGCAACGGGNGTGATGACGAGAAAGAAAATCGGNCGGGGGCGCAGACCGAGCGCNCGGGCAGCCTCCCGCTGGCCTGAGTCTGAATTCTCAAGTCCGGCGCGCAGGATCTCCGCGAAGTAGCCTGAAAAATTGATGCTCAGCGAAAGCAGCGCGTGCGCCCAGAAGGGCCATTCGTAGCCCANCAGCAGCGGCAGGCCGAATGCGATGAAGAACAGCTGCACGATCAGGGGCGTGTTGCGGATGAACTCGACATAGGCNGCCGTAAGCTGGGTCAGCACTGGCACCCGCGCGAACCGGACCCCGGCGATAGCGAAAGCAATGATGAGGCCGAAGGNGGCGGCGAGGACCGTGATGCCGCCGCTGAGCAGCGCGCCCTTGCCGAGCANCAGCAGATACTCTGCATTCCGATATATTTCGAAAAAGCGGAATTCCACGGCCTTCGCCCCTCTGATCAACACGACAATGGCAGAAAGCCGGGGCGGACCCAGAAGCCTCACTCTTGCGGCCATAAGGGCTGACCGGTAGNGACGCGCGTTTACGGTACTTCTGCACAACTNCGCGGCAGACTGACGCGATGGCAGCCGNTCGCAACGCCGGATGCGGGGCGATGAAGATTCTTTGTGCGGCGCGCGGCGCCTTTGCGCAAAATTTGTGAAGGCCGTGTTTTCTNGGTCCAGACGTGAAAACAGGGGCCGCGCGGTGGTGCGGCCCCTGCCGGATCAGGGAATTGTGGCGGTGAGTCGGGGTCTTTGAAAAAGGCTTACTCGAACTCACTCTCTGCGTAGACCGTCTCGGTAACGTCCGGACCATTGCTGGTCAGCGCGGCGATCAGGCCGTATTCGATCGCCGTCGCTGCCTGAGGCTCAGCCTCACCGGTGGTGGTGGTGTCGGTCGCATCCGGGCCTCCCCCGATCAGCGCCGCGATCAGGCCGTATTCGATAGCGGTCGCTGCCTGAGGCTTCGGGCAGTTATCGGCGTCCACCGCCGCAATGATGACGACAGCGATCAGGCTGNNATCAGGCGAGGTACAAGCTGCGGCTGCGATATTCTCATCGCTGGAACCAGAGTTCTTCGCCTTTTCAACTGCAATATCGGCCGACTGAGACGCCAGTTTGAAGGTGGTCTGAACCTGCGGCACCTGATCAGAAACGGCAACGATCGGTGGCGTGGTATCGTCCACAGAGGAGCCAGCGGCACCGGCAGCTGCAGCCCGTNCGAAGCCTGCACCGGAGNTGGCCGGGTTCAGCTTCGNNGCGATTTCAGGGGCCANAAGGCCGTCGAAGGTGACAATGTGGGGCATGGCCGAAGCCGTGGTTGCGGCAGCGGTGAGCGACAGGGCAGCAGCGAAAAGGGAGGATACGGTTTTCATTGGTTTGGTTCCTGTGGTGTGTTTTCGTGTAACGTTCGGACGCTAGTGCAAACGAACTTTTCAATCAGAAACGCTCTGTATCGGTCTGTATCGTTTCGCCTCTGTCTTGCAGTCGCGCTGAACGGTCTGACAGTTCCCATGGTCTTGCGAGCAGAACCGGTGCTAACGTCACAATTGTTGCCGTGATCAGCCATAGGTCAGAGGCCCAAAGGAAAAACNACTCCATGCTCGAAAGCACGAGACGCCTGACAATCTCCATACTCATGCTGCTGTTGCTGTCGACCTGCTATGGCGCCGGTTTCTTCTTCATCAAGATTTCGCTGGACGGCTTTTCGAACCTGTCGGCGGGCGCCCTGCGGATCTTGGTCGCCGCGCTGTCGCTGCTGTTCATCATGAGCCTGACCCGGCATCGGTTCAGCCTGCCCCGGGAAAGCCGCGTTCCAGTGCTGCTCAACGGCGTGCTGTTTATCGGTTTCCCGTTCCTGTCGCTGCCGTGGATCCTGAATTTCATCCCGACGTCGATGGTGGCGATCTACTACTCCACCGTACCGATCTTCGTGCTAGTGCTGTCGCGCTTTCTGCTGGGCCGTCATATCAGCCTCAGCAAGTGGGTTGGCTTCCTGATCGGCTCTGTCGGGATCTCGTACCTCGCGCTCAGCCAGATAGGCGCGGCGCCGGCGTCGCTCGAACCGGGCCGCCCGTCGTGGTTCATCCTGCTGCCCCACGGGGTCAGTATCCTCAGTTCGGTGGCGCTGGCCGCCGGGGTCGTCCACATGTCGACCATCCGGGATTTTCGGCCGCTGCAGTATCAAGGGTATTCGCTGATTGCGGGCTGTGCGCTGGCCCTACCGCTGTTCATGTTCAACGCCCCCACGGCCTTCCCCGGCTGGATCCCGATCGGTGGTGCGGTGATGGCGGGGCTGATCACGACCGGCGCAGGGCAGGCCCTGCGTGGCCTGCTGGTGCAGCGGGAAGGGGCAACCTTCACCACGCGCAACGGCTACCTGACCCCGGTGGTGGCCAGTGTTCTGGGGCTGTCATTCTTGGGTGAGTCGCTGACAATGGCGCACGGGATCAGCTATGCCGCTGTCGCCGTCGGGCTGTTCATCTCCGCCCAGCGCTAGTCATTTCACAGGTTCAAAGGAGCGGGTCCATCGAAACCCGCCCCCTGAGAGAGTGTCTGAAGAGGGGCCTTTAGTGGTTTTCGCCCCACGCACCGTGGAATTCGAAGGCAACAGCCTGCGAGTCACCCACCACCCAGGCGTCATGCCCGGGTGCAATCGCGTAGGCATCACCGGCGGAGTAGGTGATTTCGCTGCCGTCATCGTGCACGCACTTGATGGTGCCTTCGATGATCACACCGACGTGCTTGGCCTGACAGGAGTCCGTGCCGACCAGCGGCTTGATGTCCTTCGACCACTGCCAGCCCGGCTGCACCGTCAGGCGCATGACCCGCTGACCCATGACATTGACGGTTTCGACCCGCGCGTTGTTGGGGGTCATCACTTCGTCGGCGTCAGACGAAAAGTTCTTTGCTTCAACGCTCGCCATCTCATGTCTCCTTCGCACTGCTTTAATAATTTCAGCACAGAGAATACATGAGGATATTTGTGCATCAATGGCAATTGAAGCGTCAGAGAGAATTATCTCGAAATACATAAAATTCTATATTTGGGGATTTTCAGAAAATAAGGGGTTCTTATTGTTGCGATTTATTTGGCGGCGACGGCTGAGACACAGGACCACGCAGCACCCTCGCACGAACGGGTTTGAAATCGCGGCTGTGCGTGCGTAGGCTCCCGGGAAAGAGCATGGGAGCATGGGAGCAAGGCGCGGTGAAGACGGCATTGATCACGGGCGGCGCAAGCGGACTGGGCCGGGTCCACGCTCTGCGGCTGGCGGACGAGGGCTACGCGGTCGCCATTCTTGACGTGAATGAAGCCGGGTTGCGTGAGACCGCCAGCCAGTCGCCCCGCATCCACCGCTACGCCTGCGATGTCACCGACCTTGCGAAGGTGCAACAGACCGTCTCGACAGTGATCGAGGCCCACGGCCCCGTCGACCGCCTGATCAACTGTGCGGCAATTATGCCCGGGGGGCTGCTGCTCGATCATTCGGCGGAGCAGATCAGCCGGATCATGGAGATTAACTACGTCGGCATGGTCAACGTCTGCCAGACCGTGGTCCCGGCGATGGTGGCGCGGGACGAGGGCGAGGTCATCCTCTACGGATCCACCGCCGGGGTCATGCCGATGCAGCGCTTCGGCGCCTACGGCGCGTCAAAGGCGGCCAACAATTTCTATGCGCGGCTGTTGATCGCCGAGAACCGATCCAAGGTGCGGATGACGCTGGTCTTCCCGCCGTCGGTGAACACCCCCCTGCTCGACCAAGCCGCGGACGGCCCGCCGATCCTCAACACGCGCTTCGGGCGGCGGTTCCTGACCGTGGAACCCGAAGGCGTGGTCGCGGCGGCCGAGCGGGCTGTGCGGCGGGGGCGCAAGAGCTGTTTCCCCGGCATCCTGCCGCGAATCATCGTCATGGCCAGCTGGTTCGCCTGAGGCCGCCAGTGCAGATGCAGCTGAAGTGCCCGTCTATCAGAGTGCCCCGGCGAGACAGCGCCGCCGGATGACGAGGTCAGCTCACAGCGGCGAGGTCGCCTTCCACCCCATGGCGGTGCAGAAAACCGCGGATGTTGCGCACGGCCTGCCGGATGCGGTGGCTGTTCTCCACCAGCCCGAGCCGTACATAGCCTTCGCCGTGCTCGCCAAACCCGACACCGGGTGAGACGGCGACATCCGCCTCGGCGAGCAGAGCCTTGGTGAAACCGATGGCGCCCATATCCCGGAATGCAGGCGGGATCGGCGCCCAGACGAACATGGTGGCGGGCGGAAGCGGGCAGTCCCAACCCGCCGAGCGCAGTCCGTGCACGAGGATATCCCGGCGACCGGCGTAGAGCTGCCGCATTTCCTCGACACAATCCTGCGGCCCGTTCAGTGCTGCGGTCGCCGCCACCTGGATCGGGGTGAAGGCACCATAGTCGAGGTAGGATTTGACCCGCCCCAGCGCGGCGATCAGGTCGGGGTTGCCAGCGGCAAAACCAACCCGCCAGCCGGGCATATTGTAGGTCTTGGACATGGACGTGAACTCGACCGCGATGTCCTTGGCGCCGGGAATTTCCAGCACCGACGGCGGCGGGTTGCCGTCAAAATACACCTCAGCGTAGGCCAGGTCGGAGAGAACGTAGATGCCGTGATGACGGCAGAAGTCGACGATCTGCCCGTAGAAGTCGAGGTCGACCACCTCCGCCGTCGGGTTAGAGGGGTAATTGACGACGATGGCGATCGGCTTGGGCACGGCGTGTTCAACCGTGCGCTTGAGCTGCTCAAAGAACGCCGCACCCGTCTGCGCCGAGGGCAGATAGCGCAGCGCCGCCCCGGCGATGATGAAGCCGAAAGCGTGGATTGGGTAGGACGGATTGGGCACCAGGATGGTGTCGCCGGGCGACGATATCGCCTGCGCAAGATTGGCCAGACCCTCCTTGGAGCCCAGCGTCACGATCACTTCCCGTTCGGGGTCGAGGTCGACGTTGAAGCGCCGGTCGTAGTAAGCCGCCAGCGCCTTGCGCAGCCCCGGGATGCCACGCGAGCTAGAGTAGCGGTGGGCGCGCGGGTTCTGGATCGCTTCCTGCATCTTGGCGAGGATGTGCGGTGCCGGGGGCTGGTCCGGGTTTCCCATGCCGAAGTCAATA
>PAGB01000045.1 GCA_002711265.1 Rhodospirillaceae bacterium
AGGCCGCCGTCGACGGTGAACAGCTGTCCCGTGGTAAACGACGACTGGTCGGAAGCCAGCCAAGCGGCCATGGCTGCAATATCCGAGGGCTGGCCGAAGCGCCCGGCAGGGTGCCGGGCCAGCGCGTCGGTTTTGGCGGCCTCGGGGTTATCGGCAACGGCAAAGGCCGCATCGACCATGCCGGTCATGATCCAGCCCGGACAGATGGCGTTGCAACGCACGGCGGGGCCATGGTCCACCGCGATCGAGCGGGTCAGACCGTGCACGAAGGCCTTGGAGGCGTTGTAAATCGCAAGACCGGGGTCGGCCGTCTGGCCGCTGATCGAACCGATGTTGATGATCGACCCGCCGTGGGACATCCGTGGGATCAGCGCGCGGCACATGAGGAACACGCCCTTTGCATTGGCGCCCATGAGCAGATCCCAGTCGGCATCGCTGGTTTCGGTAATCGTCTTTTCGACCTGAATGCCGGCATTGTTGACCAGAATGTCCAGCCCCTCGATCCCGGCCGCGAGTTCCGCCACAGCCCCGGGGTCCGATACGTCCGAGCACGCCCAGGCAAAGTGCGCCGGCAGATCGTCGGGCCGCGCCCCACGCCCGGTGATGGTCACGCGCGCGCCCTCAGCGGCAAATCGATCGGCGATGCCCCGGCCGATGCCCTGTCGTCCGCCGGTGACCAGCGCTGTCTTGTTCTCCAGCATAGCCATATCAGTGCGCCACCATCACGTGACGCACGGCGGTATAGGCCTCCAGCGCGTAGATCGACATATCGCAGCCCGTGCCCGAACCCTTCATCGCCGCCCACGGCATTTCCGCCGTGCCAACGCCGTGGGTGTTGACCCAGGTGAAGCCGTAGCGCAGTTGCGCCGCCATCCGCATGGCGAGGCCCACGTCGCGGGTCCAGACCGAAGAGGCCAGCCCGTAACGCGAGGCATTGGCGATGCCCAGCGCTTCATCGGCGTCGCTGAACCGGGAAATCGTGACCACCGGGCCGAAGACTTCCTGACAGGCGATCTCGGCATCGTTGTCCACGTTTGCGACCACGGTGGGGCTGTAGAAGAAGCCCTTGCCCTCCGGCACAGTCCCGCCGCAGGCGATGTCCGCCCCGGCCCGCGCCCGATCCACAAAGCCCGCGACCCGGTCGCGCTGTGCAGCGGAAATCAGGGGCCCCATTTCGGTTTCGGGGTCGTGTTGAGTGCCCAGACGAATGCTGCTGACAGCTGCTGCGGTCTCGGCCACCACGCGCTCGAACACGCCATCCTGCACCATGATCCGACACGGTTGGGCGCAGTCCTGCCCAGCATTGAAGAACGAGCCGCCCCGGATGGTCTCGACCACAGCATCGATGTCAGCATCGTCGAACACGATCACCGGCGCCTTGCCACCGAGTTCCAGATGTACGTGACGGATTTGCTCGGAGGCGGCTTTCATCGCTGCCATTCCGGTCGCGGGCGAGCCCGTGATGGAGATCCCCTCGACCCCGGGGTTGTTGATCAGGGCGCTGCCCACGCCCGGCCCCGCACCGTGGATCACGTTCACCACGCCGGCGGGCAGAACCTCGTTCATGATTTCGGCCATCCGCAGGGTGGCCAGCGGGGTCAGCTCGGAGGGCTTGAGCACCACCGGGCACCCGGCGGCCAGCGGTGCAGACAGCTTCCACGACGCCATCATCAGCGGATAGTTCCAGGGCGCGATCGATGCCACCGGGCCGATGGGGTCCTTGCGGATCATCGAGGTATGGCCCTCGACGTACTCGCCCGCGGCCGACCCGGTCTGGGTCCGCGCTGCGCCAGCCATGAACCGGAAAGTATCGATGGTCAGCGGCATCTCATCGTCGCGCGCGGCGGCACAGGGCTTTCCGCACTCGAGGCTTTCCAGCTCGGCGAGTTCATCGTTGTGCGCCTCGATCGCATCGGCAACGGCCAGCAGCATGCCGGCGCGGTCGGCCGGGGTCGTGCGGCCGAAGCTGTCAAAGGCCGCGGTGGCCGCGTCAACGGCGGACTGGATCTGGGCCGGACTGGCCTCCCTGACCGATGCCACCTGCTCTCCGGTCGCAGGATCGAGAACCGGGGTTGCCGCGCCCCCGCCTTCAACGAGCTTGCCCTGGATCAATAGTTTCGTCTGCATGGGCTGTGACTTCCTTCGCTCACCTGTGTTTGTTCGGGTCAGAACCCGACCTGATCGCCGCCCTTGAGCCCGAGCCGCTCTCGCGCCTGCTCAGGCGTAGCCACGCTCAGGCCCAGCGCTTCGACGATGCCGCGGATCTTTGTGACCTGCTCGGCGTTGCTCGACGCCAGTTTGCCCGGGCCGATGTAGAGGCTGTCTTCCAGACCCACTCGTAGATTGCCGCCCAGCATGGCGGCCTGTGTCCCGAAGGACATCTGGTGGCGCCCCGCAGCCAGCACCGACCACTCGTAGTCTTCGCCAAACAGCTTGTCGGCGATGGTGTGCATGTGCATGAGGTTGTCAAGGTCGGCCCCTACGCCACCGAGCACGCCGAAGACCATCTGCACGAAGAACGGCGGTTCGACCCAGCCCTGATCGATCAGCCACGCCAGATTGTAGAGGTGGCCCAGATCGTAGCATTCGAACTCGAATTTGGTGCCGTGCCCCTGCCCAAGCTCCTTCACCACGTATTCGAGGTCGGCGAAGGTGTTGCGGAAGATGAAGTGGCGGGTCATGTCGAGGAACTGCGGTTCCCAGTCGAACTTCCACTCGCTGTATTTGTTCGCCATCGGAAAGATGCCGAAGTTCATCGAACCCACGTTGAGTGAGGCCATTTCCGGGCTGGCGCGGGTCGCAGCGCGCAGCCGTTCTTCCCGGCTCATGCCCAGCCCGCCGCCGGTCGAAACGTTCATCACCGCGTCGGTCGACTGCTTGATGCGGGGCAGAAAGTCCATGAACAGATCGGGGCTGGGGTCGGGCTTGCCCGTCTTCGGGTCGCGGGCATGGAGGTGGATGATCGACGCCCCGGCCTCAGCTGCACCGATGGCGGCGGTGGCGATTTCATCGGGGGTGATGGGCAGGTGCTCGCTCATCGTCGGGGTGTGGATGCCACCAGTGGGCGCGCAGGTGATGATGACGGGTTTGGCCATGGTCTCGGTCTCGCTCTTTGCCGGCGCTAGAGTTTCATCTGCTGCACCTGAGCCGACAGGCCGCCGTCCAGCACCCACAGCTGACCGGCCGCGTAGCGCGCCTCGTCCGAGGCCAGCCAGTTGACCAGATTGGCCATGTCTTCAGGCTTGCCGAAGGTCCGCATGGGGTGCACGTCGCGCACGGCCTGCTGCAGGCTGTCGATGGTGCCGCCATCGCCGCCGCTGCCATCGCCCTCGAAGAAGGACTGCAGCATGGGCGTATCGACGTAGCCCGGGCAGATGGCGTTCACGCGAATGCCTTCCGGGCCGTGATCGCAAGCCATGGCCCGGGTCAGCGCGTGGACTGCGCCTTTGGTGGCGCAGTAGGCCGCCAGCCCGGGGTCTGCGATGAAGCCGTCGTAGGAGCCGAAGTTGATCACTGAAGCCCCGCCGCTGGCCTGCGACCGGCGCAGCAGCGGCAAGGCATGTTTGGACACCAGAAAGGTGCCGGTGACGTTAACCGCAAAGATGCGGTTCCACTCTTCGAGACTGGTTTCCTCGATGGTCTTTTCGATCTCGATCCCCGCCGCGTTGACGAGGATATCGAGCCTGCCGTCTGCAGTTGCCGCGACGTGATCGAAGGCTGCGCGGACGCTGTCCTCGCTGGTCACATCCAGCTGAATGAAGTCATCCGTAGGCTGGTCCTCGGCCAGCGAACCCGCAGCCGTCAGATCAGCGGCAAAGACGCGGGCGCCTTCGCGGGCAAAGCGGGCGCAAATGGCGCGGCCGATGCCCCCGCGCCCACCGGTGACCAGCGCCGTTTTTCCTGCCAGCATCATGGGTTCAGCGCCTTCTTGTAGGCATCCAGCACCAGCCCGTGAAAGTGATGGACCGCGTGCTCGGACTTGCCCGAGCCGTCGGGGTCGTGGACGATCCGTCCCTGCTCGAAGGCCGGGGTGTTCATGCCGCGCTGGACGCTTTCGACCAGCCCGATGTCCTCGACCTGCAGCACCTCGTCGAGGTAGCGGATGGCCTCAACCTCGGCCTCGTCCGGGCTCTGATCGACGAGGAAGAAGTCGTAGGTTTCCAGCGTGCGGTCGGGGCCGACGGGGATGATGTTCAGGATGATCATCGACGGCCGCCCCGGATAACGCATGATGCATGTGGTCGGGTACAGCCACCAGACGGCGTGGGTGCGCACGGCAGCGTTGGAGACGTCGTAGGCGGTGTTGCTGCCCTGCCCGGCGTCGGCCATGTGGCTCGAGTAGATGCCGTGGGTGGTGACCTTGTAGGTATCCATATCCACCAGCGTGCAGAAATCCTTGTGTGCGGTTGGGCAGTGGTAGCACTCGAGGAAGTTGTCGACGACGTTCTTCCAGTTCGACTTGATGTCGTAGGTCAGCCGGTGGCCGAAGGTCAGCTCATCGACCTCCGGCGCCCAGTACATGATCTCGCGGCGCAGATCACCGGACTGCTCGGTCAGCGGCGCAGCATTCGGGTCGAGGTTGACGTAGACGAAGCCGCAGAACTCTTCGACCTGCACCTGATCGAGGCAGATCTCAGACTTGTCGAAGCCCTTGAGCGACTTGGTGTGCGGCGCAACCTGCAACTTACCGTCGAGCCGGTAAGCCCAGGCGTGATAAGGGCACATGATGTGGCCGACCGTGCCTTCGCCCTGCAGCAGTTCGTGCGCCCGGTGCTTGCAGACGTTGTAGAATGCGCGCAGCGTGCCGTCTTTGTCCCGCACCACCATGATCGACTGCCCGGCGATGATCGTGGTCACATAGGCCCCCGGCTCGCGCAGCTTTTCAATATGACAGACCCACTGCCATGAGTGAGAGAACACGGCGTTCTGTTCGAGGCTGAACCACTCATTCTGTGTGTAAGCCTCGGCCTGCAACGACAGTGAGGACGCCGGGTCGGGGTCATAGCCCGCGCGGATGCGCTCAAAATCTGCGGCGTTGAGGGCGGTTATCATGGCTCTTTCCTGCTGCATCGGTATGGGTTCGGGGCGCCCGGCGGTCAGGCCGGATCGGTCTTGGGGAACCGGAAACGCTCGGCGGCGACAGTCCAGTCCATATGGTTGCGGACGTACTGCTGGCTGGCGTCCTTGGGCGGGTTGTAGTCCCAGGGTTCGGCGGCGCCCGCCTCCATGGCGGCGTGGATCGCCCGGCGCTGGCGCTGTGTGGCCATGACATCTTCGCGCAGTCTGGCGCTATCCCAGCGGCCCGCGACCTCGGCTGCGAAGTCTGCTGCCATGGCGGCATGCCCGGGATCGTCGACCAGATTGCGGGCCTCGCTGGGATCGTCTGCAAGGTTATAGAGCAAGGGCTTGTCGCCCTCGCAGGCGATATATTTGTACGGCCCGCGCCGGATCATGAACACGGGGTGGCCGGCCATTTCTGCGCAGTACTCACCGATGGCCTCGTCAACCCCGTCAGCCTCTCCTCGCGCCAGCGGCATCAGCGAGCGGCCGTCGATGGGCATGCCGAGCGCCGGCTGTGCGGTTCCCGCGCTGGCGGCAATATCGAGAATGGTCGGCAGGATATCGACGAGGCTGCAGGCATTGGCCGCCGCGCCCTGCCTGACCCCCGGCCCGGCGATGATCAGCGGCACCCGCGCGGAGTGTTCGAAGAAGTTCATCTTGTACCAGAGCCCGCGCTCGCCCAGCATATCACCATGGTCGGCGGTGATGATGAAGATCGTATCCTCGAGCATCCCCGCCTCGCCGATGGTCTGCACCAGCTCACCGACTTTGCTGTCGAAGTATGAGACGTTAGCGAAATAGGCGTGGCGTGCCTTGCGCACCTCCGCCTCGGTCAGCGGGACCGTCGAGGCCTCGATCCCGTCCATGACCCGGCGGGAGAAGCCGTCGTGCTCCTCGGGCGCCAGCACGAAGGCCGGCATGTCGATATCATCGCTGTCGTAGAGATCCCACCACTCCTGCCGCGCCACGTAGGGGTCGTGCGGGTGAATAAAGCTGGCAACCATGCAGAACGGCTGATCGTCGTCGCGGGCGTAGTCGAAAATCCGGCGCTTGGCGTAGAAGGCGACTTCTTCATCGTAGTCGATCTGGAAGGTTGCCGCCCCGATCCCAGCTTCCTTGACCGTGGCCATGTTGTGGTACCACTTGTCGATCCGCTCGTCGGGCAGTTCCCAGTCCGGGGTCCAGGCATAGTCCGACGGATAGATGTCGGTCGTCACCCGCTCTTCAAAGCCGTGCATCTGATCCGGGCCGACGAAGTGCATCTTCCCGGACAGGCAGGTGCGGTAACCCATGAGCCGCAGGTAGTGGGCAAAGGTTGGGATCGACGCTGGAAATTCTGAGGCATTGTCATAGGCCGCAATGCGGGAGATCAGCTGGCCCGACATGAAGCTGAACCGCGACGGCGCGCACAGCGGCGAGTTGCAGTAGGCGGCGTCATACCGCATGCCCCGCGCAGCCAGCGCATCGATGTGCGGGGTTTTGACCAGTGGATGGCCATAGGCGCCCGTAAACTGGGGGGCCAGCTGATCCGCCATGATCAGGACGATGTTGGGCGCGCGCTTGCTTGGCTGCATGGCCTGAAACCTCCGGGAAACGTGACAGCGGGAGCTTGCAGGAAACCACGGGCACCACCTTGCATTTTTACGACATCCGCAGAGATTTTTCCGAGCCCTTTGATCTGTCCCGTCAGTCTTCACCTTCGGACAGGAAGCGAAGCTCGAACGCGACCTTTCCCCTCTGCCGGTGGCGGGTGGGGGTCAGGCCGAAGCGGCGCTTAAACACACGCGAGAAGTTTGCCGCCGAACCGAAGCCGCAGGCCAGAGCCACCTCCAGCATCGGCAAGGTAGTCTGTGTCAGCAGTTCTTGGGCGCGCCCAAGCCGGAGATCGAGGAAGTGACCCAGCGGCGTCCCCATACCAGCAGCTCTGAAGGCCCGCTCCAGCGCCCGCTGGTACACGCCAAGGGTATCGGCGATTGCGGGGACTGAAACCGGCTCCTCGATATGAGCGCGCATGATTTGCTCAGCCTGCTCGATCAACCCCGCCGCCGACGCCGCACCGCCGATGCGCGGTTTGATACTGCCAGCGGGGTCATCGTCCGATGAGGCCTTAGGGCGACCCCCGGGGATTAACAGATAGTCACTGACCCTGTCGCGGGCGCGGTCCCCAAGGTCGCTTGCAATGACTGAAAGCGCACAATCGAAGGCGCCGCTGCCACCTGCACAGGACAGCACCAGCGGATCGTCGACCCAGCGCTCATCCAGAACGTCAATTGCCGGGTAAAGTTCGCCAAGGGATTGCCGGTGCTCAGGGTGAACCGTAACCCGCCCCCGCGTCAGCAAGCCTGCTGAGCCGAGGACAAAGGCACCGGTATCGATGGTCACCAGACGGGTTCCGGCCCGGTACCAGCGCCTCAGCGTCGCCAGCAATCTCGGCTGGGCCAGCGCCTCGGGCGTCCAACTGGTGGAGACCACGAGAAAGTCCGGCGCCTGCCCGGCCGGATCAAATGGGCTGGTCTTAAGCTCGGCCGTGTTGGATGCCTGCAGCATTCCGCCGCCAACGCTCTGGAAGGCCCAGGCATAGCGACGCCCATAGAGGTAGTTGGCCACGCGAAAGGGATCGACGAAGGCCGTGGTCGCCGCAAGATTGAAGCTCGGAGCGGTCAGGATACAGAGTTGAACCAGATCGCTGCGGGGTTTGCTGGGTAGCATGGGGGCAATCCGGCAAAGCTATGGGATGACTGTCTGCGTTCTTGCACATTTTCGACAACTGGGCATCGATTTTTGGGGTGCCCAACAAAACCGACGAGACCAATCGGGAGCACTGCTGTAGTTGATGCTCCCCCCCTAAGCTCTTAAGCAGGCTTGTCCCCTGAAATTATTTTCGGAATATTGCGCAGCACCGAGGGCCCTGTTGTCCAACTGAAAACCCTTCTAAGCGGAGCAGAGAGCACGCATGCCCGCATACCCAGCTTTGAGCGCGACATCCGCCTACGACGTCCTGATCGCCGGTGGTGGCATTTGCGGACTGGTCACCGCGCTGACCCTGCACCAGCTGGGCATCCCCTGCCGCGTGTTTGAGGCCGTCAGCGCCCCGCGCCCTCTGGGGGTTGGCATCAACCTGCAGCCCAACGCCGTCCGAGAGCTCTATGATCTGGGGATCGACGATGCGCTGCTCGATACCATCGGCATTCAGGCGAGGGAATGGGCGCTCGTGGGCCTCAACGGCAACGATATCTACGCCGAGCCCCGCGGCCTGCTCGCTGGCTATCACTGGCCGCAGTATGCGGTTCACCGGGGTGAGCTGCACATGCTGCTCTACCGCGCTGTGCTCGAACGCCTCGGCCCGGATCGAGTCAGCCTTGGGCACCGCGCCCAAGGCTATCGCATCGAGGAAGACGGCAGCGGTGTCAGCCTGCTGGTCCAGACGCCCGGCAGCGATAAACTGTTGGCCATTGGCGGCAAACTACTGCTCGGGGCTGACGGTCTTCATTCCGCCATCCGCGCGCAGATGCACCCCGACCAGCCCCCCATCCACTGGGGTGGGACCATCATGTGGCGGGGTGTGACCCGTGCGCCCGCCATCCGCACCGGTTCTTCGTTTGTCGGCCTGGGCGAGGAAGACCGCCGGCTTGTCATCTACCCCATTTCCCAGCCCGACGCCGACGGCCTGTCGCTGATCAACTGGATTGCCGAGATCCGGGTCGACAGCCAGCAGGGCTGGGAAGGCACCGGCTGGTACAACGAAGTCGAGGTCGACAGCTTTCTGCACCACTTCGAGGGCATGAAATACGATTGGCTCGATGTTCCGGCATTGCTGGCCCAGTGCTCGGTCGCCTTTGAAAACCCGATGATCGACCGCGACCCCGTCGACACGTGGACCGATGGCCCGGTGCTGCTGCTGGGTGATGCGGCGCACCCCATGTATCCGACCGGCTCGAACGGCGCCAGCCAGGCCATCATCGACGCCCGCCGGCTGGGCGCCCTGTTCCTCGAACAGGGTGTCAACGCTGGCGCGCTGGCGGCCTTTGATCTTGCGCTCAACGGCCCGGTCAACGAGGTGGTGCTGCGCAACCGCGGTGATGGTCCCTTCGGCCTGCTCAAGCTGGTCGAGGAGCGATGCGGCGGGCGCTTCGAGGATATCAACGCAGTGATCCCGGCCGATGAACGCCAGCAATTCATGCAGCGCTATCAGGCCGCAGCAGGCTTCGCCCGTGAAGCCCTTAATGCTGCGCCGCCAACAATCACGCCGAAATCCGACTGAGCGGCCCTCGCTGCCAGATTGATTTCTGTCTCAAATCAACGTGTTTGTTGGAATCTCAGAGGCTTGCCTGCTTGTGCTGCCCATCCCTATGGACCTAGTATTAGTTCATTCGCATTTTTGTTTGCGGATCTCAAAGGGAGAGACACCATGAGTTCAATTGTTAAGAAGAATTTCGACAGTCCGGATGAAGTCCGCGCTCCTGACAAAGCCAAGGTACACGTCTGCCAGCTGGGCGATGTCGCCGCTGCGCGCCTGACGCTCGAGCCGGGCTGGAGCTGGTCCAGCTGCGTCAAGCCCATGGTGGGCGGTGACAGCTGCCAGGCCCGCCACGTCGGCACTGTGATTCAGGGCACGATGGTCGCCAAACACAACGACGGCACCACTCAGACCTTCAAGGCCGGTGACACCTACATCATCGAGCCAGGCCACGATGGCTGGGTTGAGGGCGATGAAGCCGTGGTTGCCTTCGAGTTCAACTCGACCGCCGCGCAGACCTACGCCGCGACCAAGTAAAAGGCGCTTGCGCCCAAAAGCAGACCCGTTCCCGGCGCAGCACCAGTCTGTGCCGGGGCAGTCGGCGCCCGCTCAGGTCATGAGCACGATTTTCCCCGCATCCACGCGGCCGGCGAGCAGGTCGTCGAAGGCCCCTGCCCCCTCACTCAGCGGACGCTGATCGACCCAATCGAAGCTGCCGAACTTGCCGTCGAAAATTGCCTGCGCGGTGTCGCGGAAGTCCTTCGCGCTGTAGGTATAGGTGCCGATGAAGCTGATTTCCTGCAGCGTCATCCGCCGGACATCGAGACCGCCTTCGTTATCCCCCAGACCGATGTGGGCAATGACCCCGCCGGGCCGGACGATGGTCGAGGCAATCTTTCGCGTTGGCGCGATCCCGACCGCGTCGACCACCAGATGCGGCAGGGAGCCGCTGGTGTCCTCGAAGCTGGCCTGAAAATCGAACTGCGGCAGCGCCCGTCGCATTCTGTCGCGACGCGCCGCGTTGGTTTCCAGAACCGTAATCCGGCTCACCCCCTGAATGGACAGGCTCAGCGCCGCACTGAGGCCGATGGCCCCGCCCCCCAGCACCACGGCCTCGATCCGCTCTGCGGGCTCCGGGGCCTGCTTCAGGGACAGTCGCACCGCGTGCCAGCCGCAAGCCATGGGCTCTGCCAGCGCAGCCTGCCACAGCGGCACGCCGTCGGGCACGGTGACGAGGTTGCTCAGCGGCATGCTGATGCGCTCGGCAAAGCTACCCTCACGCGGGGGCATCGAGATGATCTGGCGCTCCTGGCACAGATTTTCCCGGTCGCTGCGGCAGAATTCACAGGTACCACAGCTGACCAGCGGGTTGATGGTGACACGGCGCCCGGCATCCGGGCCCAATGCAACCACGCCAGCGGCCTCGTGACCGAGGATCAGCGGCGCAGGACGGCGCGGATCGTGTCCGAGAAAAGCGTGCATGTCCGAGCCGCAGATCCCGGAACAATCCAGATCGATCAGCACGTCGGCGCCCTGGGCCACCGGATCGGGAACGTCGCGGTAGTCGAGCTGCTTCGGTCCAGTGTAAACGAGCGCCTTCATTTGGCCGTGAACCCTCCATCAACGAACAGAACCTGCCCGGTCACGTAGTCACTGGCCGAAGAGCACAGGAACCGCAACGGACCGGCGAGGTCTTCCATGGTGCCGTTTCGGCCGATGCAAGTCTGTTCCGCCAGCGCCTGTGTCTTGGCTTCATCGGCGAACACGGGGCCGGTCAATTCGGTTGGAAAGAAGCCCGGCGCCAGTGCGTTGCACAGCACCCCGCGCGCCGACCAAGCCTCGGCCATGGCACGGGTCATCTGCTCGACCCCACCCTTGGATGCACCATAGCTGATCCCGTTGGCAAAGGCCCGGCGGGACTGCAGCGAGGCGAAATTGACGATCCGGCCCCAGTTGCGCGCCGCCATGCCGTCGACCAGTTTCTGAGCGAGAAAGAACGGCACACTGAGGTTGAGGGTCAGGGTCTGGGACCAATCTTCTGACGCCACGTCATCGGCGTGGACGCGCGTGTTGACCCCCGCGGCATTGATTAGGATATCCGGCGCGCCAAAGGGCTGCGCTACGGCCCGGGCCACGGCTGTGCAGTCGCCTTCGGTCAGCAGGTCGGCGACGTGGACGGCGGTTTCCCCGTCGGTGTTCTCGGACCAGTCACGCAGTTGGTCCTCCCGTCGCGCAACCCCAACAACGCGGGCACCCGCCTGCGCAAGGATGGTGGCGCTGGCGCGGCCCAGCCCGCTGCTGGCGCCGGTCACGCAGGCGACCTTCCCAGCCAGCGAAAACAGCAGTTCGCTCGGCGCGAGGGCCACTCAGTCCTCGCTTTCAGCGCTGAGGTCGAAATTCTCACCGGGGAAATACTTGGCCAGCCGCACGTCAGCAGCCCGGGCATGACCCTCCATGCCTTCCAGCCGGGAGATGCGGGCTGTTGCCTGCCCCACCCCGCGCATGCCCTCACGGGTTGCGCGCTGCCACGTGACAATCTTCATGAACTTATGCACTGAGAGGCCGCCAGTATACTTGGCAGCGCCGTTGGTCGGCAGCACGTGGTTCGGACCAGAGGCCTTGTCGCCAAAGGATACGGTGGTTTCTTCGCCGAGGAACAGCGAGCCGTAGTTGCGAAGCCGCTGCAGCCACCAGTCCAGATCAGCCGCTTGTACGGTCAGGTGTTCGGGGGCGTAGCCATCGGAGACCGAGGCCATTTCCTCCCGATCCGAGCACAGCACCACTTCGGCGTAATCCCGCCAGGCTGCGGCCGCGTTCTCTCCGTTCTGCCCGGGCAGGTCTGCGATCAGCTCCGGCACGCGGGCGGTCACCGCGTGGGCAAGCTTCTCGTCGTTGGTGACCAACCACACCGGGGAGTTGTAGCCGTGCTCGGCCTGGCTCACCAGATCGACGGCAACGATCTCGGGGTCGGCGTCGCCGTCGGCGAGAATCAGGCTGTCGGTCGGACCGGCAAACATGTCGATCCCGACACGACCGAAGAGGATGCGCTTGGCTTCAGCCACGAACTGATTACCCGGGCCGACGAGGATGTCTGCCTGGGGCAGATCGAACAGCCCGAAGGCCATCGACGCAATGCCCTGCACCCCGCCCATGGCGAGGATCTGATTGGCGCCGCAGACCTTGGCCGCGTGCACGATCGCTGGGGCAATGCCGACGTCCTTGCGCGGTGGCGAGCAGGCGGTGATGTGCTGAACGCCGGCAACCCGTGCTGTGGTCACGGTCATGATCGCGCTGGCAATATGGCTGTAGCGGCCGCCGGGGATATAGCACCCTGCCGAGGAGACGGGGATCAGGCGCTGACCGGCCACCAGACCGGGGACAACCTCCATCTCGATATCCTGGATGGTATCTCGCTGACGCTCGGCGAAGCGGCGGACGTTGTCGTGGGCGAAGGCAATGTCGTCCTTGAGCTTCTGGCTCACCTGTGCCGAGGCAGCCTCGATATCCTCCTCGCTGAGCAGCAACGGGCCCTGGTACTGGTCGAAGCGCGCAGCGTAGGCGCGCGCGACGTCTTCGCCCCCGGCCTCGATCTCATCGAGGATTTTCTTGACGGTACCGCCGACTGACTCAGCTTCGGCCGAAGCCGTTTTGGCCGCACGTTTGAGGAAAACTACAGGCACAGCCTGCCTCCTATTTATAAATTTCCGGTAACAGGAAGGTGGACACCTGCGGGACGAACGCGATCAGCAGCACGACAAGCAGCATGAAGAAAACGAAAGGTACAGCCCGTGCGGCAATTTTGAGCACGGACTCCCCTGTCAGACCGCTGACCACGAACAGGTTGAGGCCAAGCGGTGGTGTGATAAAGCCAACCCCGAGCGCGGTGATCATCATCACGCAGAACTGAATTTCGTTCATCTCGATATTGTCAGCCAGCGGCTTCAGGATCGGCGCCAGAATCACGATGTTCGGCGTGGTCTCCATCACACAGCCCGCTGCAACCAGAATCCCGATCATCAGAATGATCAGCAAATAGGGATTATCGGTCAGCGAGGTCACGCCGTAGACGAAGCCCTGCGGCACCCCCATGGCGGCGAGAGTCTGGGCCAGCGGCAGCGAAAACGCGATGATGGGCAGGATGACGCCGTTTACTTTGGCCGAGCTGATCAGCATGCTCGGAAAGTCTGAAAACCGCAGCGTCCCCATCATGAAGCCCATGATGATGGTTACGACCACGGCCGTGGCGCCGGCCTCGGTGGGTGTAAACCGCCCTGAAAAAATGCCAACGAAGATGATCCCCGGCACGAGGAAGGCGTACCAACCCTGGCGCACGGCGATCCCGAGCTGCATCAACCATTCGCGGAAGCTGATCTGGTTACCGCTCTCGTAGGCCATGCGGCGGTTGACGATGATATTTGTAACGAGGATCGACGTCAGAATAAGCAGCCCGGGGATCAGCGCAGCCTGGAACAGCGTGGAGGCAGAAATCCCCAGCACAAGACCAATGACGATATAGGCGATCGACGGCGGGATCAGGATGCCGGTACAGGCACCGGCCGCAACCAGCGCACAGGCGTAGGGACGCGGATAACCACTCTCGACCAGCCGGTCGATGGTCATGCGCCCGACGGCAGCAGCCCCGGCAGCGTCCGAGCCGGAAATCGCCGAAAACATGCCGCAGACGAGCACCGTCGCCGAGCCAAAACCGCCCCGTGTCCAGTTGGTCAGCGCCTCGGCCACATTGAGGAACTTTCGGCTCAGACCGGTGCGCACAAGCACATCCCCGGTCAGAATGAACAGCGGTATCGCGGTCAACGCGAAGGCATCGATCCCGTCAAACAGGGATTCGCCCAGCAGCGACAGCGGCAGCACGTCGCTCATCACCATCAGCGCGACCGCGCTCGAGCCGATTGAAGCCCAGATCGGAACGCCCAGCGCGCACAGCGCGACGAACAGAATTACCGGAATATAGAATGACCAGCCAAGCTCAACGCCTTGCTGGAGAGTTTGCCACAGCACGCTGAACCTCAATCAAACAGTTTATTGCCCTCAAAGGGCGGGCGGCCGTGGATCAGGTCACGCGCATCGCGCGCCAACGACTGAGCCAGCCGCAGGAGCACGAGCGCGAAGCCGATCGGAACCGCCATCAGAAACCAGAACTTGGGCAGGCGCAGCCCATCGGTCACCGATCCAAATTTCAGACTCACCTGTACCGTTTCCCACGACCAGTACAGCGCCAGGACCGCGACAAAGACCATCACAAGATCACCGAAGATATAGAGCAGTGATTTGATCCGCTGCGGCACAAAGTGAAAGAGGACGTCGATGCGAATGTGGGCCCGCTCCCGCACCGCAGCCGCCGCCGCGATCCACGCGAGGTAGATGAAGGCGTAGCGCACGATTTCCTCGCCCCATACGGAGCTGTAGGAAAACACTTCGCGACGCAGCACTTCCACCGCCATCGTAACGACCAGAATGACGTAGAACGCCAGCAGCGCCCACTTTTCCAGATCGCGGTTCAGAACACCGAAACCGTTCCGCACGCCATCTCCTCCCCAAAAACACCGACAGGACCGACGCAGTCCCCTGACTGGCCGACCCTGTCGTAACGGCGTCCCTGATGAGAGCTCGGGCTCACGCACCGAGCCAGAGCCCCTGGGACTGAACGCCTTAGGCGTCGTGGACGTAGTAACGACCGCGGGTGTTGGCACCCTCTTCGAGCTTGGAGAAGGCATCCATCGAGCCAGCAAGATCGACCTTGAACTCGTCCCACTCGCTGCGCTGGTAGCCACCGGCTGCCTGCCACTCTGCCAGCTGATCCTGCGACAGGCTGTGGAATTCCACGCCCGACTTGGCCAGCTCAGACATGGCATAGGACCGTGCTGCAGGCACTTTGGCAAGGTTCTGCTGCGAGGTGACTTCAGAGGCAAATTCGATGCCTTCCTGCACGTCATCCGGCAGGCTGTTGAACCACTCGAGGTTACAGCTGAACACCTGGCTGTCCGGAACAGCCTGAGTGAAGGTTACGTGGCTGAGGATATCCTTGAAGCCGAACACGTAAAGTGCGCCGACCGCTGGATCCAGAGCGTCTGCCACACCCTGCTTAATGGCAGAAGGCGTCTCGCCCCAGGCAACCGGCGTCGGGTTTGCGCCGACCAAACGGTAGTACTGCTGCAGCATCTTCGAGCCTGGTACGCGGAACTTCACGCCAGCCAGATCGGACGGGGAGAGAACAGCACCGGCGCCGCCCTTACGAACCGCGACAACCCGGGGGTCGATCACGACGTAGAACAGCGGCTTGAAGCCCTTGGCCTCAACCTTCGGGTGGACGTTGCTGATCCACGCATCGGAGTTCACCAGGTTGGTGAAGCGCTGGTTCGCACCACAGAAGTAAGGCAGGTTGATCAGGTCAACCGCAGGCGCGAAGGGAGCAAAGTTGGACAGCGAGTGCTGTGCCGCCTGAATGGTACCGCTCTGCACCTTCTGCACCAGTGCACCACCGGCACCAAGCTGACCGCCCGGCGCGAGCTTCACGTAGACCTTGCCGTTGGTGGCGTTCTGGATATTTTCCTTCAGGTCCAGCTGCATAATAGGATAACTGCGCGATGCGCCCAGAACGTAAGCGGTCGCAATCAGCATGGTGTGATCAGCAGCAGCTTCGCGCTCACGCTCTTCAGCGGCGGTCTGCGCTACGGCCTCTTCCGACCACAGCGTGCCTGCGGCACCGGCAACCATAGCCGCGGTGAAACCACCGGCAGCTGTGAGCTTGAGGAAATTACGGCGGGATGCCGACTCCAGCTCAGTCATTGTGTCATTCTTTTTCATCAGTTGACCCTCCCAAGTCATAGATTTGCGGAGCGCTTTCAGTCGCGATGACGCATTGCTTCAAAAAACAAGGTCGAGGCAACGAAAAGAACGCACGCCAGCACCAGCACCAGCACCAGCACCAGCATCTCGCCTACATCGCTGAGCCAGACCGCGCCGAAGAAGGCACCGGACGCAATGCTGGCAAAGAAAAAGGCGAAGATGGCCAAAGCCGCCAATAGCGAAGAAACAGCCCAAATTTTCATACTGCCTCCCTACGTTACCTTCATGAAAGCCCGCTCCCACCGAGCTGTCTCACCCAGCAACTATGTCAGGTTTTGTGCGCTTTGCAAGCGCTTACATTTTGTAGTGACTGTAACCCGCAAGATCGGAGTTACCCGTACCATTATCCCGCAAGTTTGCACTTTGAGTAACTTTGATGCATCAAAAATAGGGTTAAGCCACTTTCTTCGGGCTTATCCGGAACCAGCGCTTTGCGCAGCCGGCACCGGAGCAGAAATGAACGGAAACGCACCAACTCTTGACGATGTCGCCCGGGCGGCTGGTGTATCCGCGGCGACGATTTCCCGGTGCATCAACTCGCCTGATCGCGTCGCTGAAAGCACCCGGCGACGGGTGCAGGACGCAATCGACCAGCTGGGCTACACCCCCAACTTTGGCGGACGGGCTCTGGCGACGCGTCGCACAAACATCGTGGGTGCCGTCATTCCGTCCATGGCCAACGCCATCTTCGCCGAGGGCATCCAGGCGTTTCAGGAGGAGCTGTCGCGGGAAAAGGTGACCCTGCTGATCGGCTCATCCAACTACGACCCCGACTATGAGTTTGAGCAGATCCAGACGCTGATTTCTCACGGCGCCGACGGTCTGTTGCTGGTGGGCAGCAATCGGCCTGAACGCACCCAGCGCTTCCTTGACGCCCGGCGGATACCGACCCTCAACGTCTGGTGCTATCAGCCCGGTTCTGACCAGCTGTTCGTCGGGTTCGATAACTGCCGTGCGGGTGCTGACATCGCGCACCTCGTAATCGAATCCGGGCACCGCAACCTCGCGATCGTCTCGGGGATCTGTGAAGGTAACGACCGGGCCGCTGATCGCCTGGCAGGGATGAAGCAGGCCATTGGTGCTAAGGGTATTGACCTGTCACAGGTGACGGTCCTGCAGACCAAGTACAGCTTCGAACACGCGGCCCGCGCTTTTGACACCATCATCGCACAATCGCCCCGGCCGACGGCGATCCTTGCGGGCAACGACGTGCTGGCGGTCGGCCTGATCGAGCGCGCGCGCAGCCTCGGCTTCTCTGTCCCCGGCGATCTGTCGGTCACTGGTTTCGACGATATTTCCGTGGCGCAGTTTGTGGAGCCTGGGCTGACGACGGTTCGGGTGCCTCAGGTGCAGATGGGTCAGCGCGCAGCCGAGGAACTGCTCGCTGAAATCCGACATCCCGGCTCGGGCAAGAGCGTGGAAATGCTGACCCACATCATCCGACGCGGCTCTCTGGGTCCGCCCTCGGCCTGAGTTGAAGGCTCAGGCGTCGGCCGTGGCCGCCTCTGCGCCTGCGATGATGGCATCCGGGCCGATATCCGCGATCCGCGTCTGTCCGACCATGGCCATGCCGACCGACAACTCCGTTTTCACGCTGTCCCAGTACTCCCGCAGACCCTGTTCCCGTCGCGCAGCGATGGAGAACTGTAGCGGTCGGCCGAAGAAGGCAAAGTCGGCGCCCAGCGCCAGCACCTTGAGCACGTCCTCACCCGAGCGCAGTCCACTATCGTAGAACACCGGGAAATCCGGCCCCAGCGCAGTACGGACAGACGTAAGCGCGTGTATCGGGCTAAGCCCGCTGTCCAGTTGCCGACCGCCGTGGCTGGACACCTGAATGGCGTCGGCGCCCCGCTCCCGCAGGTCGAGCGCATCCGCCGGATTGAGCACGCCCTTGACCACCAGATTGCCCGGCCACGTCTCCCGCAGCCGATCGAAAAAGGCCCAGTCGGCGCCTGCGCGGCTTTCGGTGCGATCGAAAACGTGCCCGGCCAGGGCATCGGCGCTGGTGAAGTTGCCCAGCGCCGGCGACCCGTGCATCAGCGTGGTCAGCGACCAGCGCGGGTGCAGGGCAAAATCGGTAAACGCCCGCGCACCGATCCGGAATGGCATGCCAAAACCCTGCTTGACCTCCCGAGGCCGGCGGCCGACTTCCGGGACGTCTACGGTGAGCACGAGGGTCTGGTAGCCCGCTACCCGCGCCCGCTCCACCAGACGCAGCGTGCCGGAGCCATCACCGCTGTAGTAGAGCTGGAACCAGGCCCGGCCCTCAGAGAGCGTCAGCATCTCTTCGAGCGAGCTGGAAGCCACGGTGGAAACGCCGAGCGGAATGTTCTCGGCAGCGGCAAGCCGAGCCAGCATACGGTCCGCACCAGGCCAGGCGAGGTTGCACATGCCCATGGGGGCCACGCCAAAGGGCAGATCGTAGTCCTGCCCGAATATTTGCGTGGCGAGGCTGCGCTCCCGCACGTCCCGCAGGATCCGGGGCTGAAGGCGGATGGCGCGGAGTGAGCGGCGATTGTCGGCCTCCCCGTCCCCCTGCCCTGCGGCGCCATCGATATAGTCAAAAATCAGCCGCGGCAGAGCCTGCCGCGCCCGGGCCCGCGCGTCGGCAGCATCGGTAACGGGGCTTTCGGGCAGCACGAAGACTAGGCCTTTACCGCGTCCATGAACCGGTCGCGGATGCTCACCGGATCGCGGGTGATCACCGGAACCTTGACGTTCCCGGATTCAACCTTCGAGACGATAATGGTCATCTTGTCCCCTGCCAGAGCCGACTTGACTGCCGCAGAGGTATCTGCGCCGGAGCATTCGACCACGTTCTCGCAGCCGCAGGCCCGCGCAACCTCAGTCAGAGACGTCTTCATCCCGGCATAGGTCGGCTGGTCACCCGTGGAGCCATAGGAGCCATTGTCGACGATCAGCAGCACGTAGTTGTCCGCCACATTGTTGGCGATGGTCGGCAGCGTGCCGAGGTTGGTCAGCACAGAACCGTCGCCGTCGATGACCACGACCTTCTTGTCCTGCGCCAGCGCCAGCCCCAGCCCGATCGACGAGGCCAGACCCATGGTGCCCAGCATGTAAAAGTTGGTCTCCCGGTCATCGATCATGTGCATTTCCTGGCTTGGGAGGCCGATGTTGCAGACAACGAGGTGATCGGCGATGACCGGTGCCAGTTCGCGAAGCAGTTCAGAGCGGATCATGGTCAGTACCCCTTCCAGAAAGATGCATCGGTGAGGATGGCCACCGGCTTGTTACACATGAAGGTGTACTTCAGAATCTTGTCGAATTCCTCGACGTCTTCTTCCTGGTGGAAGTGATAGGTCGGGATATTCAGTTGCGCGAGCAAGGCTTTGGTGTGCACGGCCATCTCGACTTGACAGGCCACTGGCTCGCCCAGCTCACCGCGATAGCTGATCAGCATGGGCAACGGCATCCGGTAGAACTGAGTCAGGGTCACCAGCGTATTTATGGTCACGCCGATCGCCGTGTTCTGCATGATGATCGCCGGGCGCTTGCCGCCCATGAAGGCACCGGCACACAGCCCCATGCCCTCGTCTTCCTTGTTGGCCGGGATGTGATAGATCGCCGGATGGGCCTCCACGGCTTCGATCACGCCGCCCAGCTGCTTGCACGGCACGGTCGTGATGAAACTCACATCATTCGCAACAAAGTCCGAAACGATTTTTTCGCTGACGTCCACCCGCCATCCTCCAACTAAACGATAATGTAAGCGCTTGCATAACATGCCCCTGACACGTCGGAAAGGCACGCGTCAGACATAGGCGTCCTGAGCTGAGCGAGGGGGCTTGGCGGGCAGTCTTACCAGCCGCCCCCTCCTCCGCCACCGCCGCCGCCGCCGCTGAATGAGCTGCCACCGCTGCCGCTGCTCGACGACGGGCTGTAGTTCGCGGCCGACTGGAAGCCGCTCTCGAAGCTGTCCAGATTATCTTCGAAGCGGTTGTGATGCATTCCGTACCAGGGATCGACAACCGCACCGGCCGCCGCCCACGAGGCCATTTCATTGGCAAACTTTCCAGCCCAGACCGCGTTCAGCCCGAGGGCAAAGGCATAGGGGTAAATCAGCGAAAACCGCCTGTAGTCCGGCTCCGGCTCTTCCTGCAGTTCGCCGTGCTCGGCCGCCTTGATATAGAGCTTCAGGCCCTCGAGCTCAGCCGCCATCTCGGCCCCGGACTGGGTATAGTTCTTGAAGTGCCGGGGGATCATCATCAGCGCCACGGTCGACAGGCCAAAGGCCAGCATGACGGGGATATTGCTGAGCAGGCTCTGCACGTCAGCATTGCCCACCACGTTCAGCACGAACCCACCGACCTGGAAGATGAAGAAAATCGGCATGAGGATGAACCAGAACCAGCCTTTTCCAGCGGCACGGAAAACGCTGGAGAAGATCGGCGCGATCACCGACAGCACCAGCAGTAACATCGCCCAGGCAAAGATACTGTCGAGCGCGGAGGCAGCAAACCCGGTCAACCAGATCAGGTTGAGCAGGATGATCATGCCCAGACTCCAGAACCAGTTGGTCCGGTAGGTGCTGCGGAATTCGTCCCTGATTTCGGTGACGACAGCCTTGGCCGCCTTTTTCAGTTCGCTGGCCGTGGTCGTGTCTTTCTCGACGATGACATAGGTGTCGTCGGGCCGGTTGAGCCGTAGCGTGCTGAGCGCCATCTTTTCTGAGGGCGTCAGGGCTTCACCCCCGTCTTCGAGGCGGGTGATCAGCTTGTCTTCGAGCCGGATGTAGCCCTTGACCGACAAGCTCACCAGCACGGTGATCAGCATCTTGATGGTGCTGATGTTGCCCTGCCGGCTGATGAAGCGGGCCGCGCCAGCCCCAACGTTCTGCGGTGGATCGAAGCGCGGGTAGACCGGCGGCATCACCGCCTTTTCCCGTCCCAGCCGCATCCAGAGCAGGATGGCGAGCGCAATGAAGATCAGCACGGCGATCAGCAGGGCGATCCCGGCGACCTGGGCGCGCTCCGCCTCGCGCGCGCGGCGCTCGGCCTCTGCTGCCGCGCGCTCTTCGGCGAGGCGGGCCTGCTCGGCGTAGTAGGCACCATTAATCACGGGATAGTTGGCGCCCGGCGCCACCATATCGGGGGCGAAGGCCAGCACGAGGGTCACCCCTGCGAAAGCGGGCAGGCTGTCACCGCTGAGTGTGAAGCCGCCGTCCGCAACGGTCAGGACACCATTGTAGGGATTGCCTTCCGTCCCACGAGGACCACTGAGCACCCTCGAACCCAGCAATTCAGCGCCCGCAGGCGGGTTGAGGGTCACACGCCAGTTGCGGATCGGCACGGTCCAATCATGGGGAATGATGTTCCAGTCGAAGTTATCGGAGTCATCAAACTGCAAGATGCCGCGATCGATGCGGTAGCGCAGGGTGTAGGTGTAGTACTGGTTGGTGGTCAGGAACACGTCTTCCTGCCCGAGATAGATCCGGTAGTTGCCGCCGGTGTATTCAGTGCGGGCGATGTTCTCGGCCTGGCCGTCGCGGAAGGCTGCCACGCTGCGGTACGGATTATCGGGCTGCCAGCCCTCGAGGCTGGAAAGCGGGAAATCACGGTAAATTCCACGCTTGAAAACGTCCCCCAGCACAAACACGCGGATGCGTTCTTCGATGGCGAGGCTGCCGTCGGCGCCGATATCGACGCTGACGTCGTAGCGGTCGATGTGCTCTCTGCTGAAATCCTGCGCCTGTGCGCTGCCCGCGAGACCGCCCCCGGCGAGCAGGAAGACGAAGGCGAGGAAGGCGAGACCAAGCCTGCGCAGGCGCTGCAGCCGGTCACTGAAGGGGTTCAGGCGCGTGGTCATGAGAAGTCCACCTCGGTCACGGCCCGCTGCGCATCATCATCGTTCTCGAAGAAGTCTGCCTTCACGAAGCCGAACATGTTGGCGATGATCACGCTGGGGAAGGACTCGACAGTAGTGTTGAAGGTGCGAACGGCACCGTTGTAGTAGCGACGTGCCTTCTGGATCGTGTCCTCGAGCGTGCTGAGCTCGCGCTGCAGCTCCAGGAAGTTGCCGTCAGCCTTAAGGTCCGGGTAGTTCTCCGACACCGCGAATAGGTTGGCGAGCGCGCCGCTGACCTTGTTTTCAGCAGCGGCCCGGGCGACCGGGTCGTCGCTGCGGACCTCGGTGCGCATGTTGGTGACCTCCGCAAGGGTTTCGGCCTCGTGCTTGGCGTAGCCCTTGACCGTCGAGACAAGGTTGCCAACGAGGTTGAACCGCCGCCGGAGCTGGACGTCGATACCACTCCACCCTTCCGATACGTAGTTCCGCTGGGAGACCAGCGCGTTGTAGATGGCGATGGCGAGGAACGCGATGGCGACCAAACCAACGATGATCAGGATGACGATGATGAGCAGTGCGGTGAGCATGATGTAATTCCCGACCCGGAGTGCAAAGATGCGCTGACAAACAGAACCTCCATTATTGGTCGTATTTCACCCCGATTCAAGATTGCAGCCCAACCAATTCCATCATCGCGCCAGTTTGAGACGATGAAGCCCATCCATCCCAACCCCAGTTTGACGACTAAGCCTGTTCAATTGCCTGCCGCTTCCTGCTGCGCGAAGAACGACGTGTCCTCCGGGATCTCAGGCCGCAGCATCTCGTAGCTCGAGCAGCGTATCCGGCCCGTGACTTCGCCCCGCACCAGCTCGTGGGTCAGCGTGCTCGGCAGCGCGTTCGGGCTCAATTCCACCGCGTCTTCGGCATAGTAAGTCGTGATGTACAGCGTGCGCGGGCCATCGCTCAGATTGGGCGCCGAACCGTGCAGCAGGCTCGAGTGCATCAGGCACACCGACCCCGCCTTTCCCGTGCAGGGTACCGCTTTGGGCGCAACCTCCGCTGTCAATTCATCCGCAACTGCACCCGTGAAGCGCCCGCCGTGCCAGTGCGAATACAGCGGCCCCCGGTGCGAACCCGGCACCACTTCCAGCGGGCCATTCTCCAGCGTCACGTCGTCGAGAAACAGCAAGCAGGTGATGATGTCGTCGTTGCTCATCGGCTGGAACGGAAAGTCTTGGTGGAACTTGACCTGGGTTGCCGTGCCGGGAAGCTTGGAATTCACCTTGCCGTGGTGGAAGCGCAGGTTGGGACCAATCAGGTCGGCAACCATGTCCACTGTTGCCGCCTTGCGCATGACACCGGCGTAGACCTCCGAGACTTCTTCGGGTGACTGGACCCGGCGCAGACCCGGGGTCTCCGGGCTGTGACCGGGCTGCAGATCGAAGCGGGCGCGGCCGTCGACCGTCTCGCCGTAGTCCTCGGCGTGGGCGCGACTTTCATCTACCCAGCCGTCGAAGACAGCGCGCAGCGCCGCGAGCTGTTCCGGCGTGACCGCATCCTCGGCAACAACCACACCGTCGCGCCAGAAGGCATCGACCTGCTTGGATGACAGCATGCTCGGGCTCATGGGCTTCACTCCGTGTTCAAACAGACTTCCAAGCCATTAAAGGGAAAGCTCTATCTCATTCGCTATCGCGTTTCCGTCACCAAAACCGCGATCCAGCGGCAAAACAAATCTCGACCCCAGCCGCCCCACACCTATATTCCTGAACAGCCAGTAACGTCGAATGGAAGTCAGAACATGACCGCAGGTACAGCCACATCGACAACGCCCACCGCTGCGAAACCCGGGGCAAAGGCGGCCAAGCCTGCCTCCGGCGCGTCCCGGGCCGCTCAGGCCGACGCTCGGTCCGAGGCACAGGCCGCGGCCCACGCCCTGCTCCGCCGCCTCGACGCAGCCAAGCACAGCTGGGCGAAGACCACGCCAGAAGAGCGGGTCGCCCTGCTGCACGCGGTCAAGGACGCGATCATGCCGGTGGCCGAAGACTGGGTGTCGACGGCCAGCAGAAACAAGCAGATCCCGGTGGGCTCACCGCTGGAAGGGGAAGAATGGTTCTCCGGTCCCTATGCCCTCCTTTCTGCCTGCAACAATTTCATAGCAACCCTCGAGGCCATGGAGGGCGGGTCTGTGGCTGCGTCCCTGCCCCGGCGGCGGCTGCACAACGGTCAGACCGCGGTCCGCGTTGTGCCGCATACGCTCTGGGACAGGCTGCTGCTTTCCGGTATCCGGGCCGAGGTGTGGATGCAGCTGGGAATCGACAGCGCCGAAGTCAACGAGCGCGCGGCGCAGACCTACGCCAAGCCGGCCGACGCGCGCAAGGGCCGGGTCGCACTGGTGCTGGGCGCGGGCAATATCGCGGCCATCCCGCTGCTCGACACGCTGCAGAAGCTGCTGGTCGAGGACCAAGTCGTGCTGCTCAAGCTCAACCCGGTCAACGACTACCTGCTGCCTTTCTTCGAGGCGGCCTTCAAACCTCTGATCGATCGGGACTTTCTGGCCGTGATCCCAGGTGATGCAGCGCTGGGTGCCTGGGCCTGCGAACACGATCTGGTCGAGGAGATCCACGTCACCGGGGCGGGCTCGACCCACGATGCCATCGTCTGGGGCAAGGGCGCGGACGGAGAGCGACGGCGTCAGGCCGGGACGCCGCTGAACAGCCGCCGGATCACCTCCGAGCTTGGAGCCGTCTGCCCCACCATCGTCGTGCCCGGTCCTTGGAACGCGGGCGATGTCCGCTATCAGGCCGAACAGATCGCGACCCAGAAACTGCACAACGGCGGCCACAACTGCGTATCCTGCCAGACCCTGATCATGCCCGAAGGTTGGGATCAGGCGCAGGACCTACTGGACGGCTTCAGGACGGTGGTTGCGAGCGGAGGTGAGCGCGGCGTCTACTACCCCGGTGCCAAGGACCGGCTTCGGGCCTTCGCTGACCGTGCCGCTTCGGGCGGCGGGGTCGAGCGCTTGCGTCGCGGCGCGACACAGGAACTCCTGCTGACCACCTTCGAAAGCGACGCAGATGGTCAGCACGAAGTTTTTGCCCCGGCGATGAATATCAAATGGTTGGAGGGCAGCGACCCAGCCGCCTTCCTCGAAGCCGCGATCGACTTCGCCAACGACCGGCTCGAAGGCACGCTTGGCGCAAATATCGTGATCCACCCGGCCACCCGGCGCGCCATCGGCGAAGCGCGGTTCGAAGAACTGATCGGCAAGCTTGCCTACGGGGAAATTGCGATTAACGCCTGGACGGGGGTCAACTTTCTCGCGGTTGCCCTGCCCTGGGGCGGGTTTCCCGGCACCACGCCCGAGAATGTCGGCTCCGGCATCGGGGTGGTGCACAACACCTTTATGCTCGAAGGCGCCGAACGCAGCGTGCTCGAGGCACCGTGGCGGCCCTTTCCCCGGGGCCTGCTGGGCGGAAGTTTCGCGCTGATGCCCAAGCCGCCGTGGTTCGTGACCCACCGACGCGCTGCTGCCATCGGGCGACAGATGACGCACTTCGCCCACCGGCCATCGCTGCTCAAAATCCCGGGCATCTTTCTCAACGTCCTGCGCGACTGACGCGCGCGAAAGTCTGCTGCCCCCGCCCCACGAAGGAGACCTTACCATGAAACCCGGCTACCTACTGCTCGACACCGTGATCGACGACCCTGAGGCTTATGGAGACTACAAGGCGCAAGTGGTGCCCATCGTTGAGTCCTTCGGCGGCGAGTACCTGATCCGGGGCGGTGATATGACGGTCGAGCAGGACGAACTGTGGCAGCCCAATCGCATCGTGCTGCTGCGCTTTCCCTCGGTCGCGCAAGCCCGTGCTTTTCTCGACAGCGAAGCCTACGCGCCGGTGAAGGCGGTACGGCTGGCCAATTCCCGCGCGACGGCCATGGTCATCGAAGGCCTTTGATCAGGAGGCTTCAGCGATGGGCTGACCCAGCACGTCCCAGTTCGGGGTGACGCCCAGCCCCGGTGCTTCGGAGGCGGTCATGAACCCGTCGGCGATCCCCGGGCCGCCGCTGGCGATCGACACGGTGGCGTACTCGCTGAAGGCTGAGGACTGGAAGTGCAGCTCGCGCGGGGTGGAATGTGCCAGATGGGCGATGGCAGCGTCGGTCAGCTCCCCGCCCCAAGTATCCTCGATGGTCATGATAATCCCCAGCTCGGCGCAGACATCGCGCACGACCTTGGTCTTGGTCAGCCCGCCAAAGCGGCTGATCTTCAGGTTGACCGCGTCCATGGCCCGATCCTGATGCGCGGTCAGCACAGTTTGCAGCGACGTCATGCATTCATCGAGGATCATCGGGTGATTTGAAACGTCGCGGACCACGCGGCAGGCCTCGTAGGTCTCGCAGGGCTGCTCGATGTAGAGCGGCATGTCATTAACGGCGGAGACCACCCGAACCGCCTCGTGCTGCATCCAGCCACAGTTGGCGTCGGCGGCGAGTTTGTTACCGCTTTTCAGCACCGCCGTGACTTTGCGGATGCGCTCGATATCGAGATCTGCACCAGCGCCGACCTTCATCTGGAACTGGTTGAAGCCCTGCGCCTGATAGGCCTGCAGGCGCTCGGCCATGGCATCCGGGTCGCCGCGCGAGACGACTTTGAACAGGCGCACGCTGTCTTGCACCCGGCCACCGAGCAGGTTGCAAACCGGCTGGCCGGTGGCCTTGCCCAGCAGATCCCAGCAGGCGATGTCGAGCGCCGACTTGACGTAAGGGTGCCCCTTGAGCGCACGATCCATCACGAGATTGATCGACCCGATCTGGCGGGGATCGAGGCCGATCAGGCTGTCGGCAAGATTCATGATCCCGGTGCGGGCGCCTTCGGCGTAAGCGGGCAGATAGGCCGGCCCCAGCGGGCAGATTTCGCCGTAGCCCGTCTGCCCGTCGTCGGTGGTGACTTCGACGATGGTGCTGTCAAAGGCAGCAAAACTCTGGTTTGACCAGCTGTACGCGCCCTCTTTCATCGGCAACGCAACGGCGTAGAGGGCAATCTTGGCGATCTTCATGGGCAAGGCCTCCTTCGAAAGCGGGCGGACGGGCCTTCTTTACGCACCAAAGCGCTGGGGACGGCAATACCTTTCGCGCCCGGCGCGGGCGGTGGGCAGAGCCAAACTTTTGCCGCGACCGCCCGTGTCTCCGCTCTCAGGCATCCGTTGCGAGCCAGTCGGGCAGTCCTGAGGGCGTCAAACCCTGAACGGCGGCATCGACACAGGCCTCCAGCCCGCCGAGCCGAACCTCGCGACCGGACAGGCCGTGGGCGTAGTGGGCGTATTTGCCGGAGTTGGTGAGGATGCTCTGCGCCTCGGGCGGGAACACGGGCTCGGTGATCGAGCACCAGCACAGATCGGCGACCAGCCGCACACCGGCGGCCTGCAGCACGGCGGCGGCGCCGTCGGTTTCAAGCTGCTCGAGCACGTCGCGGGCCAGAGTGATGATCATGGGAGCGGCGTCGCAGGACCGCCCGTCGAGCAATCCCATGATCTGCTGGCACTCAGCGAAGGACGCGTGGGGGCTGCCGATGGCCACCAGATCGACGGCCCCGCTGGCGCAATTGAGCGTGCGCCACGCAGCCCGCAGGTCCGCAGCGCTCAGTGCGACCCGTTCCGCGCCTGCCAGCGGGGCGAGGTCGGCTTCGGGGGTATGCCCGGCAACGTGCAGCATGGGCGCGCCCGAGGTGGTGCCGAAAGCGGCACAGATCGCGCGCAAGTCATCCTCGGACAGCGCGGCAGCCTCGAAGCCCGTAATCAGCGGCACACAGTCCGGCGCCGCCTTCCCGGCGAGCCAACCGACCAGCGGCCACAGACTGTCGTCGGCATCGGGCCAGCGGGGCACGTCGAAATGCAGCACCCGGACCGGACGCCGGCCTGCCTCTTCATAGACGCCAGCGCGCGGCGCGCGGCCAGTCATGGCGATGAACAGGTCGAGGTAGTCCGGATGCTTGGTGGTCCGTGCCCCCAAGACCGAGTTGGCGTAGATCACCGCGTTGGATTCAGACCACCCGATGACCTCACCCTGCTCCGGGCGGTCCTCGCGATGGTAGGGCGCGCAGGTGAAGGTCGGCTGGGCGCCCATGCGGACGTAGGCTTCGGCGAGGCGGCTGGCGCGCTGGCCAAAGTCAACGGGCACTCCTTGATCCTGCCAAGCCTCCCGGTCGATCGAGATGGCGTTGATGGTGGTCGGGACCCCGACCTGAGCGCCCATATCGGCCATAGTCTCGGCAAAGATCAGGTTGGCATCATGGGCGAGGATACAGCCGTCGATGTGGCCCCGACTGACGTCGAGCAGCGCACAGGCGCCCTGGGCGGCTGCCATCTGCGCGATCACCTCCATGGCGACCTGCACCGCGCGGCCCTGCCCACCCGCCAGGCGCAACTGGTCAGCCGCGCTCAGGTGGACCGCTTCGGCCCCAAGCCCCTCCACGGCGATGGCCCGTGCCTGCCGCCCATCGAGGTCGAACGACAGTCCGGCAGCGTCGAGCTGTGCCCACTCTGCCCCGGCCAGCGCCGCAAAGTCCGACGGCGGCAGGAACAGCACCGGCACCGGGCGATCGAACAGCCGGTTGGCGACCAGCGCACCGAGGCTCAGGGTCTCCTCGGGCTCCCTGAACACCAGCGCTGCGGGGGCCTTCCCACCCAGCGCTAGTGCCAGCAGGACGCCGCTGCCGCTGCACGACCCGCGCGAGGTCGGCATCATTACGATCTGGCCAGAAACCACCCCACCGCGCTGGGGGTGGTGCGCGTCGATGATTGCGCCNGTGTCCNGGTCGACCCCACCCCAGAAGCTCAACCCCTCCTCACAGGCCAGCACNGGCGCGGCGATCACCCGCCCCGGATCACCGGTCGAGAGCAGGCGTCGCGCCTGCCGACTGTGCTGTTTGCTGGAGCTCAAGGGCCCGGCCTCGTCGCCATGAACGAATTAGGCGCGCAGCTTAGACGGAGCCTCGTAGGGTTGTACATGCTCACGCACGCAGGCTCGGAAATCAGCCCGGAGGCCGTCTCTGCGTCCAAACATGCCTTGCCTGCTGCGCGGGTCTGTGCAGACTACCGNAAATGGCCGCACAACGGATGCACCTCATGACAACCACACCAAAGCAAGCAGTCCTGTACCGCCGTGTCATTCCCAACAATACCTGCGTCCACGGGCGCAAGGCGCTGGCGTTGCTCCAACGCCGGGGTTACCGGGTCGAGGACCGCCACCTGACCTCGCNCGAGGCAATCGACGCCGCCAAGCTCGAATTCGACGTGGCGACCTTCCCGCAGGCCTTCATCGCGGGCGAGCGGGTCGGTGGTTACACGGATTTGCTGGCGCACTTCGGCCGACCGGTGCCCGACCCCAAGGCCAAGACTTACACGCCGGTGATCGCGCTGTTCAGTGTCGCAGCGCTGCTGGCGGTGGCGCTCAATTTTGCTGGACTGGGTGAAAACCCCGGCGCTGCGCTGATCCAGATGGCGGAGCAGTTCATCGCCGGTTCCATGGTGATGCTCGGCCTGCTGAAGCTGCGCGATCTGGAGGGCTTTGCCAGCCAGTTCCTGAACTATGACCTGCTGGCCCAGCGCCGGGTGCGCTATGCCTACCTCTACCCCTTTGCGGAAACTGGGGCCGGGATCCTGATGTTCGCCGGGATGCTGCCGTGGCTCGCAGCGCCTGTGGGCCTGTTTATCAGCACGATTGGGGGTATTTCAGTCATCAAAGCCGTGTATATCGATAAACGAGACCTCAAGTGCGCCTGCGTGGGCGGCAATTCCAACGTCCCGCTCGGGGCGGTGTCGCTGACAGAAAATCTCCTGATGTTCGCCATGGCAGTGTGGATGCTGATCAAGCTGAGCCCAATCGGGCCGGTCTGACCCGGTAGACCGCTCTGCGGACGGTCACGCAGCCACCCTGACCGGAACCAACGGAAAGAAAAGAACAGCCTTATGTGTGGAATTGTCGGCCTGTTTCTTAAAGACGACAGCCTCTCGCCCCGGCTCGGCGGCATGCTCTCCGACATGCTGGTCACCATGACCGATCGCGGACCAGACAGCGCCGGGATCGCCGTCTACGGCGCGGAGACCAGCGGCGCCTTCAAAGTCACCGTGCAGGCTGAAGACCCGGAGACGGCCTTCGCACAGCTGGCTGAGCACCTCGGCACGGCGACCGGGCACCCCTGCAGCCTCGCTGCCAAGTCGACCCATGCGGTCATTTCGACCGCCCCGGACAACGCCGCTGCGCTGATCAGCCACCTGCGCGAAAGCCATTCAGACCTGCGGATCATGTCCACGGGTGAANCCATGGAGATCTACAAAGAAGTGGGCCTGCCCCGCGACGTCTCCGCCCGCTTCGACATTGGCGCCATGGGTGGCACCCACGGCATCGGCCACACGCGTATGGCGACGGAATCTGCGGTGACGACCATGGGCGCTCACCCGTTTTCTACCGGCGCCGACCAGTGCCTGGTGCACAACGGTTCGNTGTCGAACCACAACAGCCTGCGGCGCAAGCTCCAGCGCGAGGGCGTGCGCATCGAAACCGAGAACGACACCGAAGTCGCAGCCGCCTATCTGACCTATCGCATGCAGCAGGGTCGCAACCTCGGGCAGGCGCTGGAAGACAGCCTCGATGACCTCGACGGGTTCTTCACCTTCGTCGTCGGCACCAAGAACGGCTTTGGCGTGCTGCGCGACCCGATCGCCTGCAAGCCTGCCGTCATGGCCGAGACCGACGCCTACGTCGCCTTCGGCTCGGAATACCGTGCGCTGGTGTCCCTGCCCGGTATCGATACCGCGCGGGTCTGGGAACCCGAACCCGCCAACGTCTATTTCTGGGAGCGCTGAGCCGTGCCGACGATTGACCTTGCCAAGGACGACTTGCGCGCCCTGAACCAGCAATTGCAGACCGCGGCCCGGGCTGCGGCAGAGGCCCAGTCCAACGAGACCCAGTGGCGGATCGACAACCCACGCGGCAGCCACGCCATCGCCGTCGGGCTCGACGGCCCCATCGCGGTCACCGTGGGCGGCTCCACCGGCTACTACTGCGCAGGCATGAACAAGGAGGCCAGCATCACAGTGGAAGGCTCAGCCGGGCCGGGCGTGGCTGAAAACATGATGTCCGGCACCGTGGTGATTGAGGGCGATGCCAGCCAGTACGCCGGGGCGACCGGTCGCGGCGGCCTGCTGGTGGTCAAGGGCAACGCCGCCTCACGCTGCGGGATTTCGATGAAGGGCATCGATATCGTCGTCCACGGCAACATAGGCCACATGTCGGCCTTCATGGCGCAGAGCGGTACGCTCGTGGTCTGTGGCGATGCGGGCGACGCGCTGGGAGACTCGCTCTACGAAGCCCGGCTGTTCGTGCGCGGATCGGTCAAAAGCCTCGGCGCGGACTGCGTGGAAAAAGAAATGCGGCCCGAGCACCACGAACTGCTCGCCGACCTGCTCGAACGCGCTGGCGCCGACGCCCGGCCCGAGGAATTCCGGCGCTACGGCTCAGCCCGGCAGCTCTACACCTTCAACATCGACAACGCCTCGTCGTACTGAGCGGAGATCCAGACCATGACCGACAATCCGCACCGCACGACGCCCGTTAAGTCCTGGACCTTCGACGACCGCACCAACTCGGAAATCCGGCGCGCGGCTGCGACCGGTATCTACGACATTCGTGGCGGCGGGGCCAAGCGCCGGGTTCCGCATTTCGACGACCTGCTGTTTCTGGGCGCGTCGGTGTCGCGTTACCCGCTGGAGGGCTACCGCGAGACCTGCGCCACCGACGTCAGCCTCGGTACGCGCCACGCGGCCAATCCCATCAACCTCGACATTCCGATCACCATCGCCGGGATGAGCTTCGGCGCGCTCTCTGGCACAGCCAAGGAGGCGCTGGGCCGCGGAGCAACAGCGGCCGGGACCTCGACCACCACCGGTGATGGCGGCATGACCGAGGAAGAACGCGGGCATTCGGACAAGCTGGTCTACCAGTACCTGCCCTCGCGCTATGGCATGAACCCGGATGATCTGCGCCGCGCGGACGCCATCGAGATCGTCGTCGGTCAGGGCGCCAAGCCCGGCGGTGGCGGCATGCTGCTGGGGCAGAAAATTTCCGACCGCGTTGCGGAAATGCGCAACCTGCCGCAGGGCATCGATCAGCGCTCGGCCTGCCGTCACCCGGACTGGACCGGTCCCGATGACCTCGAGATCAAGATCCTTGAACTGCGGGAGATTACCGGCTGGAAGGTGCCGATCTACGTCAAGGTCGGCGGCGCCCGCCCCTACTTCGACACCACGCTAGCGGTGAAAGCTGGCGCCGACGTGGTTGTGCTCGACGGCATGCAAGGCGGCACAGCGGCCACACAGGATGTGTTCATCGAGCANGTCGGACAGCCCACGCTCGCCTGTATCCGCCCTGCCGTGAAGGCGCTTCAGGATCTGGGCCTGCACCGTGACGGGGTGCAGCTGGTGATCTCCGGAGGCATCCGCAGCGGTGCAGACGTCGCCAAGGCTATCGCGCTGGGCGCGGACGCGGTGTCCATCGGGACAGCCGCGTTGATCGCACTGGGCGACAACGACCCAAAGTGGGAAGCGGACTACCAGAAGCTCGGCACCACCGCTGGGGCCTACGACGACTGGCACGAGGGTCAGGACCCGGCCGGGATCAACACCCAGGACCCCGAACTGCAGAAGCGGCTCGATCCGGTGCTGGGGGGACGACGGCTCTCCAACTACCTCAAGGTCATGACGCTGGAGGCCCAGACCATCGCGCGCGCCTGCGGCAAGAGCCACCTGCACAACCTCGAACCCGAGGACCTCTGTGCCCTGACCATGGAGGCAGCCGCCATGGCGCAGGTGCCGCTGGCGGGGACCGACTGGTACCCGGGAAAGGCTGGCTTTTGAGCGNCGCTNGGCTAGGCTCGCCCAAAGACAGACGCGATGCAGANTTATAGAACACGACAACCATCAGACTTCCGGAGAGTGACATGACCACCGACCTCGCGGCCTTCGCCAAAGAAAAAGGCGTTAAGTACTTCATGGTCTCTTTCACNGATCTGTTCGGTGCGCAGCGGGCCAAACTGGTGCCCACGCAGGCCATCGCGGACATGCAGGAAGAAGGCGCAGGCTTCGCCGGGTTCGCCAGCTGGCTGGATATGACCCCGGCGCACGCCGACATGCTCGCCGTGCCGGACCCGTCCTCGGTGATCCAGCTGCCGTGGAAGCGCGAAGTCGCCTGGGTCGCCGCTAATCTGGTGATGGAAGACGAACTGGTGGAGCAGGCCCCGCGCAACGTACTCAACCGCCTGCTTGCCCGCGCCGAGGCCGATGGCCTGCGCGTCAAAACCGGGGTGGAGGCCGAATTCTTCCTGCTTACGCCTGAGGGAACCGAGATTTCCGACCCCTACGACCGCGCCGAAAAGCCCTGCTACGACCAGCAGGCGGTGATGCGCCGCTACGATGTCATCGCCGAGATCTGCGACTATATGCTGGAGCTNGGCTGGGGGCCGTACCAGAACGACCACGAAGACGCCAACGGCCAGTTTGAGATGAACTGGGAGTTCGACGACGCGCTGCGCACGGCCGACAAGCACTCGTTCTTCAAATTCATGGTCAAGTCCGTTGCCGAAAAGCACGGCTACCGGGCGACCTTTATGCCCAAGCCGGTCGAGGGCCTGACCGGCAACGGCTGCCACGTGCACGTCTCGGTCTGGGATCAGGCCGGGACCACCAACGCCTTCGCAGATGATGGCATGGAGCTNGGGCTCAGTGCGCGCGGGCGGCACTTCCTGGGCGGGATCATGAAGCACGCCAGTGCGATGGCGGCGATCACCAACCCGACGGTCAACTCCTACAAGCGGATCAACGCGCCGCGGACACTCTCGGGTGCGAGCTGGGCGCCGAATACCATCACCTGGACCGGCAACAACCGCACCCACATGGTCCGGGTTCCCGGCCCGGGACGGTTCGAGCTGCGCCTGCCCGATGGCGCTGCCAACCCCTACCTGCTGCAGGCGGTGATCATCGCCGCGGGCCTCTCGGGTCTGGCCAGCGAAGCCGACCCCGGCCCCCGCTACGACATCGACATGTACGCCGAGGGCCACACCGTAAAGGACGCGCCGCGCCTACCCCTGAACCTGCTCGACGCCCTGCGCGGTCTGGAGGCCGACACGGCCCTGACCCAAGCCATGGGCTCCGAGTTTTCCGAGGCTTTTCTCAAGCTCAAGCGGCAGGAGTGGAATTCCTACGTCAGCCACTTCTCGCAGTGGGAGCGGGACAACACGCTGGACGTCTGACCGGAGCCTGAGCCCTTGCGGGGCTCAGGTTACCCGGGACCGGGTCTGAAACTCAGGCCGGTCCCACAGACGGTCGTGGATCACACGCTCGAGCACGTCGACAGCGGCGATCACGTCGGCCTCGTCGAGGTACAGCGGGGTGAAGCCAAAGCGCATGATATCGGGCGCGCGGAAGTCGCCGATCACGCCGCCAGCGATCAGCGCCTGAATGGCGGCATAGCCGTGCTCGAAGTGGAAAGACACCTGCGAGCCGCGTCGCTGCGGGTCGCGGGGTGACGCCAGTTCAAGCCCCGGGCAACGGCGTTCGACCTCGGCAATAAAGGTCTCGCTCAGAGCCAGCGAGGCGTCGCGCAGCGCCTGCATCGACACCCCCTCCCAGACATCCAGTGCGGCTTCCAGCATACGCATCTGCACAATCGGCGGGGTGCCGATCCGAAAACGCTCCGCCGCCGGGCCGGGCTCGTACACCGGGTCCATGGCAAAGGGATTGGCGTGGCCCATCCAGCCCGCCAAGGCCGGTTGAACATCGTCCGGCAGGTCGGGGCGAATATAGATGAACGCCGGCGCCCCGGGGCCAGCGTTGAGGTACTTGTAAGTACAGCCCACGGCGAATTCGGCCGTGTTGGCCGCCATGTCGACCGGGACAGCGCCCAGCGAGTGCGCCAGATCCCAGATCATCACGGCGCCGACATCGTGCACGGCCCGGGTAATCCGCGCGGCATCGAGCCGCCGCCCGGTGCGGTAGTCGACCTCCGTCAGCAGCACCGCCGCAACCTCGTCCGTCAAGGCGGCTTCAATATCATCGGCTGGCACGGTCTCCAGCCGATAGCCCTGCCCCAGCGTCTCGATCAACCCCTGCGCCATGTAGAGATCAGAGGGGAAGTTGTTGCTGTCCGAGAGGATCACGCGCCGGTCGGGGCGCATCTTCAGCGCGGCGGTCAGAGCCTGATAGACCTTGATCGACAAGGTATCGCCGACTGACACCGACCCGGCGGGCGCGTTCAGGAACATGGCCCCCAGCCGATCACCCAACTGTGTCGGCAGGTCCATCCAGCCCTCGGCGTTCCACGCCCGGATCAGCGACTGTCCCCACTCGCGATCAATGGTCTCCGCAACCCGCGCGCCGACAGCCTTGGGCAGCATACCCAGCGAGTTACCATCGAGGTAGATCAGGCCCTCNGGCATGTCGAACAGGTGCTTTCGGGGAAGCTCGGCGCCTTGGTTCATTCTCTGCCGCTCTTGTCTGGGTCCGTGGGTTTCGGGTACTGGCATATGGGTTGGCCGCAGCCCGCGCAAGCCGTTTCCGGGGCCTGTGACATCAACCACGTCCCCCGGACCGACCCGAGGGCGAACCACAACGGATCTGNCCATGAACGACAAGACCCCTCCCCCATCTGCCNGGACCACACTGGATCCGAGCCCGCTGCATCAGGCCATGCACGAGCAGATGCAGGACGGCAGCCTGTTCACCCGCGCCATCGAGCACGGGCAGGCCTACCTGCGCGGGATCAGCGACCGGCCCGTCGCCCCGGATGCTGCGGCACAGGCTGCGCTCGCCGGGCTGGACGGCCCGCTGCCCGAGGGACCGGGTGAGGCGGAAGCCATACTTGACCAGCTCGCGCGGCTCGGCGGTCCGGCAACCACCGCACAGGTGGGAGGACGCTTCTTCGGCNTGGTCAACGGCGGCCTGCTGCCCACCGCGCTTGCCGCGCGCCTGCTGGCCGATACCTGGGACCAGAATGCCGTGGTGCACGCCGTCTCGCCGACCAATTCCCGCCTTGAAGAGGTCTGTCAACGCTGGCTGATCGAGTTGCTGGGGCTGCCGGGGCAGACCGTGGCAGGCTTTGTCAGTGGCACGTCCATGGCCATCGTCTGCGGACTTGCCGCTGCACGCTGGCGGCTTTGCCAACGGCTGGGCTGTGACATCAATGCTGCCGGGTTGGCGTCGGCGCCGCGCCTACGGCTGATCACCAGCCGCCACGCGCATTCGACCGTGCTCAAAGCCGTGGCCCTGCTGGGCTTCGGCACCGACACCATCGAATATGCCGAAGTCGACGATCAAGGGCGCCTGCGCCCGGAGACCCTGCCCGCGCTGGACGAGACCTGCATCCTCATCCTGCAGGCCGGGAACGTCAATTCCGGTTCCTTTGACCCGATCCGCACCTGCTGCGACGCGGCAAGGGCCGCCGGTGCCTGGGTGCACATCGACGGGGCCTTCGGGCTGTGGGCGGCGGCCTGCCCCAACCTCGCCCATCTGACTGACGGACTGGAACTGGCACAATCGTGGAGCGTCGATGCCCACAAGACCCTGAACGCGCCCTACGACAGCGGCCTGTCGCTCTGCGCCGACCCCGAGGCCATGGTTGCCGCGCTGCAGAATTCAGGCGCTTATATCCCCACCTCCGAGCATCGTGACGGCATGCAGTTTACCCCGGAAATGTCACGCCGGACCCGGGCGATCGACCTATGGGCCGCACTGCGTTTTCTCGGCCGCAGCGGGGTGGCAACGCTGGTCGAGGGGCTGCACACGCGCGCGCGCCAGTTCGAGGCCGAACTCAAGGAGGCCGGGTTCAGCGTCATCAATGAAGTGGTCTTCAACCAGGTGCTGCTGGAGATCGGCGACGAGGCTAAGACGACAGCCTTTGTCGATCACGTACGGGCATCGGGAGAGGCGTGGATCGGCCCGTCACGCTGGTTCGACCAGCCGGTGGTACGGGTCAGTCTCTGCTCGTGGGCCACGACCCCGGCAGATGTGACTCGGACTGTGGCTGCCTTCGCGGCCGCGCGGGAGTAGGGTTAACTCGGCTCAGGCGTGGATGAAGCGCATCCGGTCGAAGCCTCGCCGCCACTGGGCCACGGCGGCGGGGTCGGGCCGACCGCTGAGGGCGTCGGCGATCATCCCGCCCAGGCGGTCCATATCGGCGACCCTCATGCCCCAGCGCACCAGCTCCGGCGTTCCCAGCCGCAGGCCGTTCATGTCGCCCTCGACCGCCGGGCGCGGCAAGCCGATCCCGCAGGCCAGAAAGCCGGCCTGACGCAGGGTTCTGGACGCCGCCTGCCCACCGCCGAAGGCCGCAGCTTCGAGCGCAAACTGATGAGACTGTGTAGCCCTGCCCCGCGCCGTGAACACCGGCAGCCCGCGTTCAGCCAGCGCTTCAGCCAGCGCAGCGGCGGTGGCGATCATCTCGGCGGCGTAGGCCTGCCCGAAGTCGCGCCAGTCGAGCATAGTCACGGCCAGCGCCGCTGACTTAGCGGCGTCGAAATTGGCGGTCATCCCGGGGAAGGCAATCCGGTCGAGCCGCTCGGCAATCTCGGCGCTGTCGGTCACGATCAGACCACCCGCCGGGCCGCCGAGGCTCTTGTAGGTGCTCATGGTCATCAGGTCCGCGCCGTGCTTGAGCGGGTTGGACCAGGCACGCCCGGCGATCACCCCGCACTGGTGGGCGGCGTCGAACAGCACTCGCGCCCCGACCGCGTCCGCGATCTCCCGCACGGCTGCAACCGGATGTTCGTGCAGGTTGAGGCTTCCGCCCAGGGTGATCAGCGCAGGCTTCTCCGCCAGCGCCAGTGCCCGCAGGCCCTCGACATCGACGCTGTAACCGTCGGATTCTACCGGCGCTTCGAGAATACGCAGGCCAAACAGGCCCGCGCAGCCCGGCCCATGGTGGGTGACGTGTCCACCGATCGATGCTGGCGGGACAATGATCGTGTCCCCTGGCTGACAGATCGCCATGAAGCCATAGAGGTTGGCCAGCGCGCCCGAAGGCACACGGATTTCGGCAAACCGCGCATCGAAGACCTCGGCGCTGAGCTGGGCGGCGATGACTTCGATCTCTTCGATCGCCTCCAGCCCCATTTCGTACTTGTCGCCAGGGTACCCCAGCGAAGGCCGTGAGCCGATCCCGGAGGCGAGCATGGCCTCGGCACGCGGGTTCATGGCATTGGTTGCCGGGTTGAGGTTGAAGCACTCGCGCTCGTGGATCGACTGGTTCTCCTCGGCCAATGCCTGCAGGCGGGCAAACACGTCGGTCGAAGACTGCTCCGCGGTTGCCGTTGCAATCCGTTGAACAAGGGTTTCGCTGGTCTCGGCGACCCAGGCACGGCGCTCAAGTTTCATAGTCTCACACCTTGTTTTCGATCGGTTAGGTTTGCCTTGGCTTCCGGCTACAGCAGAGGTTGCCAGTCCGGCCCCCAGGCATCCTGCCAGAAGCCGTTGAAGGTGACATTGGATTTGGCGCGACCGCCTGTCCAGAGGTCATATTGAGGCTGACTGTAGCGGTCGAAAAAGGCCCCGACTTCGGCGCGCAGACCGGCGGCCGTCTCAGCATGCTGCGGGCTGTCGATTAGGTTGGTCCGTTCCAGCGGATCCTGCCGCAGATCGTAGAGTTCATCGCCCAGCTCGAAGCCAGGGGCGCCGAGGAACCGGGCGGCATAGAGCCAGTTGGGGGTTCGGATGGCGCGGGTCTCTTCCTGCTCCATGAACACCGCCCGGTCTTGCTGACCGTCGTAAGGAGCACCGCGACCGGTCAGGATGGCGCTGAGGTCGCGCCCTGCGCTGGGAAGGCTTGGCGCGCCCGTGCCAGCACCTCCCAGCGCTGCCAAGGTCGGGAACAGGTCGAGCTGCGAGACCAGCCCGGCGTGGGTAGTCCCAACCCGCGTCTCTCCCCCGGCCACGATCAGCGGGATGTGGTAGGACGCCCGGTGCGCGCTGGCCGGAAAGGCCGCCGCACCGTGACCCCAGATGCCGTTGTGACCCAGCGAAAAACCGTGGTCGGCGGTGTAGATGACGATTGTATTGTCATCCAGCCCCAGCCGATCGAGGGTCTGCAGGATGCGGCCGACCCCGTGGTCGATCAGCGAGACCTGGCTGAAATAGTTGCGCAGCGCTTCGACGTTGTTAGGCAGCAGAAGCGGTCCTTTGAACTGCTCGCGCACGCCCCCGCCCTCCTGCACCCGCAGGCCGAAGCGCTCGAGCACGTCCGCGCTCAGCCCCTCACGAGGGATGGAGTGCATATCGCTGTCGTCATAGAGCTCTGCGAATTCATTCTCCGCGCGACCTTTGATCGCGGGCCAGTGGCCGTAAGGCCCATTGTAGGGCACGAAGGCGAAGAACGGGCTGTCCTGCCCCGCGCGGTGTTCGAGGAACTCGATGGTCTTGTCGGTGAAGAAATCGACCGTGTGTCCGGCGAACTGGTAGCGCTGGTAGTCGTCGATGACTTCGTTGTTGTAGAAGCTTGTCGTGTGCCCGTGGGTGAAGGTCACCCAGTGGTCAAAGGCCAGCTGCGGGACGAAGGGAACGCCGAGGTGGAATTTGCCGATCAGGGCGGTGGCATAACCGGCCTGCTTGAGCATCACCGGCAGCGCGTTGAATTCGGCGATGGCCGACCAGTTCTCCGGCCATTGGCCGATCAGCCGGTCGTCGAGCCAGTTGTGCAGGCCGTGCTGGCTGGGCATGAGCCCAGTCAGCACCGACGCCCGGCAGGGTGAGCACATGGCGTTGACGCAATAGGCCTGCTCGAACCTCTGCCCCCGCGCTGCCAGAGCATCAAGATGCGGGGTGCTGACCTCGTCGTTACCGTAGCACCCGAGCAGGTCAGCGGGCTGGTTGTCCGCCATGAACAGCAGGATGTTGGGCTGGTCCGTCATGACCGCGCGCCGCGCGCACCCGGGGCCTGCCGCTGGCTCTCAGCGGCAGGTAAATGACGGTCAGTTAGCGATGGTCGCCTCAGGTTGGCCAACCGCCGATGGCGCGGACTTCGAGGAATTCATCGATCCCCCACTCCCCGCCTTCCCGGCCGTTCCCAGACTGCTTCATGCCGCCGAAGGGCGACCCCGAAGCCCGCGCCCGGCCGTTCATGTCGACCATGCCGGTGCGCAGCTCGCGCGCCACGCGGCGGGCCTTCTCCGGGTCGCTAGTCTGGACGTAGTTGGTCAGGCCGTAGTCGGTATCGTTGGCAATGCGGATCGCTTCTTCTTCGGTGTCGAAGGGCATCATCGACAGCACCGGGCCGAAGATTTCCTCGCGCATGATCTGCATGTCATTGTGACAATCGGCGAACACGGTCGGGCGGACAAAGTAGCCGCGGTTCAGGCCCTCGGGCCGACCGACGCCGCCGGTGACCAGACGGGCGCCTTCGTCGATGCCCTTCTGGATCAGGTCCTGCACCTTGGTGAACTGCAGCTCGGAGACCAGTGGGCCGATGTGGTTGCCGACCTCAGATGCCGTGCTGACCACGGTCGCCTCGGCGGCTTCCTTGGCTTCCTCAACCGCCTGATCGTAGCGCGAGCGCTCGACCAGCATCCGGGTCGGCGCGTTGCACGACTGCCCGGTGTTGTTGAAGCAGCGCTTGATCCCATTGGCGACCGCGCGGTCGTCGGCATCGGCAAAGACGATGTTCGCGCCCTTACCACCGAGTTCCAGCGTCACCCGCTTGATGGTCTCGGCACCGGCGATGGTGATCGCCTTGCCCGCCCGGGTCGAACCGGTGAAGCTGACCATGTCCACGTCAGGATGCGACGAAAGCTGGCTGCCCACGCCCGGACCATCGCCATTGACCATGTTGTAAACACCGGCAGGCACGCCTGCTTCGTGCATGATCTCGGAAAACAGCAGCCCGGAGAGCGGCGATTGCTCGGAAGGTTTGAGGATCATAGTGCAACCGGTTGCCAGCGCCGGGATCACCTTGAGCGTGATCTGGTTCATCGGCCAGTTCCAAGGGGTGATCAGCGCGCAGACGCCGATGGGCTCCTTGATCAGAAAGGTATCGGGCGTGTCCTCCCGCATCGGGCCTTCGAACTTGAAGTCCTTCAGCGCATCGATGAAGGCCTGCAGGTGCCCGGAGCCTGCGCTCGCCTGCTGCACCTTCGCCATGTCGATCGGCGCGCCCATTTCGATCGAGATCGCCTCGGCCATATCGTCAGCGCGGCGCTTGTAGATGCCGAGGATGGTTTCGAGCAGTTCCATGCGCTCGCTCATCGATGAACGACGCCAGCTGGCGAAGGCCGATTTCGCCGCTGCTACGGCGGCGTCTGTGTCCGCTTTGCCGCCCAGCGAGATGGTTCCGGCGATCTCTTCATTCGACGGGTTGATGACGTCAAAGGGACGGCCTTCGAGCGGCGCGACCCACTGGCCGTTGATGTAAAAGTCCTGACTGTGCTGCATGATCTGATCCACAATACTGAGTTTGGCCCCTCGCGGGGCGGTTAACCGGTTCTGCGCCGGCGCCCCGGGTGGGGGGAAGTCGGGCTGTTGTCTCCGGCCTGCGGCTGGTTCACAGGCCTGGTGAAAGATAGTTCATGCCAATTCGGCCGCCATCGACATAGATGGTCTCACCGGTGATGTAGCTGGCTTTGTCGGAGCAAAGAAACGCGACAACGTTGGCGATTTCTTGCGGCGTGCCGACCCGGAGCATAGGCGTCCGCGACATCACCATTTTCATCGCACCGGGGTCGGCGTTTACACCGGCCATCATTTCGGTATCGATCGAGCCGGGGCCGACGGCGTTCACCCGCACCCCGTGCTGGGCCAGCGCTAGCGAGGCCGACTTGGTCAGCTGCATCACCCCGCCCTTGGAGGCGCAGTAGGCGGGGATCGACGGTATCGCCACCAGCGCGTTGATCGAGCTCATGTTGACGATCGCCCCTTTGATGCCCTTGTCGACCATGGTCCGACCGGCGCGCTGCAGCGCCACAAAAACGCCGCGCAGGTTGATGTTGATCACGCGTTCGAAGGCGTCGAGGTCGTAGTCCAGAAAATCACCGGGCATGGCGACCCCAGCGTTGTTGACCAGCGCCGCAACCGGGCCGATTTCGCCCTCGATGTGGTCGAACATGGCGGTAATGGCGGCGGGGTCGGCCATGTCGCAGATCAACCCGGTCCCGCCAAGGGCAGCGGCGGCGTCCTTCACGCTCTCCTGCACGTCGGCCAGCACCACGTGATAGCCATCCTCGGCCAGCGCTTCGGCGCAGGCTTTGCCAATGCCCTGGGCGGCGCCGGTAACCAGCGCGACAGGTTTCGTGCTCATGGGATGCTCCTCATTCAATGAAGTGCGGGCGGCAGCGTTTGATCGCCACCGCCCGGAATTGGGCTGACCTTGCTACGCCCATCAGCAAGCGTCAACATCGCGGCTTAGCCGCTGGCGGCCACGCCAGTCTGACCGGCGGCAATGGCATAGCCGCGTGCGCTGCCAGAGCCGTGCCAGAGCCGTGCTAGAGCGCGGCCAGAGCACGGCCAGAGCGCTCAGAGCAGGAGCCCATCGTCACCTTCGGTCAGCAGGCCAGAGGCCAAACCGTCAGAGGCGCTGTCATCGGTTGCCGACCCGTCGGTGGCCAGAGCCGGGGCGGATGATGGGGCGAGAAGCCCGAGATCGGCAAGGGCCGCATCGGTCAGTGCCAGCTGCACCGCTGCCTCGGCTGTTTCAGCGGTTTCGTGGTCGTCTTCATCGTCGTCCTCGTCGTCCTCGTCGTCCTCGTCGTCCTCGTCGTCCTCGTCTTCCTCGTCGTCAGCATCATCTTCGTCTTCGTCGGAATCCACCGACTGTCGCTCATCGGCGGTGGCGCTTTCCACGGCTGCAGGCGGATCAAGGCTCGTTACGAAGTCGGCATCCGGCGTGGAAGCGGCCTCGGTTGCGGCGCGAACAGGATCGTCTGCGCCGGAAAACACGTCTGTGAGAAAGGCGTAGAGGGATTTCAGTCCGAAAAACATGGCTTCGTCTCCTTGTATCTTTGAAGCATGGCTTGGGTTCGCAACACTTCAGGCCAGGTCCGCTGCCGCGCCATTGGACCGAAGTTTGAAGGCCTCGCTGCACGGCCTTTAAACCTGAGTTCAACCCCCCCCCCCCTTTTCACGGACGCTACCGAGGCTTTGGAACAGGGTCAGACCTGCGCTTTTGGTGGTGAACCGGCGGGCATAAACCATCGGCCTATAACCCCGGGTTTAAGCCTTCGATGAATGGAGATCGGCCGGAGCCGTGGGCAGGTTTGGAGGGCAGCACCGCGCTGCATCCGCACACCAACGTGCACTCTGAACCAAACCGAAAGGAACCCTGTGATGAAAACCCAGAAGACCCTCAAGTCCGCTCTGCTTGCCTCTGCCGCCTTTGCTGTCATCGTCCCCACCATGGCGCTGGCCGCGATCAAGGCCGGCGATACGCTTGGCACCGACGAAGCCGCGATCATCAACGCCCTCGAAATCGCGGGCTACGAGCAGATTGAAGTTGAGTTCGAAGACGGCATCTTTGAAGCCGAGGGCTGGGATCCGGTCACGTCCATGGAAATGGAGTTCGAGATCGACCCGGAGACGGGGCTGGTCTCAGCCGTAAGCGTCGATGATGAAGATGAAGCCGATGAGGACGATGAGGACGACGACGACGACGCCGATACGGACAAAGCTGAAGACGACGACATGGAAGACGCAGACGACACCAATGAAAAATAGAGTTTGTCTGTGATTCAACCACTTATGAAAGAAGGGGTGGCCGCTTTCAGCCAGACAGGGGTCACCCCTTCGGTCGTTGTTTTCGCCGTTTTCACCCTCGCCTCTCCCCGGAGCTAAGCCCATGGATCGCCTGCTCACCTCTCGTCTGGCGCTGATCGCTGTCCTCGCCTTGCAGCTGTTCTGTGCCGTGTTCTTCCTGTTCGATGGCGTGCTGGACCTGCTCGGCCCGGTCGTACCGACTGGCTTGGCGCTGGGCCTTGCACAAGGAGACCTGTTCGAATGGCTGCTGGGGCTGGCGCTGGTAATCAGCGTGGTCGTCACCGCCCTGCAGGTCCGGCGCATGCTCCGAGACCAGCGGCGCATGAAGAACGCGCTGCAGGCCGCCAGCGGGGCATTCAGCGAGTTCCTCCAGCATCAGTTCCGCGACTGGGATCTCTCCCCCTCGGAAAGCGACGTGGCTCTGTTCGCGATCAAGGGCAGCTCGATCGCCGAAATCGCCCGCATGCGCGGCACCAAGGACGGCACCATCAAGGCCCAGCTCAACGCGATTTACCGCAAGGCCGGGGTTACGGGCCGCCCCCAGCTGATCAGCTTCTTTATCGACGAAATGGTGGACGGGATCGCGCCCACAGCCTGACGGCGGTGACTGGCGCCATCCGTCCCGGACTTTGGGCGTTGAGCCGCCGGTAAAATTGCGACAGACTAACGGCGCCCGAATTCACCTCAGAGGGAGCGGCAGTCATGGACGGTGAACAACGCAACCCGAGCAGCCCGAGCCTGCAGCGCCTGTCCTTTGAGACCGACGCGGGAGAAGGCGCGCGAGCGCGCATGGGCCTGCTCGTACTCGAATCTGATCAGACTGTGGAAGCCGAGTTCCGCGCCCTGCTCAACCCCCTGCCCGATGTCAGCGTCTATCACGCCAGGCTTGCCAACGACACGCAGGTGACCCCGGAGACCCTCGCCCGGATGGAAGAGGAACTGCCCGTCGCCGCCGCCCTGATCCCCGGCTATATGGGGCTGAGTGTGGTCGGTTACGGCTGCACCTCCGGCTCGACCATCATCGGCGAAGACCGCGTCGCTGAGATCATAACCACCGCCCATCCGGGCGCGGCTGCCACCAACCCGCTGACCGCGGCTAAGGCCGCTTTGGCTGCGCTAGGGGTTCAGAACCTTGCCCTGCTGACGCCCTACACCCCTGACGTGACGCTGGCGATGCAGGCAAACTTCGCCCATTCCGGCGTAAGCGTGCGCGTGGTCGGCTCGTTCTTCGAAGACAGCGACGCGGTGGTCGGCAAAATCGCCCCGCAATCGATCCTCGACGCGGCGCTTGAGGTCGGTAGCGATCCATCGGTGGACGGCGTCTTTATCTCCTGCACCAGCCTGCGCGCCGTCGGCATCATCGAGGCCGCTGAAGCCACCTTGGACAAGCCAGTGACGGCGAGCAACCACGCACTGGCGTGGCACATGCTGCGGCTGAGCGGGATCGATGATGCCCTACCCGGGCGTGGGCGGCTGTTCCAGACTGGCCTGGCCTGAGCGCGTCTTTCCCCATCCACGGCCAAAAGCAGGTAGGCGACCGCCCATGAGCCAATCCACCCTCGTTTCCGACCTGCAGGCGCTGGTCGCCACCCCCAGTATCAATCCCTTCGACGGCCCCGCGGAAACGCCCCCGCCCGAGGACGCCATGGCGCGCCTCTATGANAAACGACTGGCCGAACTGGGGCTGGAACTGGGCTCGCAGAAGGTGATCGACGGTCGACGCAACGTCTGGGGGCGGTTGCGCGGCAGCGGCGATGGCCCCACGGTCATGCTCGCCGGGCACCTCGATACCGTCGGCGTAGCGGGCTACGACCAGCCTTTCGAGCCGCGGGTCGAGAACGGCCGCGTTCACGGGCGCGGCTCCTGCGACATGAAGGCGGGGCTTGCGGCCTACCTCGAAGTCGTGCGGCGGTTGCAGGCCAGCGGCGAGACCCTCAGCGGCGACCTGATCATCGCCGGCGTGGTCGATGAAGAACACGCCATGCTCGGCTCCAAGGCCTTCGGCGAGACCGGCCCGCACGTCGATTTCGCCATCATCGCCGAGCCCTCGGAACTGGCGATTTGCCCCGTGCACAAGGGGCAGATGATGTTCGGCCTGCGCACGCGTGGGGTCTCCGTGCACTCCAGCCTGCCCGAGAAGGGCGTGAACGCGATCTTCCACATGGGTCGGATCCTGCGCGCGCTGGAAGACCACGCCGCCGAGCTTGCGACCCGGCCCGCACACCCGATGTGCGGATCGCCGACCCTGAGCGTCGGTGTGGTCGNCGGCGGGACCAACGCCTCATCGGTGCCGGACTGGGCGCGGATCGAAGTCGATCGCCGCACCATTCCCGGCGAAGACCATGGGGCCGTGCAGGCGGAACTCGAAGCGGTGGTCGAAAGCGTCCGCGCGGACGTGCCCGGGCTGGACTACAGCTTCGATCACCACGACCTCAACGTCCCACCACTGGAGACGCCGGAGGACGCGGCCACGGTCCGCGCTCTGCTCGCGGCCAGCGAAGCCTGCTTGGGCACGGCCANCCCGGTGCGCTCGTTCAGCGGCTCCACCGATGCGCCGAACTTCGGCTGTGAGGCGGTGATCTGCGGTCCGGGCGCGCTCGCGCAGTGCCATTCGCTCGATGAATACGTATCGATAGAGCAGCTGGAGCAGGCCGTGGAGATCTACCATCGCGCTGTGCTGCAGCTTATGCGCGGCGCCTAGTCACCCAACCGGACGTTTGCGGCCCGTCACAGGGGCGCTGGCCTCAGTCCGGGTTGAGGAGCATGATCTCAGGCCCCGAGCGCGGGGTCAGCCACGCCGCACCGATCTCGGTGATAACGATGTTTTCCTCGTGCACGAGCAAAGCCCCATCGGCGTTGGTTTCGACCGACGGCTCCAGCGTCAGCACCATCCCGGGTTTGAGTTCCGCCGTTTCTGCAGGGATCAGCGACGGCCACTCGGTCAGTTGCATACCCAGGCCATGACCAAAACGTCCCGAATCCGCGCTGTTCTTGCCGCCGGTAACCACCTGATCCATCGCGGAAAACAGGTCGCAGGCCCGCGCACCGGGCTTTGCGGCTGCAAACCCGGCCTCGGCGGCTTCCACCAGCCGCGCGAAGCCGTCCCGAACCTCCTGCCGGGGCAGACGCCCGAAGCTGAAGTTGCGGTCAAAGTCGGCAAAGTAGCCGTCGACTATGACGCCGGTGTCGAGCATGACCACCTCGCCCGCGCGGATCTCACTGCTGTCCGCCGGGGCAATGATGTCGCCGTAGCCCCACTCGCCATTGCCCNCCGCGATATAAGGGACGAAATCTGCGCCTTCTTCCAGCGCAAGGCGCTGGTAGCCCCGGAACAACTCGGCCTTGGTCGTCCCCGGACGCAGGATCTCGCCAAAGCGGGCGAAGGCCCGCCCGGCGACGGCGCAGGCGTGGCGGATTTTCTCGATTTCAGCCGCCGACTTCACAGACCGCGCCGCTCGGACGATGTTGCCGTCACCGACAAAGGCACGATTTGGCCGAAGGGCCAGCAGGCTCCAGAAATCCTGCAGCGGCATACGCATGCTGCTCTCGTGACCGGCGGGCAGCCCGACCCGACCCGCCTCGCCGCCCAGTACTTCGTCGAGGCAGGCGGTGAGCAGGCCGATGCCGTCGTCTTCGAGGTCGGGCGCGCGCCAAGTCCGGATATCGTCGATCCACGTCGTGCCCATGAGCGCCGCACCGATCGAGGGGATGACGGCGATCGGCTTGCCGCTGGCCGGGAGCACGAGGAACCAAGCGCGCGACGGGCTTTCCCAGAACCGGGTCAGAAAGCCGGTGAGGTAGCGCACTTCGGCTTCGGTGGTCAGCAGCAAGGCATCGAGGCCCTCGGCTGCCATCGCGGCCTGAAGCCCCGCGACCCGGGCCTGATATTCGGTGGCGTCAAATCCCTGCATGTGCCTGTCTCTCCCGGCGGGCCGTAGCCCGCCTGCATCCGCCGCTGGTTGCCGCCATCCGCGCCAGCAAAAAGCGACCGCTTGCGCGATTTTTCTTTTCCTGACCTCCATGACAGAACTACAGCTAAGCGGCAACAAGGGAGGAGCGCACATGGACTGGCGCACGAGACTGCTGAAACCCGATCCCAGAGCCCGCCGCGACTACGCATCNCTGGCGACACCGGTGTTCCGGGGCTCGACAGTCGTGTTCGAGAACGCAGCCGCGGTCAACGACCACTGGAACCAGTCCGAGAACGGCTATTCCTACGGCCTTTATGGCACCCCGACCACGCTGGAACTTGCCGCCCGCATTGCCGAGCTCGAGCAAGCCCATTTCAGCTTTGTCGTCCCCGGCGGACAGGCCGCCATTGCGCTGGTCTACTTCGCCTATTGCACGGCGGGCAGTCACGCGCTGGTGCCCCACTCGGCCTATGGGCCGAACAAGGAGATGGCCGAGGGCTTGATGGCCGGGCTTGGGGTCGAGGTCGAACCCTACGACCCCATGATCGGCGCTGGCATCAGCGACCTGATCCGCGATAACACCGCGCTGATCTGGACTGAAAGCCCCGGGTCGGTGACCATGGATGTGCAGGATATTCCGGCGATCGTCGCGGCAGCCCACGCGCGCGGGGTCGCGGTGGCGGTGGATAACACCTACGCCGCCGGGGTACTGTTCGACGCCTTCGCCCACGGCGTGGACGTGAGCATGCAGGCGCTGACCAAATATGTNGGCGGGCACAGCGATATTCTGCTCGGGACGGTATCGGTCCGCGATGAGGCCAGCTTCGAAAAACTCGGCCCGGTGTACCGGCAGCTCGGGCTTGCCGTCTCACCCGACGACTGCTCGCTGGCGCTGCGCGGGCTGCAGACCCTCGCGCTGCGGCTGGATTATCTGGAAACAGCAACGCTGGCGGTTGCCCGCTGGCTCGAAGACTGCCCGCACGTGGAAACGGTGCTGCACCCGGCGCTGCCCTCCTGCCCTGGTCACGACCACTGGAAGCGCGATTTCACCGGCTCGGCGAGCGTGTTCTCCTTCACCTTCAAAGACAGCCTGTCGGCAAAGCAGGTGCAAACCTTCCTCGACAGCCTCGCCATCTTCCGGATNGGGCTGAGCTGGGGCGGGGTGACATCACTGGCCGTGGTTTACCCGGACCTCGATCGCCCTGGACAGGATTTCGGCGGCCGCCTCGTGCGCCTGAACATCGGCATGGAGGCCACCGCCGACCTGATCGCTGACCTCGAACGCGCAATGACAGCCGCATTTTAGCGCTGCCCGCCCCCAACTCTTTTCCACCCCAGGACCCACCTGTCATGAAACGCAACGTCGACTTAAGCCGCAGATCCGGCGTCAGGAACCGCGCCATCGTGGACACGAAAGCAGGCACGCCTTGGGGCGGCTGACACCGCTGGAGGTGCTGATGGCGGTCACGGTGCCGCTGGCCTGGGCAATGGGGCTGGTGTTCACCAAGGGCGCGATCAGCGACTTTCCCCCGATTTTGCTGATGGCCTTCCGCTTCCTGCTGACGGCGCTGATCCTCGTTGCCTTCACCCCGCTGCCGAGGGGCAATTTCTTCAATTTGTTCCTGATTGCCATTGTCGGTGCAGCGATCCAGTACAGCCTGACCTTCACCGGCCTGCTCGGACTGGAGGCGGGGATCGCCGCGATCATCGTGCAGCTGGAGGTGCCGTTTCTGGTCATGCTCGGTGCGCTGCTGCTGGGTGAGAAACCCGGCCTGCGCAAGTGGTTCGGCATCGGCATCGCTTTCTGCGGCATTATCCTGATGACGTGGCAGGGCAAGTTCGGCGCCAGCCTGCCGTCGGTAGGGCTGGTGATCGGCGGGGCCATGGCCTGGGCCTTCGGACAGGTCATGGTGCGGCGGCTCAAGGATATCAGCGGGCTGCAGGTCACGGCCTGGGTGGCGGTCTTTGCCACCCCGCAGCTGTTCCTGATGTCGGCCATTTTCGAGACCGGACAGATCGGCGCCATCACCCGCGCAGGCTTCGAAGTCTGGGGCGCAGTCGCCTATATGGCCGTGATCATGACAGCCTTCGGCTACTACCTCTGGAACCGGCTGATCCGGCGCTACGACGTGGGTGAAGTCGCACCCTACCTGCTGCTGCTGCCGCTGTTTTCAGTGGTGGGCGGGGCGATCCTACTGGGCGAGCGACCGGGGCTGGAAAAGCTCGCAGGCGGTCTTGTCATCCTTGCGGGTGTCGCCCTGATCACGCTACGGTTCGGTGCCATAACAGGAGCCGGAAAGGACAAGTCCATTGACTGAATCCGTGACACAACCCGCTGCGGCCGACGACCTGCTGCTGCGCGAGGACGCCGGGGGCATCGCCACCCTGACCCTGAACGCGCCCAAGAGCATTAACGCCCTTTCCGAGGCGATGCTTGAGGCCCTGATCACCACGCTCGACGACATCGCCGCTGACCGCAGCGTCAAGGCCGTGATCCTGCGCACCGGGGGCAAGCACTTCTGCGCGGGCCATAACCTCAAGGAAATGAGCCAGCGGCGGCAGGATGCCGACGGCGGCTTCCAGTACTTTCAGGACCTGTTCGCAACCTGCTCGTCAATGATGCTGCGGGTGGTGCGCCTGCCCCAGCCGGTCATCGCCGAAGTCCGCGGCATTGCCACCGCCGCCGGCTGCCAGCTGGTGGCCAGCTGCGATCTCGCTGTGGCCGCCGACAACGCCACCTTTGCTACTTCAGGGGTCAACATCGGCCTGTTCTGCTCGACGCCCATGGTCGCCCTGTCGCGCAACGTCTCGCGCAAGCAGGCGATGGAAATGCTGCTGCTGGGTGAGTTCCTGCCCGCTGAGAAGGTGAGGGAGCTGGGACTGATCAATCGCGTCGTCCCCGACGCCGATCTCGAAGCCACCTCCCGCGAGATGGCGCAGATCATCGTCAGCAAGTCGCCCGTCGCCGTGCGTGTGGGCAAGGAAGCCTTCTACCGTCAGGCCGAAATGCCGCTGGAGGAAGCCTACGCCTACGCCGGCCGGGTCATGGCGGAAAACATGATGGCGCGCGATACCGAAGCGGGCATCCACGCCTTCATCAACAAAGACCACATGCCGGAGTGGACAGGAGAATAAATGGGCGCGTACGACGGACCCGAACTGGTCAAACGACAGGCGAACTTCACCCCTCTGTCGCCCGTATCCATGCTGCGCCGGACCGAGCGCGTCTTTCCCGAAGTCACGGCCCAGATCCACGGCGATATCCGCCGCAGCTGGGGTGAAGTGGGCGAACGCTGCCGCCGCCTCGCCTCAGCCCTGTCCCAGCGCGGGATCGGCAAGGGCGATACCGTCGCCCTGCTCGCCCCCAATATCCCCGAGGCCTTTGAATGCGCGCTGGCCGTGCCGATGATCGGCGCCGTGCTCAATGCCAATAACACCCGGCTGGACGCGGGCACCATCGCCTACATCCTCGATCATGGCGAAGCCAAGGTCTTCCTCGTCGACACCGAACTCTCCGGGATCGCGCGCGATGCACTGGCCCAGCTCGGCCGCGATATTCCTGTGATCGACATCCACGACAGTCAGGGACCGGGCGGAACCGCCATCGGGGAACTCAGCTACGACGACCTGCTGGCCAGCGGCGACCCAGCCTTCGAACCCAGCCTGCCCGACGATGAGTGGGATCCGCTGGCGCTGAACTACACATCCGGGACCACCGGGCGGCCCAAGGGCGTGGTCTATTCTCACCGCGGCTCCTACACCAACGCGGTCAACCAGATCCTGACCTGGAACATGCCGCGCCACCCGGTCTATCTGTGGACCCTGCCGCTGTTCCACTGCAACGGCTGGTGCTTTCCGTGGACCATCACGCTGCAGGCCGGGACCAACGTGTTCCTGCGCGCGCCACGGGCCGATGCCATCTTCAACGCCTTCGCCGACCACGGTGTCACCCACCTGTGCGGGGCACCGATCATCATGTCGCTGATCAGCGGGGCTTCGGCCGCTGAGCGGCGCGCCTTCCCCCAGCGGGTGGAGATGATGACCGCCGCTGCGCCGCCGCCTGCTGCCGTCATCGCTGCGATCGAAGAGCTGAACATCAACGTCACCCACGTTTACGGCCTTACGGAGGTCTACGGGCCTGCGGTCGTGTGCGCGTGGAAAGACGCTTGGAACGAACTACCGCTGGACGAGCGTGCGCGGATGAAGGCGCGGCAGGGCGTCGCCTACGAGCTCGAAGAGGACGTGGCCGTGCTCGACCCGGCAACCTCGCGCCCGGTGCCGTGGGACGGCCAGACCCAGGGCGAAATCGGCTTCCGCGGCAATATCGTCATGAAGGGCTATCTGAAGAACGAGGACGCCACCGACAAGGCCTTCAAGGACGGCTGGTTCTGGTCGGGTGATCTGGCCGTGCAGCACCCGGACGGCTACATCGAGATCCGCGACCGGGCCAAGGACATCATCATTTCCGGGGGCGAGAACATCTCCTCGATCGAGGTCGAAAACGCCCTCTACTCCCACCCGGCGGTTGCGCTGGCGGCCGTGGTGGCCATGCCGGACGAGAAATGGGGTGAAGTGCCCTGCGCCTTCGTCGAGCTGGCCGAGGGCTTCGAGGCTGAGGCACCGGGGTCGAGCGAGGCCGAATTGCTCGACCACGCCGCCAAGGGCCTCGCCGGGTTCCAGCGGCCGAAAAAGGTGGTGTTCACCGTCCTGCCCAAGACCTCGACCGGCAAGGTGCTCAAGACCGACCTGCGCGAGCGGGCCAAGGCCCTCGCCAGCTAGGGGAACGCTGTTACTGCAGCAGGTCTGAAATCAGCGGGCCTGCTTTCACCGGTTAGTCGACTAGGAAGCCGGCTGGGGCCGAGATCGAGTGCGGTTCGGCGAAGGCAAGCACGCCGTCGTAACCCATATTCCGGCCGATACCAGAGTTCTTGAAACCGCCGAAGGGTCCGCGCCCGTCCTGCGCCATGGGGCCGTGGCCGTTGAGGTAGGTGTAGCCCGCCTCCAGCTTCTTCGCGATGGCGACTGCGCGNTCGGCGTCTTCGGTCCAGACCGAAGAGCACAGCCCAAACTCGCTGTCGTTGGCCAGCGCGATCGCTTCGGCTTCGGTGCTGAACTTCATGATCGGCATGGCCGGGCCAAACTGCTCCTCCCGCACCACCGACAGCGACGGGTCGGCGTTGTAGACCAGCGCAGGACGCTGGAAGTAGCCACCGCCGTTGTAGAGCTCTTCGTCTGGCACCTGCCCGCATTCGCGCACCTCCGCGCCCTTGGCCCGGGCTTCGGCGATCATGTCCGTGACGACCCGCAGCTGCTTGGCATTGTTGACCGGCCCCATGGTGGTCTCGGGCAGCAGGCCATCGCCGACCACCGCGCGTTCGCAGGCCGCCGTGAAGCCATCAACCAACTCGTCGTAGCGGCTTTCGTGGACGTACAGCCGCTTCATGGCCATGCAGATCTGTCCCGAAGACCCGAAGGCGCCCCAGTACATCTTGTTAAAAACCTCGTCGTTGAGCGCCGCGTCTTCGAGCACCAGCGCGGCGTCGTTGCCGCCCAGCTCTAGGGTTACCGGCGTCAGGTTCTCGGCCGCGACCTTCATCACGTGACGGCCGACCGGGACCGAGCCGGTAAAGTTGACGTTGCGCACCAACGGGTGACCGGTCAGGGCGTCACCGATACTGCGCGAGGAGCCGGTGACCACGTTGACCACGCCCGGGGGCAGCATCTTGGCGATCATATGCAGGGTCAGTACCGGGGCCATGGCGGAGTTCTCCGCGGGCTTGACCACCACTGTGTTGCCCGTGACCAGCGCCTGGGGCAGCTTGGCGCCGAGGATCGAAAGCGGCCAGTTCCACGGCACGATCAGCGCGGCGACCCCGCGCGGCTGGCGGGTGACGATGGTGTCAAACGGGGGGCCGATTGGCGCCGGACCCATGACTTCGTCGACCATGATCCGCTCGCCGTAGGCTGCGGCCTGACGGAAGCGGTCACCCAGACGGCTCATTTCCATCAGGGTTTCGCGGGCAATCTTGCCGTGCTCTCGGGTGAACAGGCGCGAGCGGTATTTGATGTCTTCCTCGTCTGCGCCCAGCATCTCGGCGACCTGCCGCATCAGGTCAATGCGCGCCTGATAGCCCATCTCAGCCCAGGCNGGGAAGGCCGCGTGGGCAGCCTTGACCGCGTCGTCGATATCGTCGCGGGTGGCGGCGGCGGCGTGGCCGACCAGCTCGCTTGGGCGGGCGGGATTGTAGATATTATAGGTGCCGCCGTCGGAGGCAGGGCGACGGTCACCGCCGATGTAAATGTCGGTGGTAATCACCTGGTCCATGTTGCTCATTGCCCTACCCTTCGTTGCTACGTCGAGGCCCTTGTTCGGGCCTGAGTTAACGCAGTGGAGCGCCTGCTGTCAATTTTGTTGACCTGTCACGCAATTGTCGGGCGACAAAACTCGGTCTGTCAGCGCTCAGGCTGCGCCAAAACCGCCCCCGCCGGGGGTCAGCATGATCACCTGATCACCCGCCGCGACTTCGGTCTGGTCGTTACCTGCCAGCCGCTCGCGGCGGCCGTCCGCGCGCTCGAGCCAGTTCTCGCCCGGTTGCCCCGGCTGGCCCCCTGCCGCGCCGTGGGGGCGCTGAACCCGGTGCGAAGTCAGCACAGTCACGGTCATGGGCTCGAGAAAGCGCAGCCGCCGCTCGACCCCCTCCCCGCCCCGGTGGCGCCCGTGGCCGCCCGACCCCTGCCGGATGGCAAAGGCCTCGACCCGCACCGGAAACCGCTGCTCCAGCACCTCCGGGTCGGTCATGCGGGTGTTGGTCATGTGGCTGTGCACGGCCGACGCACCCTCGAAGTCCGGCCCCGCGCCGGTTCCCCCGCAGATGGTCTCGTAGTTCTGTACCCGGTCGTTGCCGTAGACGAAATTATTCATGGTCCCCTGAGAGCCTGCCAGCACCCCCAGCGCGCCATAGAGGGTCTCGGCGATGGCCTGGCTGACCTCGGTGTTCCCGGAGATCACCGCAGCCGGGTAGCGCGGGTTGATCATCGAACCCTCGGGGATCACCAGATCCAGCGGCTGCAGGCAGCCCTCGTTCATGGGGATGTTCTTGCCCACCAGCGTTCGGAAAACGTAGAGCACCACCGCCCGGCAGATCGAGGCTGGGGCATTGTAGTTGAGCGGGTCCTGCGCCGATGTNCCGGTGAAATCCAGCCGCGCGCTGCGCCGCGCATGGTCGACGCTGATCGCCACCCGGATTTCCGCGTCCGTGTCCAGCCGGTGGGTGAAGCGCGCGTCGCCGAGCACGTCGATGACCCGGCGCACGCTCTCTTCGGCGTTGTNTTTGACATGGTCCATGTAGGCGTGGACCGTCGCCAGTCCATACTGCTCGATCAACGCCCGCAGCGCCTGCTCCCCGGTGCTGTTGGCGGCGATCTGGGCGGCGAGGTCGGCCATGTTCTCCTCGACGTTGCGGCAGGGGTAGTCACCGGACAGCAGCAAGTCGCGGGCCGCAGCCGCTTCAAGGACGCCCTCGGACACCAGCCGGAAGTTATCGATCACCACGCCCTCTTCGGTGATGTGGCGGCTGTCGGGCGGAGCCGACCCGGGGGTGCGGCCACCGATATCGGCGTGGTGGCCCCGGCTGGCCACGGTCGCCACGATCTCCGGCGCGCCGCCGCCGGTGCGTGCAGGGGCGAAGACCGGCGTGATCACGGTCACATCGGGCAGATGGGTGCCGCCGTTGAAGGGGTTGTTCATCATGAACACATCCCCGGGGCGGATTTGCCCGGCGTTTTCGTGCAGGATCTTCTTCACGCTCTCGCTCATCGAGCCCAGATGCACCGGCACGTGTGGCGCGTTGGCGACCAATTCTCCGCGCGCGTCGAAAAGGGCGCAGGAGAAGTCCAGCCGCTCCTTGATATTGACCGAGTAGGCGGTGTTCTCCAGCGTCGCGCCCATCTGGTCGGCGATGGCCATGAACTGGTTGTTGAAGACTTCGAGCATGATCGGGTCGACGGCGGTTCCCACGGCGTCCTGCCGCGCCAGCCCTTCGACCCGGCTCAGCAGCAGATTGCCACCCGACAGGCACTGCGCCCGCCAGCCGGGCTCGACCATGGTCGTGCCCGTGTCTTCGGTCAGCAGCGCCGGGCCNTCGATGGTCTCTCCTTCAGCCAGCCGCGCGCGCTCCAACACCGGCACGGTCCGCGCTGCGCCGCCCAGATGCACCGCGCAGTCGTCGATGTGCGCCGCCCCGGACAGCGGCGGCAGGTCCAGCGCCGGGTCCTGCCCCGTCCGGCCCACGCCCTCGACCTCGAGCATCTCGATCACCAGAGCGGCAGTATCGGGCCGGAAGCCATAGCGCTGCTGGTGGGCGTCGACGAAGGCAACTGTGAGCGCGTCGATACCATCCAGCGCCAGCGGCAGGCTCTGGTGCGCCCCCGCCGTGCGGACATGGACGCGCTGGTTGACGCTGATCTGGTCCGCCGTGATGCCCTGCGCGGCAACGGCCTCGCGCACCGCCGCTGACAACGTCTCGAACACCGGCGCAGCCGCGGCGAGGTGAGAAAGCGGGCGGTCGAACTGGAACTGGCGGGAGGCTCGGACATCGGCCAGCCCCATGCCGAAGGCCGATAGCACCCCGGCGAAGGGGTGCAGGAACACCTGCTCCATCCCCAGCACGTCCGCGACCTGGCAGGCGTGCTGCCCGCCGGCGCCGCCGAAGCTGTTCAGCGTGTAGCCGGTGACATCGTAGCCGCGCTGGACTGAGATTTTCTTGATGGCGTTGGCCATGTTCTCGACCGCGATGCGCAGAAAGCCCTCGGCCAGCTCTTCGGGGCTGCGCAGCGGCTCATCGAGCGCCTGGGCGATCTCCCCGGCCAGCGCGCGGAACTTCTCCACCACCACATCGCGGTCGAGCGGTTGATCGCCCCCGGGGCCGAANACGGCGGGGAAGTACGACGCCTGCACCTTGCCCAGCAGCACGTTACAGTCGGTAACGGTCAGCGGCCCACCGCGGCGGTAGCAGGCGGGACCGGGGTTGGCGCCCGCGCTCTCCGGGCCGACCTGCAGCCGACCGTCCTCAAACTTCAGGATCGATCCACCGCCGGCCGCGACGGTATGAATGTTCATCATCGGNGCGCGCAGGCGCACGCCGGCGACCTCAGTCTCGAAGGATTGCTCGTAGTCTCCGGCGAAGTGACAGACGTCGGTCGACGTCCCGCCCATGTCAAAGCCGATGATGCAGTCAAAGCCCGCCTGCTGCGCCGTGCGCACCATGCCGACCACCCCGCCCGCCGGGCCAGACAGGATGGCGTCCTTGCCCTGAAACAGCGCGGCGTCGGCAAGGCCGCCGTTGGACTGCATGAACATCAGCCCCGAGGGCGACGCCATGGCCCCGCCCAACGCGTCCCGCACCTGCCCCACGTAGCGGCGCAGCACCGGCGAAAGGTAGGCGTCGACCACCGTGGTATCGCCGCGCGAGACNAGCTTCACCAGCGGGCTGACCACGTGGCTCAGCGAGACCTGAGTAAAGCCGATCTGGCGGGCGATTTCTCCGGCAGCCTGCTCGTGTTCGGGGAAGCGGTAGCCGTGGAGGAAGGCGATGGCGACGGCCCGGAACCCGGCATCAAAGGCATCCTGTAGCCCGGCGCGCAGCCGCTCCTGATCCAGCGGCCGCAGCACCTCGCCACCCTGATCGAACCGCTCGTCAGCGCCGATCACGCGGCTGTAGAGCATTTCGGGCAGGCGGATGTGCAGGTCGAACAGCCGGGGGCGGTTCTGGTAGCCGATGCGCAGCTGGTCCTCGAAGCCCGCGGTGGTCACCAGCAACGTCGGCTCGCCCTTGCGTTCGAGCAGGGCGTTGGTCGCCACCGTCGTCCCCATCTTGACGCTGTGCAGCACACCCCGGGGGATCGCCTGCCCGGGCTCAAGCCCCAGCAGCACGCGGATACCCTCCACGGCGGCATCGGGGTAGTGTTCGGGGTTCTCGGACAGCAGCTTGTGGGTTTGGATTTCGCCCGAGGGCAGGCGCGCCACCACGTCGGTGAAGGTACCGCCGCGGTCGACCCAGAACTGCCACTGCTGATCGCTGGCAACGGACAGGACATCCATGCTCAAACCAGTCCCACCTCGCGCAGGCTGTCTTCCATCGCTTCGAGGAAAAAGGCGGCGTCTTCCGCGTCAAAGCAAATCGGCGGCCGGATTTTCAGCACACTGTCGTGGGGACCGTCCGAACCCATGAGGATGCGGCGGCGGCGCATGGCGTTGACCAGCTGGCCGACGATGGCGGTCGCGGGGTTGCCGTCGGCCTCGCAGATTTCCACCCCGAGGAACAGGCCCAGCCCGCGCACGTCGGCAGGCAGCGCGCTGCGGGAAAACAGCGAACTCAGTCCTTCGCGCATGGTTGCGCCGTTGCTCGCTGCACGGTCTTCCAGACCCTCGTGCTCGATGACCTCCAGCACCGCGCGTCCGGCCGCACAGGACACGGTCGAACCGCCGAAGGTGGAGAAGAACTCCATGCCNTTGTTGAAGGCGTCACCGATCTCCTTGCGCGTCAGCACCGCGCCCATGGGGTGACCGTTGCCNATGGGCTTGCCCAGCACCACGATGTCGGGCTTCAGCCCCTGCTGCTCAAAGGCCCAGAAGTGATGCCCCAGCCGCCCCATGCCGGTCTGAACCTCATCCGCGATCAGCAAGCCCCCTGAGGCGTGCACGGCGCGCTGCAAGCCCTCTAGATAGCCCGTGGGCGGGATCAGCTGCCCGCCAACGCTGGGGTAGATCTCCAGCAGGCAGGCGGCGAGCGCGTACTCGGCACCCCGCGCACCGATGGCGGCGATCAGGCTTTCAGCCTCTGCCGTGTAACGCGCCGCGGCATCCTCCCCCGTAAACGGGCCGCTGAAGGTGTTGGGAATGGGGAGGACGTGGACCCAGTCCGCCTGCCCCTGTCCGCCCTTCCCAGCGAACTTATAGTGGCTGATATCCAGCGCCTTCTGCGTGATACCGTGGTAGCCGNCCTCTGAGACTGCCATGTCTCGCCGCCCGGTGAAGGTGGTCGCCAGCCGCATCGCGACTTCGTTAGCTTCGCTGCCGGAATTGACCAGAAAGCAGGTGTCGAATTCGTCGGGAAACCGCGCCAGCAGGGCTTCGGCATAGTCCAGATGCAGCTCGGAGAGATAGCGGGTATTGGTGCTCAGCCGATGCACCTGTTCCGCCACCCGCGCGGCGACATGCGGGTGGGCGTGACCGACGTGCGGAACGTTGTTGTAAGCATCGAGGAAGCGGCGACCCTCGGCATCGATCAGGGTGCAGCCCTGCCCCCGGATCATGTGTACCGGATCGCTGTAGGATAGCTTGAGGTTGGCCGTGGTCAGCGCAGNCCGCCGCGCCCGCATAGACGCAAGGGTCGGGGGTCTGGCGTCCACGCGCGCAGGCTCGACGCCGGCCAGTGTCGCGGGGTTGGGGAACAGCTGCGCCCACAGGTCCCAGTCGTCGGCATCGACCACGCCGGGCCAGGCGCCGGGGTCATCGGGGGCGTCGCTGCCACCGAGTTGCAGGTGCAGGTGCGGCGGCCAGCCGCCATTCTCCGGCACATCGCCCAGCCAGGCGATCACGTCCCCGGCGGCAAAGCTGTCACCGGCCGACAGCCGGTCGGCACTGGCCTTGCTCAGATGGCCGTAGAGGGCGCGGAACGCGGGTCCATCACCGGGCTGGTGCTCGAGCACGAGGGTGCCGCCGTAATCGTGGCGCTCGGGGCGGTAGCCCGCGAACACCACCCGCCCAGNCAGCACGGCGCGGACTTCGGTTTCCGNGGGCAGGAACACGTCCAGCCCGATGTGCACGGTCCGCCGTCGCCGGGCGACATGGTCCGTGCGGCCAAAGCCCTCGCCGCCGTAGATCAGACGCGCCTCGCCCCAGCGNCCCAGACAGCCCGTGCCCTGATCCGTGATTTCATTTACGACCGCATCGAGTTCGGCGGCATCTGGCTGGGTCCGATTGGCGCTCAAGGCGACGTTATCGGGGGTCAGGTCGAGAACCGGCAGGCTACCGACATCGGCATCGAACATGGGGTGCAGCCCGTCAAAGCGAGCGGGCAGCGGTGCAAGGCCGGCAGGCAGTCCGCCAGCGGCCCGGAGCCGTTCACGGGTGAAGCGCGGATCCAGACCCCGAACCTGTGCCAGCAGCTCGAGGTTTGGCGCCTCGGAAATCACCACGTAAGGATCGTCGGGCCGCGCCTGCTTCTGCAGCCCCGAATTGGTGACACTGACCGCCAGCCGCATCAGCATCAGCGGCCAGAGACAATCAATTTCCCCAGCGCTCAGAGGAGAGTGCCGGGTATAGCCCGCGACCAGCGCCGCCATGGCCTCGACTGGCCGGACCTCGCCGCTGGCCAGATAAGCCCCGGCGATGGCCAGATCACAGATCCGGGGGTTGAGCAGCGCGTCGCCGAAATCCAGCAGGCCCGAGAGCCGCGGCCCCTGCCCCGGCTCGCTCACNGCGAGCAGGTTGTGCAGGTTCAGGTCGTTGTGGATTGGCTGCCGGGGCAGCGCGGAAAGCGCGGCTCTTCCGGCGCTGTCGTACCAGTCCAGCAGAGAGCCGATTTGGCTTTTCAGGGCTGGTTCGCNGTCAAACAAGGACAGATGCGGGCTGATCCAGTCCGCCGCGCACAGGTCCCATTTGAAGCTTCGTTCGAGCGCGGGGTCGCTGAAGTCGGCCAGCGCCGCGTGCATCCGGGCGATCATGTCGCCGATTTCAGCGATCAACCCCTCGGTCAGCCGATGCTGGTCGAGGGTGGTGCCGGGCAGCAGTCCCAGTCGCCAGATCAGACGCTCCACGCCCTGCTCATCCGCGCCACTGGCGATCAGATCACCCGCAGCCGTGGGCAGGATTTCGGGCACGGGCACGCCCTCGACCGACTGCAGTGCATGGATCATGGCGGTCTGGAAGTAGATGTCCGACCGCTGACAGCCTACCCGCATGACCTTGACCACGCTCGGCGCGCCTNTGAAGTCTTCGGCGCGGAAGTTGAGGTCGTATTCGCCGTAGAGCGGGGTCAGAACCAGCGCCACCCCGTCGCCATTGCCCCAAATGTCCGCAACCTGCCCAGCCCATTGCGCAGCAACAGCAGCAGCAGCAGGCGCTGATTCAGTACCTGCATCAGAGGCGGTGGCAGGCATCGNGCTGTCCGGGCTGGTTGTCACGCAGCGTTTCTCTTGTCAGCCGACGCAGGCGCCAGCAGTGGGTTACAGGGTCTCCAGACGCGCGAGCACGTCCATACCCTGTTGCTTTAGCACGTGCAGCAGATCGATGAAGATCCAGTTTTCGGCGAGTTTGTCTCCGTCGCGCCGATAGAGGTCGATCACCCGGAACTCCAACGTGGTGTCACTGCCCGGCAGCCCCATGAACCCACCAACGTGTCGTGCGGTGAAATTCGGCCAGCCGAAGAAGCCGCCGAAATGCCCCTCGGCGAGCCGGCAGATGTGCTTGGTCTTTGCCCGGTCCGCAAAAGCTGCCCGGAACGGCCCCGAGTGCTGCTTGGCGTAGCGCTCGATGGTGAAGGTCGAGCCGATCCCGGTCGGGCCCCACCACAGCATGTCGCTGTGCCAGGTCCGGGCGAGTTCTTCTTCCAGCGGCAGCCCGCTCTGCCACTGGCCCAGATCGGTAATCATGGCGTTGATCGATGCGAGGGTCGCTTCTCCCGCTTCGGCCGGCTGCGGGTCGAGCAACAAACCGCCATGCCCCTGCGGGCCGGGCTGGATCAGCTGCGCGCCGGTTTGCGGTGGGAACGGGTTCTGCCCGGCCTGATCCATCAGGCTGGGAAGGTCGAAATAGAAGGCGACTTCGGTGATCCGCCCGGCTTCGATCCGCAGGAATTCACAGTACGGTAGCATCGCCACTCGGCGCGTGGGTCGGATACCGAGAAACGGCTGGTCGAACAGCCCCATGAGGTGGCCCATGGACACCACCCAGACCGAGCCATCATCGCTGCCGGTCAGACTGTTGCGGCCGGCAAAGAAGATATCCATGCGCCGCTGCAGGCTGGTCAGCGACGTCTTGATCGGGTCCCAGACCGTGCTTGCCAGCTGGCCCAGATCCCTGATTTCGTTGAAAGGATGATAGCCGCGCCACAGGACATCAGGTGCAAGATACTGCCCCAGCGCAGCCTCACTCGCCTGCGGGCGGTCGAGCGCCGCGTAGAAGTCGAGCACCAGCTGTTTCTCAGCCTGAAAATCCATGTCCTGTCTCCGGTCTTGCTTTACCATCAAGCCCCTGCCCTTAGCCGACTTACGCTGCTCATTGCCAGTCTTCGGTTGGCCATGAACCGCGCGACATTTTCACCTGCCTCATGGCCTTTGTAGCCCTGAGGCGCGCCGCTTTGGCGGTNCATCGCCTGGCTGTTTCATGGGTGGCTCAAACTATTTTGCATGCGCATGCAAAAAGCTGTTGCCACAGACTTCNGCGCTGGTCTAGCATCTATTCAGACTTGATCATGTTTAGGCGTTCGGTAACCCCATGGGTGAAATTCAACTGCGCAACCTCAGCAAGCGCTGGGGCAGTTTTGTNGGTGTCGACAAGTTTGACCTGACGATTTCAGATCGCGAATTTCTGGTACTGCTGGGGCCATCGGGCTGCGGCAAGACCACGACGATGCGGATGATCGCAGGGCTCGAAACCCCGACCGATGGCGAGATATTCGTCGACGGCGCCAAGATCAACGATCTCGAACCCAAGGACCGCGACGTCGCCATGGTGTTCCAGAACTATGGCCTCTACCCCACCATGACCGTTCGCGANAACATCCGCTTCCCACTCAAGGTTCGCGGCGTGCCGCGCGCCGAGCACGACGCCATGATCCAGCGTGCCGCAGACATGGTGGAACTGGGCGACCTGCTCGACCGTCTGCCAAAGGAGCTTTCGGGCGGGCAGCGCCAACGGGTAGCTCTGGCCCGTGCGATCGTGCGCCGGCCGACCGTGTTCCTGATGGACGAGCCACTGTCCAACCTAGACGCCAAGCTACGGGTCTCGACCCGGGCGCAAATCAAAAACCTCCAGCACGAGCTGGCCGTGACCACGATCTACGTGACCCACGACCAGATCGAAGCCATGACCCTTGCCGACCGCGTCGTCGTTATGAACAAGGGCGAAATCCAGCAAATCGGAACGCCGACTGAAATCTACGACCGTCCAGCCAACACCTTTGTCGCCGGCTTCATCGGCTCCCCGGCCATGAATTTGGTCAGCGGTTCGATCAGCGGGGGCACCTTCACCGGNCCGAACGTGACCATCAAGGGGCTCAAGGCCGACGATGGTGCTATCACGCTTGGCTTCCGCGCCGAGGACGTCGAAGTCGTCAAGCGCGGCGGGGACGCCAAGGCCCCGGTCTATTCCATGGAGTTGCTCGGCGATGCCACACAGGTATCGATCCGCTCGGGCAGCGAAATTCTCAGCGGCAAGGCACCCAAGGACTTCCGCGCCGAAATCGGCGCGCCCATCGGCTTCAAGATCGATGCGGCGGTCTGCCACCTGTTCGACCCGCAGACAGGCGCCCGCCTGTAGACCAAGATTTCCTGCCCGGCGCGACCCNGCCCAAGATGGCCCGGGAGACCGCGACAGGCAGATCACAGCATTCAGGCCGGCTTAGGGGGCGGACTGGATAGGGTGTCATCGGCGATTTCGTCGCGGATGGCGCACTTAACTCATGGGAGAAACACGATGAAAAAGATCCGTATTGCCCTAGTGGCAACCTCCGCAGCGCTGTTCAGCGCATCTTATGCAAGTGCGTGTGCCGTTGACGGTGCAGGCCTCTCGATTCTGTCCGCAGCTTTCCCTGCGGTGGAAGCGCTGCAGGACGAGTCCGCAGCCTGTGGCGCAGCAACCGAGCGTGACCAGGAGCACAAAGACAAGATCAANGCTGCTCTGGCTGCGAACCCTTCGGCCTACAACGCTGTACTCGGTGCCAACAGCACCTTTACCGCGGCGAACAGCGAAGGTCTGGTCGCCGTCATTACTGACGTCCCTGGCGTTGCTGACCTGCCAACCTCGATGAAGGTTGAACAGGACGGCGAAGTTGTTGCCATCGCCGTTGGTGCAAACGCACAGCACCTGATGGTCCGCGCTGACGTCCTCGAGGCGACCGGCATGGACATGCCTTCGACCTACGAAGAAGTCCTNGCTCTGGCTGACGCTGCCAAGGCTGCTGGCCTGATGGAATACCCACTGACCGGCACCTACGCGGCTGGCTGGAACCTCGGCGAAGAATTCGTCAANATGTGGCAGGGCACTGGCGAGCCGATGTTCGTCAACGGCACCGAAGCCAACATCCAGAACGACGCGGGTATCGCGACGCTCAACATGATGAAAGAGCTGACCTCCCGCATGAACCCGGACTTCCTGACCTTCAACTCCGACGCTGTTCAGGCTCAGTTCGAGCAGGGTACTGCCGGTATCGCCAACCTGTGGGGCACGCGCGCTCAGAAGGTCATCGACGGCGGTGCAGCCCTCGGTGTTGAAGTCGTCATGGGCTCGGCACCAACCATGGGCGGTGGCTCTACACCAGCTTCGACCCTGTGGTGGGATGGTTACTTCTTCGCGGCAAACCAGTCTGAAGAAGACCTGGCTCGGGCGGTTGCTCTGGCGATCGACTCTGCTGATGGCGACATGCTCGCTAAGGGCGACAACATGGGCCTGCTTGTCTGGATGATGGACGCCTACGAAGCCACCCCTGCTGCCGCTGGCGTCTTCGCGACCGCTGGCAACGGTGTACCNGCTTACCCGATGTACTCGCACATGGGTAAGATGCACACNGCTCTGGGCGCTGAACTCACCGAGTTCCTGAGCGGTCAGGAAAGCGCTGAGCAGGCGCTGGCGGACGTTGTTGCTGCTTACAACGCTGCTCTGGCTGAATAAGCCGGCAGCGACACTTGTCTTGACCGGGGGGCGGCTGCGTTCCCCGGTTCCTCTTTCAAGCAGTCCGGCCCTTGCCCCTAGGGTGACGCGCCGTGGCTGAGCTGAGACCCGGTTCTTCCGATCATGCCCCATCGCGCATTCTTTGCCTTTCTGATGCCCAGCCTGCTGGCCATGGTGCTGTTCATCCTGCTGCCGTTGATCAGCGTGGGGTACCAGTCTCTGTTCTCGCCACCGCGGGACATCGAGGTGCTGTCGGAAATCTGCTCAACCAACTTCCTGACCGGGGTGCGGAGCTGTGAACAGACCGTGACGATAGAAAAAGTCGAGGGCCCGAACATCTTCCGGGGCTTGGACTTTTTTTGTGGACGGTCGGTGCTGGCCTGCGGCGAGCTGGCGACCGGCTGGTCGCAAAAAAAGGGCGGAGTGGGCGAGTACTGGTCCAAGGTTGTGCTCAACCTGCCGCTCTATAAGGCCATGGCCTTCACCATGTTCTATACGCTGATCACCACGCCCTTCATCATTGTGCTGGGTCTGGTGGTGGCGCTGGTCGTCGATAATCTGTGGCGACCGCTGCGCGGGCCGACGATCTTTGCCAGCCTCCTGCCCTTCATCGTCACGCCGCTGGTCGGCTCACTGGTGCTGTTCTGGATGACCGACAACACCGGCGGCCTGCTCTATACCCTTACCAACACGCTGGCGTTCTGGGCGGACGACTTCTCGCTNAGGGCCAGCCCGCAGGCGACGTGGTCGGTGATCGCGGTTTACGGCATCTGGCACGTCACGCCCTTTGCCTTCGTCGTATTCTACGCGGGCCTGCAAACCGTCAGTCAGGACCAGCTCGAGGCGGCGATGATCGACGGCGCGCCGCGCTTTGACCGGCTGCGCTACGTGATCCTGCCCCACCTGATGCCGCTGATTACCTTCGTCCTGCTGATCCACATCATGGACGCCTTCCGCGTTCTCGAGCCGATTTTCGGCTTCCAGGCCGCAGCGAACGCGCAGAGCGTCTCCTACCTGATCTACGAACACCTGGTTCTGCAGGCCGACAAGCGCTACGGCTCGGCGGCGGCGACCAGCGTGCTGACCGTCGTCATGGTGTTCATCCTGCTCTTGCCCGTGCTGATACGCACGTGGCGGGATTTCCGCGTCGCAGCGCGTTGATGAGAGGCCGAGCCGCATGACCCGTTCACAACCCCTCGCCCTCCTCGTGCTGATTTACGGCTTTGCCGTGCTTTGGGTGCTGGTCGCTGCCTTTCCCTTCGTGTGGACCATGTGGGGCAGCCTGAAGATCGAAACCGACTTCTTCGGGCACTGGACCAAGAACCTCACCGGCGAAGACACGCTGCGCCAGTTCGGTTCCTACTTCACCACGCTGGGCTACGAGGCCGCCTTCTCAGCCAAAAAGCAGTTCGGGCAGGCCGTGGGCAACACCATGATCGTCACGGTCTGCACCGTCGCCATCAGCCTGACCTTCGGTACGCTGGGCGGTTACGCGCTGGCCCGGTCGACGGCGAAATATGCCTTCGTGCTGCTGATCATCGCGNTGGTGTTCCGCGCCATGCCACACATCACGCTAGTCAGCGGCTACATGGAACCGCTGTTCAGCTGGGGCATCTGGGGCCAGACCTGGGTCGCCGTGATCGTGCTCGTGGCGATCAACCAGCCCTTTACCATATGGATGATGCGCAGCTTCTTCATGAACGTCCCGCGCGAGCTGGACGAGAGCGCCATGATCGATGGCTGCAACCGGCTGCAGGGCTTCTGGCACGTGATTATGCCGGTCATGTGGCCCGGTGTGATTACGACCGGGCTGTTCAGCTTCCTGCTCGCCTACAACGATTTCACCGTGACCAGCGCNCTGCTCAGCCANCAGAACACGACCATGGTGCCCCGGATCGCCGGCTTCCTCGGCTCGGCGCAGAACGACGGCGATCANATGGCCGCCGTCGCAGCTGTGGTGACGGCCACCGCACCACTGTTCGTGCTGATCATGATCTTCCAGCGCCAACTGGTCAGCGGNCTGACCGCCGGCGCGGTCAAAGGATAGGGGGAGCAGGAGAACAGCATGAAGGGATCCAGACCCGAACAAGCCGCCCTGACCAGGGACACCGACCTCTCCAAGACCGACGCCACCCGCGCGGTGATCGAGGGCATGGTCGATGGCCTCAACGACCATCGCATCGACGACATCGGCGAGTTCTTCGCGCAGAGCTTCCGCTGGATGGGCAACACCGGCTGCGGCACCAAAATCGGCCTACAGGCGTTTCAGGATAACTGGCAGCGACCCTTCCAGGCCGCCTTCAGCGACAAGGTCTGCGTCGACGAAGCCCGCCTGTTCATGGGCGAATGGGCCGCGGCCTTCGGTCGGCAGGAAGCCACCCACAGCGGTGAGTTCCTCGGCATCGCCCCGACCGGCAAGCGCATCGAGATCCGCTACATGGATTTCTGGAAGGTCGTCGACGGCAAGATCGTCGACAACTACGTCATGGTCGATTTCCCGCACGTGGCCAGTCAGCTGGGCGTCGACCTGTTCAACGGTGAAGGCTGGGAGGCCTTTGACCGTGGCGAGCGCGAGCCGCCAAGCCCGACCTCGAACTGAAACTCCCAATCCCGCAGCAATCCCGCTCTGAACCATCACTGAAGTAGCAAAAGACGATGAGCATCACCTACCTCAAACGGGGCAAACCCGAAGCCGAACGCGCCGAAGACGACGCCAAGACAAGGCAGATCGTAGAAGCAACGCTTAAGGATATTGAGGCGCGCGGGGACACGGCCGTGCGCGAGCTCTCCGAGAAGTTCGACGGCTACACCCCCGACGCCTTCCGCCTGACCCAGGCCCAGATCGATGACCTGATCGGCCAGCTNAGCGAACGCGAGCTCGAGGACATCAAGTTTGCGCAAGCGCAGGTCCGCACCTTTGCGCAGGCCCAGCGCGACAGCATGACCGATGTCGAGGTGGAAACCATGCCCGGCGTCATCCTCGGGCATAAGAATATCCCGGTGCAGTCCGTGGGCTGCTACGTCCCCGGGGGCAAGTTCCCGATGGTGGCCTCAGCGCATATGTCGGTGGCGACGGCCAGCGTTGCCGGTGTCCCGCGCATCATCGCCTGCACCCCACCCTTCGGCGGCAAGCCCAATCCGGCTGTGATCGCCGCCATGCACCTGGGCGGTGCGCACGAAATCTACGTCCTCGGTGGGATTCAGGCGGTTGGCGCCATGGCGCTGGGCACGGAGACCATCGANCCGGTGCACATGCTGGTCGGGCCGGGCAACGCTTTCGTTGCCGAAGCCAAGCGACAGCTCTTTGGCCGGGTCGGCATTGACCTGTTCGCCGGGCCGACGGAAACCATGGTGATCGCCGATGATACGGTTGATCCAGAAATCTGCGCTACCGACCTGCTGGGGCAGGCNGAGCACGGCTACAACTCCCCAGCGGTGCTGGTGACCAACTCGGAGAAGCTGGCGCGCGAGACCCTGACCGAGATCGACCGGCTGCTAGAAATTCTGCCAACCCGGGACACGGCTTCGGTCAGCTGGGCCGACTACGGTGAGGCGATCGTCTGCGACACCTATGAGGAGATGCTCGAGGTCGCGGACGACATTGCTTCCGAGCACGTGCAGGTGATGACCGACCGCGATGACTGGTTCCTTGAGCACATGACCTGCTACGGCGCGCTGTTCCTCGGCCCGCGCACCAATGTTTCCAACGGCGACAAGATCATCGGCACCAACCACACCCTGCCGACCAAGAAAGCCGGGCGCTACACCGGCGGGCTCTGGGTGGGCAAGTTCCTCAAGACCCACAGTTACCAGAAAATCCTGACCGACGAGGCGGCGACACTGATCGGCGAATATGGCTCACGGCTGTGCATGCTCGAGGGCTTTGTCGGCCACGCCGAGCAATGCAACGTGCGCGTCCGTCGCTACGGCGGGGTCAACCTGCCCTATGGTGAAGCCGCGCCCTACCGCGAGCGGAAGCTCTGAGCCATGGCCAGCGGAGCAGAACGCCATAGCCGTAACAAAGCACTGATCGCCCCGTGGCGAGCGGCGCTCTACGACTTTGAGCCGACGGCGGCGCGCGGCGCGCTGGACGCACTCTGTGCGCCCGATGCGCTGTTCCGTCTGAGCCACCCGCTGGGCGATTTTGTNGGTGCCGAAGCCTATTTCAACGGCGCGATTGCGCCACTGGCCGATGCGTGGCCGGACCTTGAACGACGCGATTTCATTGTCATGGCGGGCGCGTGCGACAACGACGGCGACTGGGTCGGCTGCGGCGGCTTTTACACCGGCACTTCGCTGGGACCGTGGCTCGATATCCCACCCACGGGGCATCAGATCCACATGCGCTTTCACGAATTCTACCGCTTCAAGGACGGCAAGATCGTGGAGATGCAGGCGCTCTGGGATATCCCGGAAGTCATGCTGCAGGCCGGGGCCTGGCCCATGGCGCCCTCGCTGGGCCGCGAATGGCTGGTCCCGGGGCCGGCGACGCAGGACGGCCTGCTGAACGGTCCTTACGATGCAGAACAGGCCGAGGCCACCAAACGGGTGATCATCGACATGCTCGAACACATGAAACGNCACCCCTCCGAAGGGGGCCCCGAAGTCATGGAGATGGAGCGTTTCTGGCACCCCCGGATGAGCTGGTACGGCCCCAGCGGCATCGGGACCGGGCGCGGCCTATCCGGCTTCCGCCACTGGCACCAGATCCCGTTTTTGCGCGGCATGCCCGACCGCGGCACCCGGCGCAGCGAGATCACCTATCACTTCTTCGGTGAGCAGAACTACGCGGCCGTCACCGGCTGGCCCAATATGATCCAATCACTGTCCGGCGATGGCTTCCTCGGGCTGCCGCCAACGGGCAAGGAATACACCATGCGCTCGCTGGATTTCTGGCGGCTAGAAGACGGCCTGATCCGGGAGAACTGGGTTCTGGTCGACCTGCTCGATGGCTATGCCCAGCACGGGGTCGACGTGATGGCGCGCATGCGGGAGTTCAACAAGGCAAGGTCGCTCAAACGGCTGTCTATTTCCGACGGGATNGAGACGACGAGCTGATGGTGGTCAAGGTCACAGCGCAGCAGGTTGCCGAGCGGGCCGGGGTTTCCCAGTCTGCCGTCAGCCGCGTCTTCACGCCCGGGGCCTCGGTCTCCGAGCGGATGGCGCACAAGGTGCGCGAAGCCGCCAAAGCGCTGGGCTACCGCCCCAATGTACTCGCGCGCGCCATGGCCTCAGGCCGCAGCCGGATCATCGGTCTGGTGGTCGCCTACCTCGACAACTACTTCTACCCCGAAGCGATCGAAAAGCTCTCCAACGCGCTACAGGAGCAGGGCTACCACGTCCTGATGTTCATGGCGTCGAAGACGTCCGGAAACATTGATGACGTGGTCGAGGAGATTATGGACTACCAGATCGACGGGCTGGTATTTGCCTCGGTCGCTCTGTCCTCCACGATCGTCGGCCGCTGCCAGGCTGCGGGCGTGCCCGTGGTGCTGTTCAACCGTCGGCAGGATATGGAGGGCGTGAGCTCGATCACGTCTGACAACTTTGCCGGGGGCCGNAAGGTCGCCGACTTCCTGCTTGAACAGGGCTACAGCCGCATCGGTTATATCGCCGGATGGGAGGGCGCATCGACCCAGCGCGACCGCGAAGCAGGCTTTCTGGACGGGCTTGCTACGGCGCAAAGCACCCTGTTCGCGCGCGAAGTCGGGAACTTCCGCAAGGAAGAAACCCTCGCCGCCGCCCGCGCCATGTTCGACAAGCCCGCCGACCAGCGCCCGGACGCCGTGTTCGTCGCCAACGACCACATGGCGCTGTTCGTGCTCGACGTGCTACGGGCCGAGCTGGGCCTGCGCGTGCCCGAAGATGTTGCTGTCGTCGGCTACGATGACGTGCCGCCGGCGGGCTGGCCGGCCTACGACCTGACCACAGTCCGTCAGCGCTCCAACCTCATGGTCGACCATACTGTCTCCACCCTGATCCAGCAGATCGAGCGCCCGGACAGTTTCATTCCCCGAGAGGTCGCCATTGACGGCCCCCTGATCATCCGTTCCACGACCCGTCAGGGTCGGTGAGCCAAACAAAGGATCACACACATGCAGGGTTTTGACAGCAAGTTTAAGGACTTCCCCGACTACATCATCGGGATCACCCGCGAGATCTGGGAAAATCGCGGGATTGCGACCCTGCACCACTACTACTCGGACGACATCGTGGTGCGCTCACCGGGATCGGTGGTGGTTGGCAATGTCGACGTGATCGGCGCGACCATGGCGACGCTGGCTGAGTTCCCAGACCGGCGGCTGCTGGGCGAGGACGTCATCTGGTCCGGCAGCCCCGAGGAGGGCATGCTCAGCTCGCACCGGATTTTCTCAACCGCGACCCACGCTCGCGACGGCGTCTATGGTGAAGCTACCGGAAAGCAATTGCGCTACCGCATCATCGCTGACTGCCACGCGATCAACAATCAGATCAACGACGAGTGGCTGATCCGCGATCAGGGCGCGATCATCCGGCAACTGGGATGGGAAGCCAAAACCTACGCAGCCGACCTGATCGAGCGCGAAGGCGGTCCGGAGGCTGCCGTTCCGCCGCTGTCTCAGGAAACCGATATCGAAGGTCCCTACAAGGGCGGGGGCAACGATGACCCCTGGGGGGCCAAGTACGCCGATATCCTGAACCGGATCATGGGTGCCGACCTCGCGGTGGTGCCTGCAGAATACGACCGGGCGGTGCAGACCGCCTACCCCGGCGGTGAGACCGNGGTGAGCCACGATGCCGTCGACAGCTTCTGGATGGGCCTGCGCGCCGCCCTGCCCGACGCGACCTTCAGCATCGACCACGTGATCGGCCGAGAAGACCCGATGATGCCGCCCCGCGCCGCCGTGCGCTGGAGCCTGGCAGGCAAACACAGCGGGTGGGGCTGCTTTGGCCAGCCCACCGGCGCCGATATCTACNTGCTGGGCATCAGCCACGCCGAGTTCGGGCCATGGGGCCTGCGCCGGGAATACACCCTGTTCGATGAAACCGCGGTCTGGAAACAGATCCTGCTCAAGACCGGCTAATCCCGCCAGTCCGACCCTGAGGAGAGACCCAACCATGACGCCACAGGACCTCGAAGCCCGCATCGTCCGCTATGGTGACCTGCGCCCGTGCAAGACGGCCTTTATCGATGCCCACACCCCCGGCTCGGACCAGAAGGAGAACTTCACCATCATCGGTGGCGGGGTTTCGGAAAGCCCGGATCAGCACGTGCACATCGCCCTGCCCCACGGCTTCAACATCGGCGCAGCGGGCCAGCCCCCGCGCTGCCGCAACTCCCTGCATTCCCACCGGACTGCGGAGGTGTTCTTCGTGCTCTCTGGGCGCTGGCGGTTCTTCTGGGGGCGCTGGGGGACGGCGGGTGAAGTCACGCTCGAGGCTGGCGACATTATCAATATCCCCACCGGCATCTTCCGCGGCTTTGAGAACATCGGCACCGACTACGGGATGATNATGGCGATCCTCGGCGGTAACGATGCTGGCGGTGGAGTGATCTGGGCACCGCAGGTGATCGAGGACGCCCGCGACCACGGCCTGATCCTTTCCGAACGCGGTCGGCTCTATNACAGTAAGAAGGGCGAGCAGCTGCCCGAAGGCGTCGGNCCCATGCCCCTGCTCTCCGAGGAAGAACTGAAGGCCTTCCCCGAGCCGACAGCGGCCGAAGTCGTCCCACACTACGTGGCGCGCTATCTGGACCTGCTCGCGCTGTCAGCCAAGGCTCCGGCACCGGTGATCGGCGCGCAGGGCAAGCTGGTCGATCGCCCCGGGTTCGAGGTTGATTTCCTGTCCCGTGGCTCGGCGCAGACCAATGCCAGCGCCAGCACGGTCGATGACGTGCTTATGCCCGCAACCGGGCACTGGCGGCTGAGCTGGTCGGGCGGCACCACCGCGCTCAACCCCGGCGATACCGCCAGCATACCCGCCGGGCTGGCCTACAGCCTCGAACCCGCTATGACCGGGGAAGCCGGGGTCTACCGCGTGCGCGCGACCGACGACCCCGCCGGCGCAACCTGGAAACCCCAAGCCTGAGGAAGCAGCACCATGGCCGTAAAGACCACCCACGTGGGCTCCCTGCCCCGAAGTCAGGAAGTCGTCGATTTCATCTTCGCCCGGGAACAGGGCAAGGACTACGATCCGGCATCCTTTGATGCCGCCATGACTTCGGCGGTCGCCGCGACCGTAGCCCGGCAGAAAGACGCCGGGGTCAGCATTGTCTCCGACGGCGAAACCTCGAAGATTTCCTACGCCACCTACGTCAAGGACCGCTACACCGGCTTTGACGGCGACAGCCCGCGCAACGCCCCCGCTGACCTCAAGCTGTTCCCCTCCTTTCTCCAGCGGCTTGCTGATGACGGCGGCACCCCGACCTATGCCCGGCCCATGTGCGTGGGCGAAGTCCGCTCCAAAGGCCAGGACGAGCTGAACAAGGACATCGGCAACCTGCGCGCGGCTATGGACGCCAGCGGCGTCGAGCACGGCTTCATGAACGCGGCCTCACCGGGGGTGATCTCGCTGTTCCTGCAGAACGATTTCTACCCCACGCGCGAAGCTTATCTTGCCGCGCTGGCCGACGCGATGCGAGAGGAGTACCAGACCATCGTTGCAGCTGGGCTGGACCTGCAGCTCGACTGCCCCGATCTGGCGCTGTCGCGGCACATGCTGTTCACCGATCTCAGCGACGAAGAGTTTCTCAAGGTCGCAGCCCTGCACGTCGAAGCGCTGAACCACGCGCTTGAGGGTGTGCCCAGCGAACGCGTCCGGNTCCACATTTGCTGGGGTAACTACGAGGGGCCGCACGTCTGCGACATTCCCATGGCAAAGATGTTCGACACCCTGATGAGCACGCATGCGGGCAAGGTGCTGTTCGAGACCTCCAACCCCCGGCACGGGCACGAATGGGCGGTCTTTGCCGAGCGGCGCAAGGACATCCCGGAGGACAAGATCCTCGTCCCCGGTGTGATCGATTCCACCACCAACTTCGTCGAGCACCCCGAACTGGTGGCCGAGCGCATCCGGCGCTTTGTCGACATGGTCGGCGCGGATCGGGTGATTGCCGGCTCAGATTGTGGCTTCGGCACCTTCGCCGGGTTCGGTGCTGTGGACCCTGATATTGCCTTTGCCAAGCTTTCTGCGCTCAGCGAGGGCGCTGCGCTGGTGGGCTGACAGCCCAGCCCCNTNCCGTCCGGGTGGNTTCAGCCCGCCCCCACGGGGCTCACAGCAGTTCGAGTAGCAGGCCGCGCAGGTTCTCCGCGGTCAGCGGGATCGGGTTGCCCCCGCAGCTGGGATCGGCCAGCGCCTCCCGCACCAGCCGGTCGGGGTCAGGATCAGTCACCCCGATTTCAGCAAGCGTTCGGNGGATGCCCAGACTGGCGTTGAACTCGTCGACGAAGGCCTGAAAACCCGCAAAACCGCCGTCAATCCCGATATAGCCCCCAGCGCGATCAAAGCGTGCCGCGATCGCCGGTGCGTTGAGGCGCAGAACCGCCGGCATGCAGACGGCATTGGTGGTGCCATGGTGGGTGCCGTGGATGGCGCCGATGGGGTGAGACAGTGCGTGGATGGCGCCCAGCCCCTTCTGGAAGGCGACGGCGCCCATCATCCCGGCGGCCATCATCTGCCCCCGCGCCTGCAGGTCATCGGGCTGGTTGTAGGCCCGAGGCAGGTTCTCGATGACCAGCCGCATGCCCTCCAGCGCGATACCCTGCGACATGGGATGAAAATGCGGGCTGGAGAAGGCTTCGACACAGTGGGCAAAGGCATCCAGTCCCGTGCCTGCCGTCAGCGTAGGCGGCAGGCCGATGGTCAGTTCCGGATCGCAGATCACCACCGACGGCAGCACCCGCGGGTGGAAGATGATCTTCTTCTGCAGGGTATCGAGCTTGGTCAGGACACTGGCCCGGCCGACTTCAGAGCCCGTTCCCGCCGTGGTCGGCACGGCCACCGTTGGAAAGATCGCGTCGGCATCTGCACGGGTCCACCAGTCGTCGATGTCCTCGAAGTCCCAGACCGGGCGGCGCTGCCCCGCCATGAAGGCCACCATCTTGCCCAGATCCAGCCCGGACCCGCCACCGAAGGCCACCACACCGTCGTGGTGACCCGCGCGGAAGGCCTGCACCCCGGCTGCGAGGTTNGCGTCCGAAGGATTGGGGTCGACGTCGGCGAACAGACCCGCGGACTGCTTGCTGCCAGCGCCTGAGATCAGCCCTGCCCGGCTGAGGCCATCGAGCGCGGTGCGGGTGATGGCAGCATCGGCCAAGCCCCGGTCGGTGACCAGCAGGGGANGCTTGATCCCGGCCTGGGCACAGGCATCGGCCAGCTCCCCGATCCGGCCGGCGCCAAATCGCACGTTGGTCGGGTAGGACCAGTTGGCGGTGAAGCTGGTCATGGCTGCGGCTCCTCTCCTCTCTGCGCGAGCAGTGTCAGACCGAGCCTGAACCAAGCCCCCCGACAGAGCAATCAAAAGCAGCGCCCCATGGCCGCAAGTTTTCGCAGCGCGGTTTAAGAGCGCACAGGGCCTGCGTTATCATGGTGATAGTGCGTCGCCCCGTAAGGTCTTGCCCTTTGCTGTGAAATNGGTAGGATTACANTAATACGTGACATGTCACGCTTTTTTGACTTCAAGGGTTTAACCATGGGTAAGNTGTTTTCGACCAAGGACCGGCCGGTTCACTTGGGTTCTTTTCCACTGGAAAAGCTGCGCCGGCTCGATCAGGCCGCGGGGCTGCAGGGTCTGAAGCCCTCTGCGCCTCTTACCTTCACCCGCCCGGAAGACCCACACTCGATCGTCAATGCCATGGCCGAATATATGGGCATGCTGGACACGGTTCGCGTGGGCAACATGAACCCGCAGCTCGCCAAATGCCCCGATGATCCGGCCGAGCGCAGCCGTCACCTCAAGGCCTTTGCCTACTTCACCAATGCGTCCGTGGCCGGAACCTGTGCGCTGGAGAGCGCAGACACACTGCCCGAGCCCTACCGCAACCCGGAGATCAACCAACTCGCCCACCGTCTGCGCACTGAACAGACCAAGACCCTCGCCGCAGGCATGGACATGATCATGGCCGATCTCAAGGCCAGCATGGACNTCGAGGTCACGGGCGTTGATGAGCACAGCNACGCGCTGGTGATCGCCTTCGCCCATCCGCGTGACCCCCGGGCTGACGAGCCGGGCAGCGAATGGATCCGCGATGCACAGGCACAGCGCAGCGCGCTGCGTGCCAACGAATGCGCCAGCGTGCTGGCCAATTATCTGCGCCTGCTAGGCCATCAGGCGCGCAGCCATAGCGTGACCAGCAGCGAAGTCTGCCTCAACCGGCTTGCGGTCAAGGCCGGCATTGCCATCGCCAAAGACGGCGAGGCGCACAGCCCGCTGTGCCCGCAGGGCATGGGGCTGGCCGTCGTCACCACCGATTTCGCGCTCGAAGCCGATCGTCCGCTCGATCCAACGCAGTCATTTCCGGTGGAGGCCCCGGGGTTCGAGCACCGCAACTTCGCCGACAGCGAGCATCCTTTCGAAACGTTGCGACGGGTCGATCAACCGACAACCTTCATCGACGAGCCGCGCGTCGCGCGGGTGCCCAAGCGCGCCGACATGTTCGCCCGGGCGCAGTTCGGCGATCTGGGTCCGAACATTCAGAAGGCGGCCACCAACGGTAAATTTGTGCGGCAGGCGCCGACCTCTTGGGCGCAGCGGCGGGTGATGTCGGCACTGGCCCTGATCCAGAACGGCGCCCCGGCCAGCGAGCAGCAGGCGGGCTATGATGACCCCGAACGCAACGCCGCGCTGGTCAAGGCAGCCGCCTACTGGCTTGGTGCGGATGCCGTGGGNATCTCCCGCTGTCCCGAGTGGAGCTACTACAGCCACGACGCCCGCGGGGAAGAGATCGTGCCCTACCACGATCAGGCGATTTCGGTCGTGGTTGATCAAGGCTTCGACACCATGGAAGGCGCCAGCGGTGATGACTGGATCAGCTGCGCGCAGTCGATGCGGGCTTATCTGCGCTATGCCCTGATCGGCGGGGTGCTGGCCCGGCACATGCGCAGCCTCGGGTTCTCGGCACGNTCGCACACGGCNACCGATGGNGAAGTCCTGCAGCCGCCGCTGCTGCTGCTCGCAGGCCTGGGTGAAGTCAGCCGGATCGGTGAGGTCATCCTCAACCCNTTCCTCGGCCCACGGCTGAAATCGGGCGTGATCACGACGTCGATGCCGCTGGCCCACGACCGGCCGATCGACTTCGGTTTGCAGGCCTTCTGCGAGAGCTGCAACAAGTGCGCGCGAGAGTGCCCCAGCGGCGCGATTACCGCGGGACCGAAGCTGATGTTCAACGGCTACGAGATCTGGAAGTCGGACAGTCAGCGCTGTACCAACTACCGTCTGACCGTCCCCGGCGGGGCCATGTGCGGCCGCTGCATGAAAACCTGCCCCTGGAACCTCGAAGGGTTGATGGTCGAAGGCCCCTTCCGCTGGATGGCGATGAACGTGCCGCAGGCCGCGCCGTGGCTGGCGCGCATGGATGACTGGGTCGGCCACGGCCGCATCAACCCGGTGAAAAAGTGGTGGTGGGACCTCGAAGAACAGGACGACGGCAGTTATTCCACCGACGTGACCAGCGTCAACCAGCGCGAAATTCAGACCGATCTGGACCTGAAATACGAGGACCAGACCCTCGCCGTCTACCCCGCCCCGCTGGCCCCTCATCCCTACCCCTCGCCCTTCATCATGGACCGGGAGAAGGCGATCGAGGCCTATCAGGCCATGGTCACGGCGGAAGCCTACAAGCTGCATCTTGCCGAAGGCACCATCGACGAAGTCGCCCACGTCTACACGCTCGATCCCGACGCGCCGGTGATGCAAGTGCTGGTCTCCAAAGCCGAGGAGATGGCGCCGGGGCTGGTGCTCTATGAACTGACCGACCCGGCCGGGCAACCCTTGCCCGAGTGGGCCGCGGGCGCGCATATCGACGTGGTGGTCTCGCCGGAGTTCCTGCGCCAGTACAGCCTCGCCGGTGACCCGGCGGACCGCAGCAAGTACGTGCTCGGGGTCCTGCGCGAGGACGAGGGCCGGGGCGGCTCCAAGCTAATGCACCGCATTTTCAGCGAAGGCCGTCGGGTGTTCATCTCCAAACCGATCAACCACTTCCCGATCATGGACAACCCCGGCNGCAAGAGCTGGCTCATGGGCGGGGGCATCGGGGTCACGCCGATGATCGCCATGGCCCACGAGTTGTACGCACAGGGGCGCGATTTTGCCCTGCACTACAGCGTCAGCAAGCGCGAAACGGCTGGGTTCTGGGAACTGCTGTCCGACGTGCCATGGGCAGACCGCGTGCAGGTGCACGTCAGCGCGGAGGGCAGCCGAGCCGACCTCAGCGCTCTGCTGAGCAACCCCAGCGCCGGCGATCATGTCTACTGCTGCGGGCCCGATGCCTACATGCAGTCCGTCATGGATGCCGCCGAAGCCGGTGGCTTTCCTGAGGATGCCCGCCATCTGGAATACTTTGCCGTGCCGGAAATGCCCGAGTACGAGAACCACCCCTTCGAGCTGGAACTCAAGGACGGGCGCGTCCTGCCGGTGGCGGAGGACCAGAACGCGGCGGCCGTGCTGCAGGACGCGGGCTTCAAGATCGATATCAAGTGTTCTGACGGCATCTGCGGTGTCTGCAAGTGCGGGGTGCTGGAGGGCGAGGTGGAGCACCGGGACTTCGTGCTGAGTGGCAAGCAGCGCGAAACCAGCTTCATCAGCTGCCAGTCACGCGCAGTGGAACCGGGCGGCCGGATCAAGATCGACCTTTGACGACGGACGGGCATCTCACTTCGGGTCTTGCTCCGCAGCGTTCTGAGGATACCTCTTTGAGCGTTGGTTAGTTTCGGAACGGGAGATCCACGCATGCATCGGCGAAGAATATTTTCCCTAGCACTGGGCGCTGGAACGCTGGCGGCCCTGCCGCAATCGGCGCTGGCGCTGTCGGCTGAGCCCGAGCGCGCCGAAATCACCGTATACCGCTCGCCGACCTGTGGGTGCTGCATCGCGTGGGTGGAGCACCTGCAGCGCGAAGGCTTCGACGTCGAAGTCATCGACATCGAACAGACCCAGCTCTACGCCCTCAAAGCGCGGTTGGGCCTGACAGCGGCGCTTGCATCCTGCCACACAGCCATCCTCGGCGACTATTTCATCGAGGGCCACGTGCCCGCTGGCGACATCGCGCGCTTGCTCGATGAGCGTCCGGCGGCGGCGGGACTGACGGTCCCGGGCATGCCCATCGGGTCGCCGGGCATGGAAATGGATGATGAGAAGGAAGCCTTCGACACCCTGCTGGTGCTCGAAGACGGGTCGACTGAAATCTTTGAACGCCACCCCGGCACCGAAGCCTGACACTCAATCAGGGTGAGGCCCTGACCGACCCGACCCGACCCGGCCCAGCCCGACCCAGCCCGCTCTAGGCTACTCGAATTTCGACGATCGAAGCCCCGTCCCGTTCGCGCGCAGCGCGCAGCGCCGCTGCCAGCGCTTCTGCATCCGGCGCNCAGCGCTCAAAGGTTAAGCCGCACGAAGCCGCCACAGCCTCGAAGTCCGGCGGGCTTGGATCGCAGCCGACCGGCTCGATATCCACAGCTTCCATCGAGNTCTCGATCTCGTGGTAGCCGTGATTGTTCCAGATCAGNAAGACGATTGGCAGGTTCNCGTCCCGGGCTACCATCAGCTCGCTGAGGGTGAATTGCGCGCCGCCGTCGCCGGTCAGGCACACCACTGTCTCGCCGGGCTTACCCAGCGCGACGCCAATGGCTGCAGGAATGGCATAGCCCAGCGCGCCGAAGCCCGTTGCCGCGTTGAACCAACCCCCCGGCCGGTCGTGGTCGTAACAAAGATTACCGGCGTAAACCGGCTGGGCCGAATCCCCGATGATATAGGCCCCGGGCAGCGTATCGCGCAGGCACTCCAGCAAAGCCGTCATCGACCGCATCTCCGGGCCGATTTCTTCGAGTGCCGCCGCCCTCGCCCGCGCCGCCCGGGCTGCGCCGGACCCATCATGGGCGCTGCTGTCGATCGCGGAAAGCAAATCGTCGGTGATGGTGGCGGCAGGCGCCTGAATGGTGAGACTAGCCGGGTGTCGCTCCAGCTGCGCTGCACAGATGTCGACCCGGATGAGGTTGGCCATGGGGGCCATGGTTCCGGTGGCGTACATATCGTAGTCGGTTGGCCCCAGTTCGGTGCCCAGCGCCAGCACCATGTCGGCGTCGGCGATCAGGGCGCGCACGGCCTCAAGGCTNGGGCTGGCCGGGACGCCCAGCGGATGCTGGTGCAGCAGACCCCGGGCGTTGATGGTCTGCACCACCGGCGCATCGAGCCGCTCGGCCAGCGCCTGTACCGGCTGCGATGCGTGGCGCACCCCACCCCCGGCGAGGATCACCACGCGCTCCGCTGTGCGCAGTTNTTCAGCGGCGAGGCCGACGCCGTGGCGATAATCCGGCAGCGGCGCAGGGGCCTGAGGGGACCGCGCATCGTCGGGTGTGAAGGGCGCAGCGGCGACATCCAGCGGGACTTCGATGTGGCTGGGGCCGGGCCGGACCGCCGTGCTGGCCTCAAAGGCGTCAGCCACCATCGGCACCACATCCGCGGCGGTCTCGATGCGCTCGGAACGCAGCGCCACCAGCCGCGCGACGCCCCGCTGATCGGGCAGTTCGTGCAGAAACCCCAGCCCCCGGCCGAGGCTCGGACGGGTATTGACCCCGGAGACGACGATCATGGGCACTGAATCGGCCCGTGCCTGCGCCATGGCCGTGAGGGTGTTGGTCAGCCCCGGACCAGTGATCACCAGTGCCACGCCCGGCTCGCCGGTGGCGCGCGCATAGCCATCCGCCATGAACCCTGCCCCCTGCTCGTGCCGCGCAGTGACGTGACGGATCCCTGCCGCAGCCAACCCGCGATAGAGCTCGAGCGTGTGCACGCCGGGAATGCCGAACACGACCCGGACGCCCCGCTGGGCGAGCTGAGCAACGACTTCACCGGCGATGGTCTTCATAGGATCTCCCGCCCCGGCAGCGCGCCCGGGGTGTTCTACTTCCGTGTGATGAAAGTCGGTGGTTCGAAGGCGCGGACGGCCGGCGGCGTCTCGTCATCGGGCCAGACGCGGGCTTCGACCCGGGCCGAGTGTGCCGCGGGCGACTGCGACAGGCTCGAGGTCCGCAGATCGTGGGTCAGCACGTTGGGATTTCCGTGCCGGTCCAGCGGAGATCCCTCGGCGCTCAGGCTGTCGAAATCGGGATCGTACCACGCCCCGGTCCAGAGAAAGACGCAGCCTTCCCGCACCTCGTCGGTGACCCGTGCCCCGGCCAGACAGCGCCCGCGGCCGTTGAACAGCTCGACGATCGCGCCGTCGGTGATCCCGCGTGCGGCGGCGTCGCTGGGGTGGATCAGTACCGGCTCCCGTCCCTTGATCTTCATCGAACGGCTGTAGGCACCGTCGTCCTGCTGGCTGTGCAGGCGCGTTCCCGGCTGCCCGGATATCAGCGCCAGCGGCCCTTCTTCACGGCCGTCGCGGGGTGGCAACCAAGTCGCCTGCCCCGGACAATCCGCGAGCCCAAAACTGTCGATCTTTGCGCAGAACAGCTCGATCCGCCCCGAAGGCGTCGGCAGCGGGCTGCCCTCCGGGTCGGCGCGGAAGTCGGCGAGAAACACCTGATCGGGGCTGGGGTCGGGAAGCTCAACCATGTCGCCTTCGATGAAAGTGTCCCAGTCGGGCAGGCTCAGGCCGTGCTTCTCCGCAGTTTCCTGCGTGTCGCGCCACAGCCGCCGGGTCCAGCCCTCGGCATCGCGGCCCTTGGTGAAAGCCTCGGCATCGCCGAGCCTGGCGGCGAGGTCGGCGTAAATATCGAACTCAAGCCGCGCCTCATAGGCGGGTGNCGCGTGCGCGGGCATAGGAACCAGCACGTCATCGGATTGCCCAGCGCCAAAATCGGTGCGCTCCTGCGGGGCTGCGACGGGCAGCACGATATCGGCGTGGCGCGCCGTGGCGGTCCAGCTGATCTCGTTGATCACCACCGTCTCGGGCCGGGAAAAGGCATNGCGCAACCGGTTCAGGTCCTGATGGTGGTGGAAGGGGTTTCCGCCAGCCCACCAGACCATGCGCGCATCGGGGAACTGCCGCTCCTGCCCCTTGTAGCTGTAGGTGCCGCCGGGGTTCAGCAGCATCTCACTGATCATCGCCACCGGCAGCATCTCGCGCACGGGGTTGATGCCCTGATCGACGACCCCGGCGCGGAACAGACGCCCAGTGTTGCCTATGTTGGCGTTGACCGCCATGGCGATGGTGTAACCCCCGCCGGGCAGGCCAATCTGCCCCAGCATCGCCGCCAGCGTCACCGTGGCCCAAAGCGGTTGCTCGCCGTAGTCGCCGCGCTGCAGGGACGCCGTGGTGGTGATCATGGTGCGCCCGGCTGCCATCTCGCGCGCCAGCGCCGCAAGTCGGTCGGCGTCCAGCCCGGTCAGCGCGGCTGCCCATTGCGGGGTCTTGGGCTGGCCGTCGGTCTCCCCGCGCAGGTAGGCGGCGACGCGGTCAAAGCCCACCGTGTAGCGGTCGAGAAAGGCCTGATCGTGCAGGCCTTCTTCGAGGAGCACAAAGGCCAGCGCCAGCATCATTGCCGTATCCGTGCCTGGCTGGATCGGCATCCACTCGGCGCCGAGGTCTTCTGTCATATCCGCGCGCAGCGGGCTGACGTTGACAAAGCGNACGCCGGCATCGGCGCAGGCCTGCAGGCTGCCGGGGAAGCGGTGCAGGCTAGCGCCGCCGTCGCAGACCCGGGTGTTGCGCTCGGCCAGCCCGCCGAAGGCCACCACCAGATCGCTGTGCTCGGCCACCACCGACCAGCGCGTGGACTGCGGCACATGGCGGTAAAACGGGCCAACGATGTAGGGCAGCAGCACCAGCGCGGCGTTGTAGCTGTAGTTTCCCTCGGAGCGTACGAAGCCGCCCTGGGTGTTCAGAAACCGCTTGAGCAGTCCCTGTGCGTGGTGGACACGACCGGCGCTCGACCAGCCGTAGGAGCCGGCGTAGATGCTCTGGTTGCCGTGTTCTGTGCGGATGCGGGTAATTTCACCGGCGAGCAGGTCGAGGACCTCGTCCCAGCTGACCTCGACGAAGGGGTCGCGACCACGCTCACCCCNCTTTGCCGCGGCGCCGTGCTCCAGCCAACTGGCGCGGACCGCCGGACGCCGGATACGGCCGGGGCCGTAGAGGCTGTCGGGGATATTTTCGTTGAGGCGGTTGGGCGCCGGGTCGCGCGGGTGGTTGCCGACGGCGGTGATCCGCTCGCCGTCGGTTTCGACCAGACCGACGCCCCAGTGGTTGGAGGTCAGCGTGCTGCCCCGGTCTGCCATAGCCTGTCTCCGGGCTGGAGGCGCTAGAAGTGCCCCAGCAAAGCGTCAAACGACGCCTTGGCGTCGCCGTAGAACATGCGGGTATTGTCCTTGAAGAACAGCGGATTCTCAATACCCGAATAGCCCGTTCCCGCGCCGCGCTTGAGCACGAACACTTGCTCGGACTTCCACACCTCCAACACCGGCATCCCGGCGATGGGCGAATTGGGGTCGTCCTGGGCTGCCGGATTGACGATGTCGTTCGAGCCGACGACGATGACCACGTCGGTCTCCGGGAAGTCGTCGTTGATCTCGTCCATCTCCAGCACGATGTCGTAGGGAACCTTGGCCTCGGCCAGCAGCACGTTCATGTGCCCCGGCAGGCGTCCGGCGACCGGGTGGATGGCAAAGCGCACGTCCTTGCCCTGCGCGCGCAGGCGCCGTGTCAGCTCGGACACAGACTGCTGCGCNTGGGCTACTGCCATGCCGTAACCGGGCACGATCACCACCGAGCGCGCGTCTGCCAGAGCCTCGGCCACCGCCGGTGCTTCGATCGCGACCATCTCGCCGTCGATCTCCATCTGCGCACCGCCACCGCCGCCGAAACCGCCGAGGATGACCGAGATGAACGAGCGGTTCATCGCCTTACACATGATGTAGGACAGGATCGCACCAGACGCCCCGACCAGCGCCCCTGTGACGATTAGCAGGTCGTTGCCGAGCAGGAAGCCCGTCGCCGCTGCTGCCCAGCCCGAGTAGCTGTTGAGCATGGACACCACCACCGGCATGTCAGCGCCGCCGATGGCCATGACCAGATGGATGCCAAGCACGAAGGCCAACAGCGTCATCACCCACAGAGTCCAACTGCCAGCGTGGTTCATGTACAGCACCATCAGCGCAAGCGAGGCGATGATCAGCGCGAGGTTGAANAGGTGCCGCCCGGGCAGGACCAGCGCCTTGCCGTCGATGCTACCGGCGAGCTTNCCGTAGGCGATAATCGAGCCGGTGAACGTCACCGCACCGATGAACACGCCGATGAAAATCTCGACCTCGTGGATGATCACTTCGGCCCGGGTCAGGTCGACCGTGCCGGTGATGTCCGAGTTGATACCGATGAACACGGCCGCCAGTCCGACGAAGGAGTGCAGCGCCGCCACCAGTTGGGGCATGCCGGTCATCTCGACCCGCTGGGCCACGACCACCCCGATGACCGCACCCGCGATCAACAGCGGGATCAGCAGCCAGTGCAGGGTCATGTTCGGCCCGAGCAGGGTCGCAGCAACGGCCAGCGCCATGCCGAAGATGCCGTACCAGACGGCGCGCTTGGCGCTCTCCTGGTTCGACAGCCCGCCCAGAGAAAGAATGAAAAGGATACTCGCAACGATGTACGCAGCGGTCTGAAGCCCGATACCCATGGTTCTCTACCTCTTCCGCTACTCAGGATTTCTGGAACATGGCGAGCATCCGCCGTGTCACCATGAAACCACCGACAATATTGATGGTTGCGATCAGCACCGAGATCGACGCCAGCNCCCAGACGATGGCGTTACCCGGCCCGATCTGGAGCAGCGCCCCGATGATGATGATCCCTGAAATCGCGTTCGTGACGGCCATCAGCGGCGTATGCAGCGCGTGGCTGACGTTCCAGATCACTTGGAACCCGACAAAGCAGGCCAGCACGAACACGACCAGATGCTGCAGGAACGAGGGCGGTGCCACCAGCCCCAGCGCCAGCAGGACGATCGAACCCGCGCCGATCAGCCCGAACTGCTGCAGGCCCGCACGGCGCGCAGCNGCGGCCTCCTCGGCCTGGCGCTCTTCGGGGGTCTTCTCCGGCGCAGTTTCGGCCGGCTTGGCCGCAATGGCCTGAATTTTCGGTGGTGGCGGCGGGAAAGTCACCTCCCCTGCATGCGCTACGGTCGCCCCACGGATCACGTCGTCGTCCATGTCGTGGACGATCACGCCGTCTTTCTCGGGCGTCAGGTCAGTGAGGAAGTTGACGATATTGTTGGCGTAGAGCGTTGAGGCCTGCGCCGCCATTCGGCTGGGGAAATCGGTGTAGCCGATGACCGTGACACCGCCCTCCGTGACGATCTTTTCATCGGGCACGGTCAGATCACAGTTGCCGCCCCGTTCAGCGGCCAGATCGACGATTACCGAACCCGGCTTCATCGCCTCGACCATGTCGGCAAGCCAGAGCTTGGGCGCATCGCGGCCTGGGATCAGGGCGGTGGTGATGACAATATCGATATCCGGCGCCTGCTCGCGGAACAACGCCAGCTGCTTCTCCCGGAACTCAGGCGAGGACGGGGCTGCATAGCCGCCCGTTGCCGCGCCGTCGGCGGCATCATCGAAGTCGAGGAACAGGAACTCGGCACCCATGCTCTCGATCTGCTCGGCGACCTCGGGGCGAACGTCGAAGGCGCGGACGATCGCGCCCAGTGACTGCGCGGTTCCGATGGCGGCAAGCCCGGCCACACCGGCACCGATCACCAGCACCTTGGCCGGCGGGATCTTACCGGCAGCGGTCACCTGCCCGGTGAAAAAGCGCCCGAAGTTATTTCCNGCCTCGATCACCGCACGGTAGCCGGCAACGTTGGCCATGGACGACAGCGCGTCCATCTTCTGCGCGCGCGAAATCCGCGGCACCATATCCATGGCGATCACGGTCGCNCCGCTCTCACCCGCGGCGGTGAGCAGCTCTTCGTTCTGCGAAGGGTAGAAGAAGGAGATCAGGCTCTGCTCGGCGCTGAGGCGCGCGAGGTCCNTGGGCTCCGGCGGACGGACGCAGGCGATGGTATCGGCACGCTTGTAGAGATCGGCCTTGGATTTCGCCAGCGTGGCACCGGCCTCGACGTAGGCTGCATCGGCAAAGCCAGCGGCCTTTCCCGCGCCGGGTTCAATGATCAGATCGTGACCTAGTTTGGCCAGCTTTGCCGTGACCTCGGGGGTCATGGCAACGCGCTGTTCGCCCTTTGCCGTCTCGCGGGGAATCCCAAGTTGCATGAAGGGGCCTCCTTCCCAATTCTTCGCTGTTCGCGTCCACCACCAGAAATGAGACTATGCGCAGCGGAGCGTCGCCACCAAGTCAAAAAGTGTCTCGTTTCTGCCAAGGCGGACCCGAGTAAACAACATGGCGCGATCATGGGACAAAACCAGCCATAGAGCCCGGCCGCATTGGGAAAGGATTGGAACTTCCGGGTTGGCCCGCGCACACTTTTTTGTCTCAAGGCCAATTCTGATCCAGCAGCGTCATCCGGCCAGTTTCTGCTTTACGCCTCGACCCGCAACGGGCTCTAGTCCCCGCGTTTGTTTCCGGATTGAAGGCGCGGTCTGATGCCCGATTACACCAAACCCACCAAGTGGCAGAACCCAGCGGTAAAGCTGTTCCCGTACCAGGTCGGGCTGACCTGCCCGCCGCACGACTTCGACGCCGCTCCCAGTGACCTGCTGCGGATCGCGCCGGAGAGTGTCGGCGTCCACGGATGGATGCTGCACGTGCCCGACTACGCCCACCGCCTCAATCAGCGGAAGAAGAACTTCGGCATGCTGGAGGACTTCCTCGAGTGCATGGCCAACAACGGCGCCGATGTCTGCGGACAGGTCGGCTCCAACTGGGTGCACGCCAGCGAGCTGGGCGTCGAGGGCATCCGTGAGCACTGCGAGCGGCTGTCTGACACGTACCAGACCCCCTTTCACATGGCAGGTTACGCCATGGTCGAAGCCCTGCGCGATCAGAACATCGAGAAGGTCGCGCTCAACGCCTGCTATCACAGGTCCAGCTGGTATGAGGGGACCGTCGGGTTCCTGCGGGAAGCGGGCTTCGACGTCGTCTGGGCGGGTAACTTCTTCGATCAGGGCTGGTTCCCCAGCCAGCAGGCGGTCGACGACTGCATCTGGTGTTTCGATGAAGAGCTGCTGTGGAAGTCCTTTGACTTTGTTGCTGAGCAGGCGCCCAAGGTCGATGCCTATCTGATCAACGGCATGAGCAACTATCGCCGCGCGAGCGACGGTCTGGCCCGGCGGCCCCTGCACCACGTTGCAGCCCTCGAAGCGCGGCTGGGAAAGCCCGTCATCGGCCACGACATCGCGCTGTACTGGCGGATTTTCAAAACCCTCGGCATCCGACCTGAGCGCGCCGAAGGACAACTGCTGTCATCGCTGGAGGCCGCGGACCATGCATAAGATCGTTGCGCTCTGGGCCGTGCCCCGCTCTACCTCCACCGCCTTTGAATGGATGATGCGCCAGCGCGGCGATATGGACTGTCTGCACGAGCCCTTCGGCGAGGCCTGGTATCAGGGCGAGGACCCCATGTGGCCCCGGTTTAAGGAGGGTGGCGTCACCACCCCCGGGCTCAGCCTTGAAAGCGTATGGGATGACATGCGGGCCCGGGCGCAGCAGGGCCCNGTCTTCACCAAGGATTTTCCCCTCTACATCAATCACATGTGGGACCGGGAGTTCCTTTCCAACTTCACCCACGCCTTCCTGATCCGCGACCCGGCAAAGACGATCACCTCGATCTACGACAAGTGGCCGGACTTCGACGAGCTTGAGGTCGGTTTCCCCGAGCAGCGGGCGCTGTTCGACTTGCTCACCGCCTTCAACGACGGCACCCCGCCGCCGGTGGTGGACAGCGACGACCTGCTCGAAGACCCCGTGGCCATGACACGGGCGTTCTGCGAGGCCGTCGATATTCCCTTCATCGAGAGTGCGCTGAGTTGGGAGCCGGGGGGCGATCCTGGTGCGCACAGCTGGTGGGATGGTGGGTCGTTCCACCACCTGCTTGCCAAGTCAGATGGGCTGAAGCCGCAGCCGCGTAAGTACGTCGACCTTGCCGACACGCCCGAGCGCGTGCGCCGGGTGCACCGGCGGATGAAGCCGCACTACGATCACATGCACCGGTTCCGCCTGCGCGCCTGAGCACAGCCGTACACACAACCGGAAAGTGCCCGGCTTGCGTGCNCGGCGGGGGCTGATAGTCTGCGCGCTGAAACCCGGAGCACCGGGCCTGAAACACCAGAGAGGAGCGCACCATGTCTGCTGCCTTTTTCAAGGGAATGATGCCCGCACTGATGACGCCCTGCGGGGCTGACCGGCGCCCGGACTTTGACGCGCTTGTGGCCAAGGCCGCTGCGCTCATGGATACCGGCATGTCGGCGGTCATCTACTGCGGGTCGATGGGGGACTGGCCGCTGGTCAGCGACGCCGACCGGATGGAGGGCGTGGCCCGGCTGACGGCGGCGGGCATCCCGGTCGTGGTCGGCACCGGTGCGATCAACTCCGCCTCGGCGACGGCGCTGGCCGCCCACGCGCAATCAGTCGGCGCGGCCGGGCTGATGGTGATCCCGCGCGTGCTCTCCCGCGGGCCGTCAGCCACCGCCCAGAAAAACCATTTTAAATCCATCCTCGGCGCCGCGCCGGATATCCCTGCGGTGATCTACAACAGTCCTTTCTACGGCTTTTCCACCCGGGCCGAGCTGTTCTTCGCNCTGCGGGAAGAGCACAGCAATCTGGTGGGCTTCAAGGAGTTCGGCGGCGCTGCAGACCTCAGCTACGCGGCCGAGAACATCACCTCGCACGACGACAGCGTCACGCTCATGGTCGGGGTCGACACGCAGGTCTACCACGGCATCGTTAACTGCGGCGCCAGCGGCGCGATCACTGGGGTCGGCAACGCCCTGCCTCGCGAAGTGCTGATGCTGGAGCGGCTGTGCCAGAAGGCGGCCTGTGGCAACGCCGAAGCCCGCCTGCGCGCGCAGGAGCTGACCGACGCCATCCACGTGGTGTCGACCTTCGACGAAGGCCCGGATCTGGTGCTATTCTACAAGCACATNCTGGTGATGCAGGGCGAGAGCGCCTTCGAACACCACTTCAACGAGACCGACGCCCTGACCCCGGCCCAGCGTGGCTTCTGCGAAGCGCAATACCATCTGTTCAAGGCGTGGTTTGCAGACTGGTCCAAACAGGGCGGGGTCATCGATCAGTGCAAGTAATCGACAGCCATACGGGCGGTGAACCCACGCGGGTCATCCTCGATGGCGGTCCAGACCTCGGCGCCGGTCCCATGGCCGAGCGCGCGCGCCGGCTGGCGGCGGAGCACCCGGATTTCTGCCGCGCGGTCCTCGGTGAGCCACGCGGGCAGGTTGCCATGGTCGGTGCCCTGCTCCAGCCAGCAGAGCGGGAAGGCTCGGTCACCGGGGTGATCTTCTTCGACGTCGATGCCGTGCTCGGCATGTGCGGGCACGGCTCGATCGGGCTGGGGGTGACGCTGGCGCATCTGGGTCGGATCGGCCTGGGAGAGCATCAGATCGATACCCCGGCCGGCGCAGTCAGGCTCGCGCTGGAAGACGCGCAGACCGTTACCGTGACCAACATCGAAAGCCGCCGGGTCCACGCTGCGCGTGAAATCGACGTTCCCGGCTTCGGCGCCCTGCGGGGTGACGTCGCCTACGGCGGCAACTGGTTCTTTCTGGTCGATCCCAGTCCGCTGGNGGTCGAAGCCGGCAACATCCCGGCGCTGACCGACTTCAGCATCCGTGTCCGGGACGCGGCAAACGCGCAGGGCGCAGTGGGCGAGAACGGCGAACTGATCGACCATGTGGTGCTGCTCGGCGGCGCTGATGCGCCGGGCGTGCACGGTCGGAACTTCGTGCTGACCCCAGATAACACCTACGACCGCTCGCCCTGCGGCACGGGCTGCTCGGCGCGCCTCGCCTGTCTGGCGGCGGACCGGCGCCTCGACCCAGGCGATGAAATCGTGCAGGAGAGCGTAATCGGCAGCCGCTATCGTCTGTCCTACCAGCCCGGCACCGATGGGGGGGTGATCCCACGCATCACCGGACAGGCACACGTGATGGCGGAAACCCGCCTGATCTTCGCCGCCGGAGACCCCTTCCGCGCCGGCATCGCGCTCAGCGGAGCCGAAGCCAGCCCCCAGGGCCCCCATGGCTGAGACCCTCGCCGTCATCGGCGGCGGTGTCGTCGGCCTCAACGTCGCCCTCGCTCTGCAGCGCGAAGGCTTCGCCGTCACCGTCTATGATCGCGACGAGGCCAGGGATGCGGCGACCCGCGGTGCCAGTCATCGCAACGCCGGGGGCTTCGCCTTCAGCGATATCTTTCCGCTCGCCTCGCCGGGGATCATGGCACGGGCACCGGGCTGGCTGCTTGACCCACTGGGGCCGCTGGCGATCCGCCCCGGACACGCGCTGGCGCTGATGCCGTGGCTGTGGCGCTTCTGGCGCGCCACCTGGCCCGAGCGCTACCGCGCCGGGGTTGCCGCACAGACAGCGCTCATGACCCGCTCGCAGGCCGCGCTGGAACGCCAGCTGCAGGCCATCGGTGGGCGCGACCTGATCAGCGCGCAGGGACAGTTGCAGGTGTATGAGGGCGCCNCGTCCTTTGCCGCCAGTTCGACCGAATGGAACCTGCGCCGCGAGCACGGGGTCGCCTTCGACCTGCTCGACAGCCCCGGGCAGATCGCAGACATTCAACCCGGCCTGAGCCCACGCTTTACCCACGCCGGTTTCACCCACGGCTGGATCAACACCCTCGACCCGGCGAGGTGGATGGCGCACCTGCGCGCCGCCTTCCTGCGAGCAGGCGGCGAGATCACNGCGGCCGGGGTGCAGGCGTTCAAGCCGGGCGAGGCCGACGTCGGGCTGGAAACCACACAGGGGGAGCGCCGCGCCGATCGCGCCGTGATCGCCGCCGGGGCGTGGTCGCACCGCCTGACCGCCGGGCTGGGTGACCGGCTGCCGCTGGAGACCGAGCGCGGCTACAATACCACCCTGCCCCCCGGCGCCTTCGACCTGCGCACCCAGCTCACCTTCAGCGAACATGGCTTCGTGGTCAGCCGCATCGGCGAAGGCCTACGGGTTGGTGGTGCGGTCGAGTTGGGCGGGCTCGAGCTGGCGCCAAATTTCCGACGTTCCGAGGCGCTGCTGCGCCGCGCGAAGCGCTTCATGCCGGATCTGAAAATCGGGGGCGGCACGCAATGGATGGGTTTCCGTCCGACCCTGCCCGACAGCCTGCCAGTCATCGACCACGCCAGCGCGACCCATCGCGTGATCTATGCATTCGGGCACGGCCACCTCGGCCTGACCCAGGCCGCCGGGACGGCAGAAATTGTCGCCGACTTGATACTCGGGCGCGACCCGGGGCTGGTGATGACACCATTCAGCGCCGCGCGCTTTGCCTGAAGGCCGGCGCATTCGACTCAAGCCGTGGTTTTGGCCTATGCTGTTCGCATTGCCGGNCCCGGCGTCCTGGTTTTCAGTCACGAAAGGAAGCATCCCATGAAGTGGTTCAGCCTTGCTCTTGTCTTTGCTCTCTCTGCCTTCGGCACCGCACAAGCTGATATTGTCGGAAAATCCTACAACACTGGTCAGTCCGAAGAGGTCGAAAGCCAGTCGAATACCCTCAACATCCTGTTCGAGCTCTGCGATTTTGATACCACCAAAATCTGCGGCCGGGTGACGGAGATCATCCTGCCCGACGGCTCCGTTCTCGCGGACGATTCAATCATGCCCGACGGCTCCGTGCTGCAAGGAAGCTACATGATCGAAAACCTGATCGAAGAAGCCCCGGGCCAGTACCGCAAGGGCCGCATCCTCGCCCCTGATGAATCCCTGCGCGACGAGAAGATGAAGTACTACGGCTTCCGCGTCGATGAGAACGACGACGGCACGATTACCGCCGCCGGCTGCATCCTCACCCTGTGCCCGCGCAAGCTGCTCTGGTCCCCGATCAACTGACCGGACAGACAGACACGCGCCGCCCTCAGCGCCCCTGAGGACGGANTTTCCCAGCCGCCGGACCCTGTGTTCGGCGGCTTTTTCATGCGCTGATTGCCGGCATAATGATTGCANAAATCCTAATTCACGATACTTTTCTTCAGGAATNTCGGCATTTTTGCCCGTATCGCCGCAGAATTGTATTAATCATTGGCGCTGTGGTATTGGCAGCGAAAAGCCCGCGCACCGTAGGTTGCTGATTGAGCCGTGGTATCGGCTCCGTCATTCCTTGGGAGGATTACCATGAAAAAGTTTACCGCTGCTGCCCTCGTGGCAGGTGCCATNGTGAGCTTTTCTGCAGCACAAGCAGAAGAGCTGACCATCGCGACCGTGAACAACGGTCACATGATCGAAATGCAGAAGCTGTCTTCTGCTTACGAAGCTGAAACCGGCAATACCCTGAACTGGGTCACGCTGGAAGAAGGCGTTCTGCGCCAGCGCGTCACCACCGACATCGCCACCAAGGGTGGTCAGTTCGACGTGATGACCATCGGCATGTACGAAGCACCAATCTGGGGCGACCTGGGCTGGCTCGAAGCGCTTGAGTTCGGCGCTGACTACAACGTCGAAGACATCCTGCCCGCCATGCGCGGCGGCCTGTCCTCCGGCGGCAACCTCTACGCNGCTCCGTTCTACGGCGAATCCTCGATGGTCATGTACCGCAAGGACCTCGTTGAAGCTGCTGGCATGTCCATCCGTGACATGGACAGCTGGGGCAACATCGCCAAGGTGGCTGAAGCCATCACCGGCGACGGTGTCTACGGTGTCTGCCTGCGCGGTAAGCCAGGCTGGGGCGACAACATGGCCTTCATCACCACGGTTGTGAACTCCTTCGGTGGGGCGTGGTTCGACGCAGACATGAACCCGACCCTCGACACGCCCGAGTGGCACGCAGCCATCAACTTCTACGTTGACCTGCTGAACTCCTACGGCCCTCCGGGTTCCTCGGGCAACTCCTTCAACGAGATCCTGGCTCTGTTCCGTGAAGGCAAGTGTGGCATGTGGATCGACGCGACTATCGCTGCTTCGTTCCTCGAAGGTGACGGCTCTGAAGTAACCGGCAAAGTCGGCTACGCTCAGTCCCCGAACGCTACCAACCCTGTAGGCGCCAACTGGCTCTGGGCTTGGGCTCTGGCAGTGCCAGCCGGCACCCAGAAGGCTGAAGCTGCTAAGGGCTTCATCGAGTGGGCAACCTCCAAAGCCTACATCGAGCTCGTCGCTGAGGCGAACGGCTGGGGCGCGGTTCCAACCGGCACCCGTCAGTCCACCTACGACAACGCCAACTTCCAGGCCGCTGCGGCCTTCGCTGACGCTGAACTGGCGGCAATCCTCTCCGCTGCCCCTGGTGCAACCGACGTGAAGCCCTACACCGGCGTGCAGTTCGCTGCTATTCCTGAGTTTCAGGAAATCGGCATCGAAGTTGGTCAGCTGATGAGTGCTGCCCTGGCAGGCTCAATCAGCGTCGAAGACGCTCTGGCCGAAGCACAGGCTGCTGCTGAAGCAATCATGGACAACTAAGACGGTCCACGATCAGGTTCCAGTCGGCCCGGCAACGAACAGAGACCCGGGTCGCTGGAACAGGCTTTGTGACAAGGTGGGAGCGCCATGGCAAAAATGACGCTCCCATTTTCTTTTTCAAACAACCAATAAATGGGGGGATAGGGGTCGATGTCGAAGTCACTTTCACGACTGCTGCAGCTGCCGAGTATCGCTGTATTGCTGGTGTGGATGCTGGTTCCGCTGTCGATGACGCTGTTCTTCTCCTTCCGCAAATACCACCTGCTCAAGCCCCACCAGCAGGGTTGGGCCGGCTGGCGCAACTACGAGCGCTTCATCTTCGTNCGCCGCGGCGAAGGCTGGACCTGGGAATTCGATTTCCTCAACGTGTTCAACGTCCCCTGGCTGACCGGCCTGCGTCTGGTCACGCCCTTCGACCCCGGTTTCATCACCGTCATCAGCAACACCCTCGCGCTGGTTGGGTCGGTACTGATCATCACCGTGGTACTGGGACTGGCCATATCGGTGCTGATCAACCGCGAGTTTCCCGGGCGCGGCCTTGTCCGGGTGATGCTGATCTCACCCTTCTTCATCATGCCCGCCGTCAACGCCATCATCTGGAAGAACATGATGTTCGACCCGATCTACGGGCTGATCAACGTGATCTGGACCTTTTTCGGCTTCGAAGCCGTGGCGTGGCTGGAGCTCTATCCGCTGCAGGGCATCATCACCATGGTCGCCTGGCAGTGGACGCCCTTCGCCATNCTGATCTTCATGACCTCGCTGCAGAGTGAAGACCGCGAGCAGCACGAGGCCGCCNGGCTGGAGGGTGCCAATTTCCTGCAGATTTTCATGCTGCTGACCCTGCCCCACCTGGGCCGTGCGATCGCGGTGGTGATGCTGATCCAGATGATCTTCCACCTCGGGGTCTTTGCCGAAATCCTGATCTCGACCAAGGGCGGGCCCGGCTCCGCGTCCTCGACCCTGACCTACGAGATTTACAAGAAAGCGCTGGAGGGCTTCAACTACGGCCTCGCAGCCGCAGGCGGCGTGCTTGCCATCATCCTCGCCAATCTGGTTTCCATCTTCCTCGTCCGCTTNGTCGGCGACAACCTGGCTGATTAGGGGGAACGCAGGCATGTCATACCGTCTTCGTAAGAAAATCCTCGAGTGGATCGCCATCGCCGCCTGCTGGATCGTGGCGCTGCTGATCTTCTTCCCAATCATCTGGATGTTCCTGACCTCGCTGAAGACCGAAGGCGGCGCGGTCTCCCTGCCGCCCAGTGCCCTGCCCGCGCCCGGTTTCGTGATCGAGGCCGTCGCAGCAGCAGCCCTGCCCGAGTGGCTTGCGTGGATGAAAACCGCGCTGTTCGAGCCCACCTTCGGCAGCTATCAGACCGTGTTCGAGCGCGAAGGCTACTTCCGCTTCCTGACCAATTCGCTGATCATCTCCTTCGGCTCGACCGCGCTGGCCATGGCCATCGCCATTCCCTCGGCCTACGCCATGGCTTTTGCCGGCGGGCCGGGCACGCGCGGGATCCTGCTGTGGATGCTGTCGACCAAGATGCTGCCNGCCGTCGGCGTGCTGATGCCGATCTACCTGATCGCGCAGANCTTCAAGCTGCTGGATACCCACATTCTGCTGATCGTCATCTACGCGCTGATGAACCTGCCGATCATCATGCTAATTCTGTATAATTTCTTTAAGGAAATCCCGAGCGAGATCCTCGAAGCCGGGCGGATCGATGGCGCAACAACGTGGGAAGAGCTGGTGAAAATCGTGCTGCCCCTCGCCTGGGGTGGGCTGGCGTCGACGGCGCTGCTGAGCATCGTGCTGGCGTGGAACGAGGCCTTCTGGTCGGTGCTACTGACGACGACCAAGGCAGCGCCCCTGACCACCTTTATCGCCGGCTACACCGCGCCTGAGGGCCTGTTCTGGGCCAAGGTCTCTGCCGCCTCCACCCTCGCTGTCGCCCCGATCCTCGTCTTCGGTTGGCTGACCCAGCGTCAGCTGGTGCAGGGGCTGACCTTCGGCGCGGTGAAGTAGGGAGACCGGACGATGAAGGACATGGGCGCGACGATGGCAGATCCGAACCTCGACCTGGACCTGAGCGGCAAGACCGTGCTGATCACCGGCGTGCAGGGCGGTATCGGGCGCAGCTCGGCCGAGCACCTCGCCGCGCTTGGTGCAACGGTGTACGGCACCGATCGCAGCCCCGAAGCAGCCGCCGACCTGACCACGTTGGCCGAATACCGCGGCTTCGACCTCGCCGACGAGCAGCATCTAGCCGCCTTGACAGGGTGGNTCGCCGAGACCAGCCCGGACGTGTTCGTCAATAACGCCGCGATCTTCGATCTGGGTTCGGTGCTCGACGCCGATCTGGCGCAGTACGACCGTCTGTTCACGGTCAACGTCCGCGCCTTCTACGCGCTGATGCAGGCCGCGGCCCGCTCGATGGTGGCGCAGGGCCAGCGCGGCTCGATCATCAACTTCTCCAGTCAGGCCGGGCATCGGGGCGAGGCGCTGGTCGCCCACTACTGTGCGACCAAGGCGGCAGTGATTTCCTACACCCAGTCAGCGGCGCTGGCGCTGGCGCCCCACGGCATCCGGGTCAACGCGCTCAGTCCCGGCGTGGTCGATACGCCCATGTGGGCCGACGTCGACGCCCTGTTTGCCCGCGCCGAGGGGCTGGAGATCGGTGAAAAGAAGCGTCAGGTCGGCGCAGCCGTGCCGCTGGGGCGGATGGGGGAGCCGCGCGACGTGGCCCGCGCCGTCTGCTTCCTGGCCTCCGACCTGTCGGCTTACCTGACCGCTCAGACCATCGGGGTCGACGGCGGCAACGTGCTGCGCTGAGCGACAAAGGGGAGAACGCGTTCATGTCGATCATCAGTCCTGAAATCGAGTACGTCGACCGCTCGGTCGAGAGCATCCGCTACCTCGAGCACGGCTGGCCGACGGATCTGTGTCGCTGGCACGCCCACGCCGAATACGAGCTGCACCTGATCCTTGAAACCCAGGGCCGGGCCTTCGTCGGCGACTATATCGGTGACTTCCAGCCCGGCGACCTGTTCCTGACCGGTCCCCACCTGCCCCACAACTGGGTTACCGACAGCTATAACCACCCCACGGTCGAAACCCGGGACATGCTGGTGCAGTTCAGCGAGGAGAGCATGCGGGCGCTGTTTCAGGCCTTCCCCGAGTTCCGCACGCTCGACCCCATGCTGGAATTGTCCCGCGCCGGGCTGAAACTGCGCAATTTCCCCAAGGATCAGGCCATCGCCCACCTCGCCGGCATCCGCGACGCCGCGCAGGTGGATCGCGTGGTGCTGTTTCTGGATTTCCTGCGCGCGATCGAGCAGACCGCAACCTTCGAGGTGCTGTCGGTGGGCAAGGCCAGCGCCGTGGGCGGCGGCAAGCGCCAATCGCAGATCGGACACGCCGTCGACTACGTGGTCGAAAACTTCGCCGAAGACCTGTCGGTGAATCACCTCGCCACCTTCGTCGGACTGTCGGAAACCTCCTTCACCCGGCACTTCAAGACCACCACCGGCCATCGCTTCACCGAGTTCGTCAACCGCGTTCGCGTGGGGGAGGCCTGCCGCCTGCTGGTCGAGACCGAGGAGCAGGTCTCGAACGTCTGTTTTGCCGTGGGCTATCAGAACNTGGCCAACTTCAACCGCCAGTTCATGAAGCTCAAAAGCATGACGCCAACCCAGTTTCGTGAGCACACCCGCAGCGGGCTGAGCAAGCTCCCCGTTCCCCCTTCGACCCCGACCAGACTTGAGAGCCTGAACCCGTGACGTTGCCGACTTTCCATCATTCGACCAACGACCCCNACCGGCTGGAAACGGGTGTGCTGCACCTTGGCTTCGGGGCCTTTCACCGCGCGCATCAGGCCGAGTATTTCGACCGCTATATGGAGCGTACGGGCGATCACCGCTGGGGCATTTCCGCGATCAACTTGCGGGCCGAGGACAGCGCTTCATTTGCCGCTGCGGCGGGCTGTGAGGGCTATGTCCTGCGTCGCCTGAGCGCTGATGGAGCGATCGACGACCGCCTGATCCGCTGCCACGCGGGCTTTCTAGACTGGGCCAGCGATGCCCGGGCCGCAGAGCTGGCACTCGCGCAGCCGTCGGTCACGGCCGTGACCATGACCGTCACCGAGGCGGGCTACAACCTCGACGGCAAGGGCCAGCTCAACCTCGACGACCCGCAGATCAGAGCCGAGNTCGACGGCGGCACGCCGAGCTCCGTGTACGGCTTCCTGACCGCGGCGCTGCGCGCCCGGGCCGATAGCATCGATGCACCACTTAGCCTGCTCAACTGCGACAACATCCGCCGCAACGGCAAGATGCTGCAGCACAACCTGCAGGCCTATCTCGAGGCCCTGGGTGAGCAGGCGCTGTCGGACTGGATCACCCAGCGGGTGACCTTCCCGTCTTCCATGGTTGACCGGATCACGCCCCAGCCCTCCGGCCAGCATCACAGCGACGTCCAGGCGCTCTATCGGAGCAACGGCGCACTGGGCGTCACTATCCACGCCGAAGACTTCATCCAGTGGGTGCTTGAGGATCGGATGGCCGCCGATTTCCCCGACCTGCGTCCCGATGGTGTGACCTTCACCGACGACGTGGACCCCTACGAGGAAACCAAAATCCGGGTTCTCAACGGCGGCCACACCGCGCTGGCTTATCTGGGGGCGCTGGCCGGCTTCGATACCTTCGACGAGGTGATGAACCACCCGGAGACGGCCCAGCACTTCATCCGGTTTGAGCGCGAGGAAGTCACCCGCGCCCTGCCCGACGCCCTGCCCTTCGACGTCGAAGACTACGTGGAAACAGTCTCCCACCGGTTCTCGAACCAGCATATCGCCGACAGTGTCGAGCGCATCGTTTCTGATGGCTTTGCCAAGTTTCCGATCTTCATCCGGCCAACCGTACGCGGCTGCCTCGAACAGGGTCACATTCCCGAGTGCGCCCTGCGTTCAATCGCAAGTTGGTATCATTTTACCCGCCAGAGCCTCTCCGGGGCGGCAGCCGTCCCCTACCGCGAACCCAACCTGCACCACCTGCAGGCGCTGATGGACGATGACGCACCGACGCGGTTCGTGGAAAGCAGTNTGCTTTGGGGCGATCTGGGCGAACGCTTCCCCCAGTTCCGCACCGAGCTGACCAAGGCCATTCAGGGCTTCAGCCTGAGCTGATCAGCTTTCCGGCGGGGCGCCGCCTTCGGCCGTGCGTCGGTCGATGAAGGCCTGCAGCGCCTCGACCCGCGCGCCGTCCACGTCGGGCGCCTGAAAGTCACGAACGATGCCCTGCCAGACCGCCGTAGCGCGCTGATTGGCATCGATACTGCCCCGCTCCGTCCAGGTGCCGAAGTTGGCGTAGTCGTGGACGATGGGCTGATAAAATTCGGTGTTGTAGCGGTCCATGGTCTGGCTGGTAGCGAAGAAATGCCCCTGCGGCTCGACCTCGGCGATGGCGTTGTCGTAGCCGATTTCGTCGGTCCCGGCCTGCGCCCCNGCGCACAGTTCGGCGACCATGTTGAGCACTTCGACGTCGGTGACNAGCTTTTCGAANGACACGGTCAGCCCGCCCTCGATCCAGCCTGCCGCGTGGATCACAACGGTCGCCCCGGCCATCAGGCAGCCCCAGAGCCCCATCTGGTTCTCGTTCGCCGCCTGCACGTCGTTGAGGTTGGAGGCAGAGCCCGCCGCCGACCGCCACGGCAGCCCGATATGGCGCGCCAGCTGCCCTGCTGCCAGCGATGCCTGAAAGTGCGCAGGCGTGCCAAAGGCAGGGGCGCCGGACTTGATATCGACGTTCGAGGTGAAGGTGCCGTAGCACACCGGCGCGCCGGGTCTGGCCAGCTGGGTCAGCACGATCGAGGCCAGCGCTTCGGCGTGGCTGAGCGTGATCGACCCCGCCACGGTGATCGGTGCCATGGCCCCCATCAGCGTAAACGGGGTGACGATCGACATCTGGCCGTGGCGGGCGAAGTCGATCAGCCCCTGTGCCATGGGAATATCCAGCGTCCGGGGCGAGTTGGTGTTGATGATGGTGTAGCAGAGCGGGCGGGTGCGAAAATCATCGTCGCTGACCCCGCGAAAGTCCCGGATCATCTCGAAACAGTCCATGACCTGCGGCGTGCCGCGCGAGAAGATGAACGGAAACTTGTCGGTCAGCGTCATCTGCGCGTGGGTCGTGAAATAGTGGCGCAGGTGGTTGTCCACGTCCTGCGGCTCGACCTGCGGCGAGATCATTTGCAGCACGTCGAAGTGCTGGGTCAGCTTGAGATACTCAACATAGTCGCTGGCCGAGCCTGCGCGCCGGCCCCGCTCCAGATCGGTGGCGTAGGGCGCGCCGGCCCCGGCCTGAAACACCAATGACCCCAGCTCGAGCACAAAATCCCGCTTAGTGGCGCCGGCGCGGCAGCTGATCGACCGCGGTGCCGTCGCCAGCGCGGCCTCGACCATCTCGCGGCCGANCCGCACCATCTGCGTGCTCTCGTCGACCCGCGCGCCGCCAGCGGCAAACAGCTTGCGCGCTTCAGGCAGCAGTACTTTCATGCCGAGCTCTTCGATCATGCGTAGGGCGGTCTGATGCATGTCCTCGATCTGATCGGCCGAGAACAGATCCATGGTCGGAAACGGGTTCTTCAGCTGGCGGTAGTTGACGTCGCGATCGACCGGCTGGCCGACCTCAGGGCCGCCACGGTTGCCCCGGCGGCGGCTGCCACTGCGGCGCCCTGCTGCGGTGCCCGGCGTGCCCTCGTCACTCATGCAGCCGCAGCCTTGACCCGCATGGCCGAACCTTCGGGGTCGTAGGGCGATGCGGCGATGACCCGTGCAGGCCGTTCGACACCGACGATATGGACCTTCAGATCCGTGCCCTCGGCCGCAACCTCGCGGTCGACCATGGCCATGGCCAAAGATTTGCCCGTGCTGTGGCCATAGCCCCCGGAGGTGACAAATCCGACCTTGTGATCGCCGCTCCAGACCGGCTCATAGCCGCTGGCGTCGGCGTCAGCGGCCTCGACCTCCAGCGTCACCACCAGCTGTGCAGGGCCATTGCCGTCGCGCTCGCGGATCGCGGCTTCGCGACCAACGAAGTCGCCCTTGTCCCAGGCGATCCAGCGGTCCATCCCAGTCTGCCCGGGCGTGTAGCCCTGCGTGAATTCAGCCGACCAGATGCCGAAGCTCTTTTCCAGCCGCAGCGACAGCAGTGCGTTGAACCCGTACTCGCGTATGCCCAGATCAGCCCCGGCTTCGAGCAGCAGTCGGCGCAGGGTGATGTGCTCGGCCGAAGAGCAGTTGATCTCATAGCCCAGCTCGCCAGCGACCGAAATCCGGGCGACTTTGGCGCGGATCAGCCCGATGTCGAAGGTTCCGCAGCCCATGAACGGCAGCGCGCCGATATCGCCTTCGGTCAGCTGTTCCAGCACCCGGAGGCTGTTCGGCCCGGCCAGACTGAAGCCGACGGTGGCATCCGAGATATCGCGGATCGAGACATCACCCGCGTCGCCACCGTGGTCGCTGAACCAGCGCATGTGCCACTCACGCAGGTAGTACGAACCCATGATCCNCCAGGTGCCATCGCCCCAGTTGAAAACGGTGAGATCGCCCTTGAGCCGGCCTTCGGGGGAGAGCATGGGCGCCAGCCGCGCCCGCCCCGGTGCGGGCAGTTTGCTGGCCATGACCTGATCCAGCCACGCCTGCGCGCCCTCGCCCGAAACCTCGAAGCGGGAAAAACCGGAGATGTCGAGCAGGCCGACCTGCTCGCGCACCGCGCGGCATTCCTCGGCCACGATCGGGAAGGCATTGGACCGGCGCAGGGTTGGTGTTTCGACAAAGTCGGGGCTGTCAGCGAAGTACAGCGGCACCTCCAGCCCCCAGCTCGCGCCCCAGCGGCAACCGGCTGCGGTCATATCGCTGTAGGCCGGCGACATTTTCAGCGGGCGCCCGGCGGGCAGCTGTTCATTGGGATAGGTCATGACAAACCGGCGGGTGTAGAACTGGCCCGTAGTCTGCTTGATGAATTCGCGGTTTTCGGCAAAGCGGCCGTAGCGGGCGACGTCCATGCCGTAGACATCGGCTTCGGGCTCGCCGTGGATCATCCACTCGGCCAGCGACTTACCGACGCCCCCGCCCTGCAGGAAACCGGCCATCACCGCGCAGGCGCACCAGTAGCCGGGCAGGCCTCGCACGGGACCGACCAGCGGGTTACCGTCGGGGGAGAAGGTGAAGGCNCCGTTGACCCAGGTCTTGACCCCGACCTCCTGCAGCGCTGGATAGCGCTCGAAACCGAGGATCAACTCTTTTTCAATGCGGTCCGGGTCTTCCTGCTGCAGCTCGAAGCCATACTCCCACGGCGCACCGTCGACCATCCANTGCTCGTGGTCGATCTCGTAGATNCCCAGCAGGATACCCTTCTGGTCCTGGCGCATGTAGGTGAAGCCTTCGAGGTCGACCGTCATCGGCNCCTCGAAGTCCAGCTTTTCCAGCTCCGGCAGGGTATCGGAAATCAGATAGTGGTGGTTGAGTGGGGAGACCGGGAGTTCCAGCCCGGCCATACGGCCGACCTGCTTGGCCCAGAGCCCGGCGGCATTGACCACGTGTTCGGTGTGGATCGTCCCCTTTTCCGTCACCACATCCCAGCCGCCGTCGGCGGTCTGATGCAGTTCGAGCACGCGGTTGTGCTCGATGACTTCGGCGCCGTTCTTCTTGGCGGCTCCAGCGTAGGCGTGGACGGTGCCCGTGGTATCGACATAGCCCTCACGGTCGGCCCACATACCGCCCAGAATGCCCTCGGTGGACATGATCGGGCACAGCTCACCGGCCTCCTGTGGGGTGACAAGGCGGCAGTCCTCGATGCCGATGGACTGGAATGTGCGGTAGGCAGCCTGCAGCCACTCCCAGCGGTCGGGGGTACCGGCCAGCGTCAGACCGCCGGTCATGTGCATGCCAACGGACTGGCCGGACTCCTTCTCGATCTCAGAAAGCAGGTCGATGGTATAGGCCTGCAGCTGGGCGATGTTGGGATCAGCATTGAGCGCATGAAATCCACCCGCTGCGTGCCAGCTTGAGCCGGCGGTCAGGACGCTACGCTCGATCAGGCAGACGTCCTTCCAGCCGAACTTGGCGAGATGGTAGAGCACGGAGGCGCCGACGACACCGCCGCCGATCACGACGGCACGATAGTGAGATTTCATGCTGTAAACCCCTGTGGTCCTGNTCGGGGGCCGCCTGCCCCCAAGCTTCGTGCTTCAGAATTCATAGTCACGTGCGNTTGTCCATCCCGATACCGTCACCGATGCGACCTCGCAGGGGGCGCTTCAGGCGGTTCCTCGGTTGACCGACCCAAAGGCGGTCCTTAGCGTGTTAAGCAAGTGTCAACGACCCTGTAGTCCCGGAGGCGAGCATGAATACCGCAGAAATGATGGCGCGTCGCACGCGACTGCTCGGNCCGAACGTGTCCACCTTCTACGACGAGCCGGTGGCGCTGGTCCGTGGTGAGGGGGTCTGGGTCTGGGACAGCGACGGACGCCGGTACCTAGACTGCTACAACAACGTTCCCCACGTCGGCCACTGTCACCCTCACGTGGTAGAGGCGATCACGCGGCAGGCTTCGACGCTCAACACCCACACCCGCTACCCGCACAGCGGCATTCTCGACTACGTCGAACGGCTGACGGCGACCTTTGACGGCGACCTGTCGACCGCGATCCTGACCTGCACCGGCTCAGAGGCGAACGACATCGCCCTGCGCATGGTCGAGGCCATGACCGGCAAGCGCGGGATCATCGCCACCGATCACACCTATCACGGCAACACCACCGCCGTGGCCCAGCTCAGCGCGACCAACCCCTCGCGCTACGGGGTTGCCGACCATGTGCGCTTNGTGCCTGCGCCGGACAGTTATCGCCCGCTAGGCGGTGAAGCCGGCCCGGCGCACGCCGCGGCCTTTGCCCGCGCGGTTGAGGACGCCATTACCGACCTCGAGGACAGCGGTGTGGGCTTTGGCGGGATCATCCTCTGTCCCTCGTTTGTGAACGAAGGGTTTCCCATGCTGGATGAAGGCTGGCTNGATCCGGCGCTGGCGACGGTGCGCAAGGCCGGCGGCCTGTTCATCGCTGACGAAGTGCAGCCGGGCTTCGGCCGCAACGGCAGCCACATGTGGGGACACCAGCGGATCAAGGTCAGGCCCGATGTCGTCACCCTGGGCAAGCCCATGGGCAACGGCCACCCGATTGCCGGGCTGGTGACGACCCCGGAGATCATGGCGGGGTTCCGCAATTCTTTCCGCTATTTCAACACCTACGGCGGTAACCCGGTTTCAGTGGCCGCAGCCAATGCCACCCTCGACGTGATCGAGGCTGAGGGGCTGCAGGCCAATGCGCTCGAGGTTGGCACCTACGCGCAGGACGGCCTGCGGCGGCTGGCCGAGCGGTACGGCGATATCGGTGACGTTCGCGGCTACGGTCTGTTTTTCGGGGCGGAATTCGTCCGCGATCGGGAGACAAAGGCGCCGGCGACCGACTACGTGACCGCGCTGGCCAACGCCATGCGCCATCGCGGGGTGCTGCTCAACAAGCTCGGGATCCACTACAACACGCTCAAGGTGCGCCCGCCCCTCCCGTTCAGCCGCGAGAACGCCGACCTGATGCTCGAAACCCTCGATGACGCCCTCGCCACTTTAGGCCCAGTCGAGGACTTTGTGGCCAGGGACGGTGCGGCTTGAACCCCAGCGACGGGGCCAGCGCAATCCCCGAGGACCCAGGCGCGCTCCTTGCCCACGCGCTGGAACGCTGGGGGCTGGCCGGGCCGGAGACTGAAGTCAGCCTTGTCACGCGGCGGGAAAACCTCGTCTACCGCNTCACTGTCCCACGGGGCGACCGCAGCACGGCCTTCGCGCTGCGCCTGCACCGGCCCGGGCTCCGCACTGCACCGCAGCTGCGCTCGGAGCTGGCCTGGATGCAGGCCATGGCCAAGGCGGGGATCCCTGTGCCTGCCCCTCTGCTCTCGACGCCCGGTGCGTTGATCGAGACGGTGGAAGGCTTCAACTTCAGCCTGCTGCACTGGATCGATGCCGAACCGCTGGGCCGGAAAAGCCAGCTGCTCCACAGGGTCGGCGCTGAGGCGACCATGGTCGAGCTGGGGCGACAGATGGCACGCCTGCACCAAGCGGCGGCGGCCTGGACCCCGCCTGCAGACTTCGACCGGCCGGTCTGGGACTTCGAGGGGCTGGTGGGCGAAAACCCGGTGTGGGGGCGGTTCTGGGACCGACCCGAGCTCAGCGCCAAGCAGGCCGACCTGCTGGCCCGGGCCCGAGACCTTGGCGCAGCGCGGCTCCAGGCGCTGGCCCCGCCGCTGCGGCTCATCCACGCCGACCTTATCCCTGACAACGTCATGCGCGGGGCTGACGGTCGCCTGCACCTGATCGACTTCGATGACTGCTGCTGGGGGTTTCGGGAATTTGACCTCGCCACCACCACCTCCCGACTGGAGCGCTCGCCGGACCCCGAGCCCCTGATCGAGGCGCTGCTCGCGGGCTATGGTGCGCTGGAGCCGATTGATCGTGAAGCCTTGCCCCTGCTGCTGGCTTTGAGGCACTTTACCTACGTGGGCTGGATCAGCGAGCGCATTGCCGAGCCAGGGGCCCCGGACCGCGCCCGACGGCTGATCGAGGCGGCCTGCACCCACGCCGAACGCCTTCTGCAAACCTGAGGATTGCCTGTGCCAACCTTGCCCGATTTCCGGCTCGAGACCCACTTTTCCAAGTGGGAGTTCAAGGCCCGTTACCACCTGACAGCCTCCGACGCTGAAAGCCTGTCGCTGCGTGACCTGCTGGACGGCGCCAGCGCGGAAGAGCGCGCCAGCCTCGAGGACCTTTGGCTGGGTTATACCGAAACCTTCGGTGCCCCCGATCTGCGCGAAGCCATCGCTGCAACCTACGAGGCGCAGGCGGCAGAGAACGTGCTGTGCTTCGCCGGGGCCAGCGAGGGCATCTTCGCGGCAAACCAGGTGCTGCTGGACGCCGATAGCCATGCGATTGTCGTCACCCCCAACTACCAGAGCCATGAAACCCTGCCGCTGGCGATCTGCGAGGCGACGGGCGTGCCGCTGGAGCCCGAAGACGGCTGGTCGCTGGATATCGACCGGGTGCGCGCCGCCGTACGCCCCAATACCCGGCTGGTAACGATCAACTTTCCGCACAATCCCACCGGGGCGATCCTGCCACTAGACCGTTACCAGGCCTTGATCGAGCTGTGTCGACACCACGGGCTGTATCTGCTTCACGACGAAATCTTCAAGGGGCTGGGGCCAAGCGGTACGGCGTTCCTGCCTTACGCGGCGGATGTCTATGAGCGCGGGCTGTCGCTGGGGGTCATGTCCAAAGCCTATGGTCTGCCCGGCCTGCGGGTGGGCTGGATCGCCAGCCAGGACAAAGCGGTGCTGTCGAAGATGGAACGGCTCAAGCACTATCTTTCGATCTGCAACTCGGCGCCCAGCGAGCGGATCTCAGTGATTGCGCTGCGCCAGCGCCAGCGGTTGCTGGACCGGAACAACGCGATCATCGACGAGAACCTCCCCAAGTGGGACGCGTTCTTCGATCGTTTTGGAGGCCTGTTCGAATGGCAGCGCCCGGATGGATCGTGCATGGGCTTCCCACGCTATACCGGGCCTGAGGGGGTCGAGGCCTTCGCAAAGCGACTGGTCGAGGAAGCAGGCGTGCTCCTGCTCCCCAGCACCATCTATTCGAGCGCCCTGGGGCCGACGCCGACAGATCGGTTTCGACTGGGCTATGGCCGGCGCGGGCTGGATGCGGGGCTAGCCGCCATGACAGCGCACCTCGAAGCACTGGGGCACTGAGGCACGGGGCTCAACCAGCCATTCCTTTAATGCGATAATGAGACATCGTTGCGCGCTCGGGCCTTGGCCGCTGGAGCGCAGTGGCCACCGGCGACCTATATCACTCGCGCCATCTGCACCTCGCCCTCGATGATCCGCCCGGTGCGGGTAAATCCGTGGCGCTCATAGAAAGGAATGGGTGTTCCCGGTGCGTCGACGGCGGTCAGGGTCACCCGGGCGATCCCTTTCTCTCTGGCCCGATCGAGAAAGAACCCCAGAGCCCGGCTGCCGTAGCCTTTGTGCTGCTGACCCTGATCGATCAGCAGCCGCCAAAGATAGAAGTTGTCCGGCTCCTCACCCTCGACCAAATCAGCATCCGGACGGGTGAAATCGATCATGCCGATCAGGCCGACAGCCCCCTCCCCGTCCCACAGGCCAAAGACCTCGGAGGCCGGCTCGAACATCGACTGAGCCACCGTCACCGGCGAAGTGGAAACAAAAATCCGCTGCTCGGACGCGACCTCCAGACGCAAGATCGAAGAGAGCGTGGCTTTCTCAAGAGGACGGGCATCAAACATAGCACCCAGACTATCCGGATCCGCCTGCGGCCTCCAGCACCTCCTGCACCAGCACGGCAAATGATGCCCCATGCATGTCGCGGTCGAGGCGTGCACCCTGCACGTGGGGACGCGGCAAGCTGAATTTGATCACGTGCAGTTCGGAGATATCGAAGCGCTTCAGCCGCTGCGGATCAGCCTGCAGAACCCGGGCGACCTCAGCCGTCTCCAGCCTGGTCCGGACGACCTCAAAGGCGTCTGCATCGCGGCAGAACACATCGATGGTAACCCAGAACGGTCCGGCGTTCTTGGAGCGGATTTCCCGGACCAGACCAGTGCCGGGGCTCAAGCCGACACCCCGATCTCGTGGGTTTCCAGCACGAACGCGGCCATGGGATCCGCAAGCCGCAGCACGTGATTGAGCTGAAATTCGTAGAGCGCTCCGCGGTCCATCTCCGGCGGGGAGAAGGCAAAGGCAAAGGTCGGCATGGGCTGGTTTTCGGTCAGCGGAAAGTGCAACAGGTAGGGGTTGAGCAAGCGCGCGATATCCCGTGCTTGTACTTGCGTACTGGCGGTGATGATAGCCATCACACCGACTTCGTGGACACCGTCAGTACCACCTTCAATGCCCATCACCTGCGTTTCCAGAGCGCCGAGCGTCGCATCCTGCCCCATCAGGCGAAACTCCAGCTCAAAGTCGCCGGCGACATTGGAAGCTTCCCGGGCGCGAAAAGCAGCCTCAAGCGCTTCGACCCAGTCCTTGATGTGCGCGACATAGTGGGGGTCGCGGACCATGACCAGCGAAACAGTCTGAAAGCCCGCCTGCCGCGCACCCTCGAGCTTGACCGTGTAGGCGTCAGTCGCCACCCAGACCGACCCTTCCACCCGCACCCGGCGGGCGTCAAGGGCAGTGTAGCGGGCGCCGGTTACGTCGAGGTGGCCGCCGGGCTCGTGCAGCACAAAAGGGTCCGCGTTCTCATAGAGCATGTGCGCCGAGACTGTATGCGGCGTCGCCTGCACGCCTGCGCCGGTGGGCTGCACGGTGAACCCGGCCGCGTCAAATTCGATCAGGATTGCGCCCGAGCCGGGGTTGTCGGTGGCCAGCGCGCCGCATTCGCCGATTTTGGCCCCGTGCCAGGCCCCGCCGGCATGACAACCACGCGCCAGCGGCAGCGCCGCAATCACGGCCGTATCGGTCGCCCGCCCGGCGATGATAATATCGGCACCCGTCTCAAGCGCCGCCTGAATCTGCTCGGCACCTGCCAGAGCAACTGCTTGACTGCATCCGGCGAAATCCACGGCTTCGATATCAGGCGCGCCCTCGAGCGCACTGATCGCCCCGTGGCTAAACTGCTCGGCAAGGGTGGCCGGAGACTGACTGCTTTTCAGGGTCGCGACCTTCAATGCAGCGCCGACACCAGCCGGATCTTCAGCCGCGATTTTAGCGGTGATTTCCAGCATCCAATCGACCATGGCGTCGACCCCGCAGGTGCCCGCGGTTCCGATCAACAGCGGCACCCCTAGCCGCGCCCGCGCCCGCATCAGCATGGCCCACTCGCGCTCGATGGACGCCCTTGCGTACTTACAGGTACCGGTGCCCAGATAGAAGGGACCACTGTCGGTCGAACCGCCGTCGATGGCGATGATATCGGGCGCCATGGTCAGGCCTGTTTCGAGGGCAGCGGGGTCGATGCTGATGCCCAGCGCGCCCGAAGGGATCAGCACCCGCACTTGAGGATCGGCGCCTTGCCCGTGGGCCGTCGGGGCTGTGCCCGGTCGAGCTCCCGCGTTCAGGCCCCGGTCAGCGTCCGTCGCAGCCACGGCTCAGTCCTTGTTCATCGTGCTGTCCGCGACAACCTTGCGTTCACGACGGGCCAGACGGCCTTCGATCATCGGGTAGAGCAGCATGGCCACAGCGATCAGCAAGAAAACCAGCGTCATGGGACGCTCCCAGATGAAGCTGAAACCAACGTAGTCGGGGTCTGTCAGCGCCCGGCCGAGATTGTCCTCCATACGGATGCCGAGGATGAAGCCGATGACGATCGGCGCGATCGGGAACTTCGCCAGCCGTAGGATGGTGGTCACCACCCCGAGCACGATCATGGTGTAGAGCTCGGCGGGGTTCTGGCTGACCAGATAAGCCCCGACCATCGAGAAGAACAGCACGAACGGGATGAGGAAGGTCCGCGGCACCGCCAGCAGCTTGGCGATATAGGGGATCAGCGGATAGTTGAGGATCAACAGCACCACGTTGCCGAAGTACATGGAAATGATAATGCCCCAGAAAATCTCCGGGTTATCGTTGATCAGCCCCGGGCCAGGCTGCACCCCCAGCGAAATCAACGCCACCAGCAGGATTGCCGTGGTGCCGGAGCCGGGAATACCGAGTGTCAGCATCGGTACGAACGACCCCGTGGAAGCGGCGTTGTTGGCGGTCTCTGGTGCCGTCAGACCGCGCAGCGACCCCTTGCCGAACTCCTCACGCTTTTCCTTGGGCGCGATGTTGCGCTCCATGGCGTAGCCCATCAGCGAGGCAATGGTCGCCCCTGCCCCGGGCATGACCCCGATCAGGAAGCCCAAGATCGACTGGCGACCAATCACCGGTGCCATCTCGCGGGCTTCCTTGGCGTTGATGCGCATGTTGGTGATTTCCTTGCTCTCCCCGTCGCCCTTGTACTGGCCCCGCT
>PAGB01000046.1 GCA_002711265.1 Rhodospirillaceae bacterium
GGTGCTGGCTGCAGGGGTCGAACCCGCGACCTGATGATTACAAATCAACTGCTCTACCAACTGAGCTAAGCCAGCACCGGCCGATCTTTTATCCCCAGAGCGCGTCTGGCTTCAAGCCCCTAGTCCCCGGTGACACGACGCGGTCACGCCACTGTGCTCCGGCGGTCGTGCCGCAACCCACCAGCCGCGGTGGTGTCATGGGAAGTAGCGCTTGATCACCCGCTCGACCGTCAGGCCCTGTACGATCACCGAGAAGAGCACCACGCAGTACGTGACCAGCAGCAGCAGGCCGCGCTCGGGGCTCTCGGGCAGGGACAGCGCCAGCGCCACGGAAATACCGCCGCGGATCCCCGCCCAGGTCAGGATCGGGGCCGTGCCGCGGCTGACCTCGCTGTTCAGTGCCTTGATCTGCAAGGGCAGGAAGATCGCCGTGAACCGTGCGCCGACGGACAGCAGGATGACCACCAGCACCAGCACAATGATCACCGGCACAGGCACGCCGCTTCCGGCGTTCTGCAGGATAAAGACGATCTCCAACCCAATCAGCAGGAACAGCACCGAGTTCAGGATCTCGTCGATCAGCTCCCAGAATTTTTCGAGGTGGTCGCGGGTCTTGTCGGACATGGCCAGCGCCGTGCCCTGGTTGCCGATTAGCAGCCCGGCGATGACCATGGCGATGGGCCCGGAGAGGTGGAGGTGCAACGCGATCGAGTAGGCGCCGGTTACCAGCGCCAGCGTGACGATGACTTCGAGAACGTGGTCGTCGATGCGGCGGATGACCCAGAACGCGATCAGGCCGCCCACCAGCCCGAGCAGGCCGCCGCCAATGGCTTCCTTTGCGAACAGCCACAGCCCGTAGGCGAAGGTCAGCGAACTGCCACCTGCGGTGTGGTCACCCTCTGCCCCATGACTGCCCTCTGCGCCGTGAGCACCATAACCGCCGAAGGCGAGCACCACCACGATGCTGAACAGCACCACGGCGACCCCGTCGTTGAACAGGCTCTCGCCGGCGATTTTGGCCTTGAGGTGGGCGGGCACCTTGAGCGTTTTGAGCAGGCCCAGCACCGCCACCGGGTCGGTTGGCGTGACAATGACCCCCAGCACGAGGCAGACGATCAGCGGCAGGCTCAGCCCCAGCGCCGTCGCCGTAAGCCAGAAACCGCCACCGATGATCAGCGAGGACAGCAACACCCCGAAACTCGCCAACACCAGAATGGTCCACTTGCGCGACAGCAGCTGGCCCAGATCGACGTGCAGCGCGCCGGCGAACAGCAGGAACGACAGCATGCCCTGCATCAGGGTGACGTTGAAATCGAGGCTTTCGAGGAAACCATTGACCCGTGCGCTCAGGCCCAGTGCGGGAACAACAAGGTCGAGGCCGACCACAGCGAGGCTGGCCACCAGCGCAATGACCACCAGGCCGATGGTATGGGGTAGCTTGACGAACCAGTAGTTCAGCGCCCCGAACAGAGCGGCAAGCCCGAGCAGAATCGCGGGGATATCGAGTAGGCCGGTCACGGTCTTGTCCTCAGTCAGTGTCGGTTGGGCGCGCGGTCTCAGACCTGCTCCAGCAGTGTGCTGAACCGGTCCACGAAGTCGGCCTTGGCCTGCTTCGCGTCCTTTGCGACGAGTTCCGGGCCTTTTGGCGCCGGTGGCTTACCGAAGTAGAGCGCTGCCTCGGTTTCGTCAAAGCCCGCGAGCAAAGTTGCTTCCCAGTAGGCGGCTTCGATGTCCGCAGCCTTGATCGCGCGGCGCAGGGCGTCGTCCGGCTGCGCCGGAAGGCCGAAGCGCAGGTGAATGGCGGCTTCCAGCCGTCGTTCAAGCGCCTTGTAGTCCAGCCCGACCGCAGCCTTGAACGGGGAGATAAGGTCCCCGATGACGTATTCTGCTGCGTCGTGGAGCAGGCAGTAAAGCTGTTCCGCCGCGCCGGCAGTGGGGTGAGACGCCCTGTACAGGTCGAGCACGAGGATCGAGTGCTGGGCGACGCTGAAGGGATGCGCGCCGACCGTCTGACCGTTCCAGCGGGCGACCCGCGACAGGCCGTGGGCGATGTCGTCGAGTTCGACGTCGAAGGGGGAGGGGTCCAGCAGGTCGAGCCGCCGACCCGACAGCATCCGTTGCCACGCTCGGTCCATGGATTGCGTCCTCGTGTTCAAAGGCTAAGGTGTCAATATCACAGGGGCTCCAACCTGGGGAGCACAACAGGCCCATGGGACTCACATTCTTTGCCCGCGTGGCGGCAGCAGGGCTGGCGATGCTGAGCCTGACAGGCTGTCAGCCTTACCTGCTGCACGTGGCGTTGGGGCAGGGTGACCTGCTGACCCGTGCGGTGCCGATCGAGCGCGCAATCGCCGACCCCGGGACATCGGCAGAGACGGCGGAGAAGCTGGCGCTGGTCCGGGATGCTGCGGCCTTCGCGGCCTACTGGGGGCTAGACGTGGGTCGCAGCTATCGGACCTACGCGGCGCTGGACCGGGAGGCGACAGTCTGGACGGTGTTTCGGGCTGAACCGCTGGCGCTGCGGCCGATCCAGCGCTGCTGGCCGATCGCAGGCTGTGTTCCCTATCAGGGATTCTTTGACGAGGCGAGGGCGGAGGCTTTTGCGGCCCAGGCCCGGGGGAGGGGTCAGGATGTCAGTCTGGGCCCGGTCGACGCCTACGCGACGCTGGGCTGGTTCCCAGATCCGATTGCGTCGCCGGCGCTGGACCGGAGCCGAACAGCGTTGGTCGAGCTGGTGATCCACGAAAGTGTACACAACACGGTCTACCGGCCCGGTGATGCTGACTTCAACGAAGCGCTGGCAAACACTGTGGCCTTTGCGCTGGTGCGGGCGTTCTGGGCGGAGCGAGGGGTGGCGGATGATCAGCTGGCGACGTTTTTCGATGAGCGGGCGGCGGCGCGGGCATTGTTCTTCGATCTGATCGAGGCTGCGCGTTCAGAGCTGTCCGAGATCTACGCTGCCAGGGAGGTGTCGCCCGCCATACGCCTGCAGGCCAAGGCCGCTGCTTTCGAACGGCTGAGGGCGAACTATGCGGCGGCGCGGCCGGGTTTTGGCGCTTATAACTACGACCGGTTTTTCGCCCAGGACTTGAACAATGCACATCTTGTATCGGTGGGTACCTATGAGGATGCGCGCCCGATGCTCGAGGCGGTGCTGTATGGGCGGTTTGGTGGTGACTTGCGTCGGTTCATGCGGGCGATGGAGGCGGTCGCCCGCTCGGATGAGGACTGGCGGGTGGCGTTGGGGCGGCTTTGACTCTGTGGCGGTACCCGGGCGGTTACGCTCAACAGGGCGGAGTTTATCCTGAGCCTGTCGAAGGGCTTTGAGCGACGCTTTAACTTTGCGCTCAACACGGTGTCGCCTTTGAGCGCGGAGGATCTCTTCACACCAACAGCCCTCAAAGCTGAGCATTTTGAGTGTTAGCGGTTAGGTGGCGCGCTCGGGCCTTGGCCGGTTCGCAGCCTTCGGTCCAGTCGGTGCCACCCTGAACCCCTCAGTCGTGGCTTGGGTCAGCCACGTCCCAGTACGGCGGCGAACCATAGCGCTCGAGTAGAAAGTCGACGAAGGCCCGAACCTTGGGGGAGAGGTGCCGGTTTGGTGGATACATGGCGTAAATCCCCGTATCCAGCGCCGTCGGCGAGGCCAGAAAATCAGTCATGACCGGCCGCAGGCGTCCCATCTGGATGTCGCGGCCCACGACATAGGTTGGCAGCAGCACCAGCCCCAGCCCCGCCCGCGCCGCCGGAACAATCGCTTCGCCATTGTTCACGTGCAGGATCGACCGCATCCGCACGTGCTCGACCCCACGCGGTCCATCAAAGTGAAAGATGTCGGGGCCGGCCTGACGGCGGTAGGTCAGGGCCACGTGGTCGGCCAGATCAGAGGGCGTCAATGGTTCACCGTAGCGCTCGAGATACTCTGGCGACGCTGCAATAACCCGCTTGTTGGGCGCCAACTTGCGCGCGATCAGGCTGCTGTCCTGCAGCTCGCCGATACGGATGACGAGGTCGGCGCCTTCCTCGATGATGTTGACGAGGTTGTCGGTCATGGTCGCTTCGATCTCGACCTCGGGGTAGGCCTGCATGAATGCGGCAAAGAACGGCGCCACGTGGCGGCGGCCGAACGTCACGGGCACGTTGATCCGCAACAGCCCGCGCGGTCGGCTTTCCAGTTCGGTAACGGCAACAGCGGCGTCTTCGACCGACTGCAGGATATTGATTACCCGGTCGTGGTAGGTCTCACCGGCCTCGGTCAGGTGTAGCTGCCGGGTGGAGCGGTTGAGCAGCTGCACGCCGAGGTGGTCTTCCAGCGCACTGATTTGCCGTGAAACGCTCGAGGGTGCCATGCCCAGAACCCGCCCGGCCTCGGAGAAGCTGCCGTTGGTGACGGCCGTGTGAAAAACCTTCATCGACGTCAGGGTATCCACGATCGAGTTCCTGTATCTGTGCATTTCATGCAAAGAACNTAGTGATTCACGGCATATTCTCAAGAATTTTTGCGTTGATAATATGNNNTNGTATTGTTCACGACGGNGTTGCGCCGGTCTTCCTCCTCCCTCCCACCATNGATGGGATCGGCGCAACGACTGTCTCTTCAACCATTNTGATCGACNCCAAAGAACAANCNGTNCGGGNTCCNCTCCATAGCCTGCACCACCAGGCCAGGATCCCGGGCATCACAAAGGAAACCGAACCATGAGCATCCGCAACGAAGGCTTTGTTACCTACTCCGAACTCCAGTCCTATGAGCGCCGTGCTCGCGAGCTGCGCAGTGAAGCGATCCGCGCTGGTGTTGCGTCGCTGTTCAACATCGGCAAGCGTGACCGCGCTACGCGCACCGGAAAGTAACCAAAACCGAGGGCACGCACCTCCAAGCGAGCCCTTGTCACTCTTCTTTTTGCTCACGGTGGACTGAGCGGCATCGACATCCTCCCCTGATGCAGCTCAGACCCATCGACTTCAACGGGCCGTCCGACTTTCGCCGTCGGGCGGCCTGTGTTGTTCTGGGGCATGAGTTTTCTTGAACCATGGATCCTGCTCGGACTGGCTGCGGGCGTATTTCAGGCGCTGCGGGTCGCCGGACAGCGGGCGCTGGCACAGCGAACCGACGCGCAGGTGCAACTCTCCGCCTGGAGCGCGGCGCTGGCGCGGTGCCTGTTCGGGCTGCCATGGGCCGTCCTGATCCTGGTGGTGCTGATCGCGATCTGGGGACCACCGGTCGGCTTCAGTGGCCTTGGTCCGGGAGCCCATCCCGGTCCGAATCCCAACCTCAGCCTCGATCCCGGCCTTCGCAGCGTCCGACTGCTGGGTCTGCCGACCGATTTCTGGCTCTGGACCCTGGGTGCAGCGCTGCTGCAGATTGCGGCCACGCTGCAGCAAACCCTGCTGCTCAGCCAGCGCACCTTCGCCATCGGCGTGGTCTACGTCAAAACCGAAGTCGTCGTCGTCGCGCTGGTCGGCTCCACCCCCTTCTTCGCCCAGTACCTCAGCGGCCTGCAATGGGCCGCCGTGCTGGTTTCGGTCATCGGGGTCGTGGTGCTGACCCGAGCCCGCCTGCCCGGGGAGATCGGGTCGGTCTGGGATCTGCGCTCGGCATGGCTGGGGCTGTCTGGCGGTGCGCTGCTCGCCGGAACCTCGCTCACGCTGCGCGAGGCCGGATTGATTCTGGTCGCCGAAGGTGTGGTCGTTGCCCAGCCCGTTTCACCGGCCGTCGCAGGCATGACCACGCTGGTGGCACTGCTCGTGATCCAGTGCATCGTCGTGATCGGCGTGATGGCGCTCCGCGACGCTTCCGAATTCGCCCGGGTCATGCGGCGTCTGCCCCCCATGGCCTTCACGGGATTCCTGTCTGCACTGGGGTCCGCCGGCTGGTTCATTGGTTACGTCATGGCCGCCCCGGCGCTGGTCAAATCGGTGGGGCAGGTGGAATTCATCGCCGCCATCGTGCTCACCTTCGTGTTCTTCCGCGAGCGACCCTCACGCACCGAATGGGTCGGGATGGGCATTATCCTGATCTCGATCTTGATGTTGCTGCTCTCCACGCTCTAGGCTGCGCCCCGTCGCCACCATCGGCGCTGAGCCGCTAGCGGCAGCAACCCACGCTATGTTGGAGCAGGGCATGAACAACCCGACCCAGACACCGCAAATCATGGCCAGCCTGCAGGCTGGCGGCGGCCGGGCGCCCACGGGAGCCGCCGTTTGAGCGCCGGCCCAAACACTGTTTTGCGCACTGTCTCCCGCACTGGCCTGCGAACCCTGACCGGCGAGGTCAGCGCTGAGACGGAGGAGAAGAAGTCGCGCTTCCTAGCCTTCGTTGTCCCCCATGCCCGGTTTGCCGACCGGCTGGCCGAACTCCGCGCCGAGCACCCCAAAGCCAACCACCACGTCACCGCCTTTCGCGCCATGCGCCCTGATGGTCGCATCGAGGAAGGGGCCAAGGACGACGGCGAGCCTTCCGGCACCTCGGGCATGCCGATCCTGCGCCTGCTGATCGGCGAAGGGCTGGTGGATGTAGGGGCGATTGTGGTGCGCTACTTCGGCGGCACCAAGCTAGGCACCGGCGGCCTTGCGCGCGCCTACCCGGGTGCGGTCAAAGCTGCGCTGGAGACCGCCGCCGCCGATGGCGCCGTCGCCGGATCAAGGCTGCAGGACTGGAGCCGGGTCACCCGCGCCAGTCTCACAGCCGGCTTTGCCCGGGCCTCAGCGCTGGAACATGCGATCTCGCTCGCCTCAGAAGCGGCCGTCGGGGAATTCGGCCAGCCGGTGCAGGTGCTCGACCGGCGGTTTACGGAAAACGGGGCTATTGTCGACGTCGAAGGCCCTGAGGCTGTCGTAGAGACCCTTCTGCACGACTGGAGCCTCGGGGCGTAACAGCGCAGGGACGCAGCCGAACAGACGGATCCGTGGCGCGGGGGCCAGACATCAACAACCACAAAAAAAGGGCCGCCGAAGCGACCCTTTTCCAGAGCTATGAAAGCTCAAAGCCTGAGCGGCACGCCTTAGTAGACGGCACCTTCCGGGCCGAACCACTCGGTGATCAGCGCGTTCAGCTCGCCACTCGCTTTCATTTCAGCGATGGCTGCATCCATGGCTGCCTTCAGGTCGCCGTCAGTTTCACGGATACCCATGCCAACGCCGCCGCCGATGTAGACCGGATCGCCAACGATTGCGAACTCACCGCCCGCTTCTTCAACGATCGGCAGCAGGTAGTCACCGTCTGCCAGAACCGCGTCAGCTTCGCCGGAGCGCACAGCTGCGATGGTTTCGTCAGGGGTCGCGAATTCAATCAGATCGCCACCCGTGTCAGCCACGTAGCCAGCCTGAATGGTGTTGGTCTGCGCTGCGATCACGCCGCTGGCAGCACCACCGGACAGCGCCATGTACAGCGATGGGGATGGAGGGTAGTACTCAGCGGTGAAGTCGATGACTTCGTCACGCTCAGCGGTAATGGACATGCCCGCGATGATTGCGTCGTAGTTGCCGGCAACGAGGTTCGGGATGATGGAATCCCAGTCGTTGATAACCCACTCACAGGTTAGACCGGCGATTTCACACAGGCGATCACCGACTTCACGCTCGAAGCCGATGACTTCGTTGTTCTCGTCCAGACCGTTCCAAGGCATGTAAGCGCCTTCGGTGCCCAGGCGTACCTGTGCGGAAGCAACGCTGGCGGATGCAACAAGCGCGAGGCTTGCGACCAGAATCTTTTTCATATCGTTTTCTCCCATAGAGACGATGACGCACTTTGATGACCCGCCGCTGGGTGCGCCTCCGTTTGCGGCTAAAGATTGAGCCTCCCGACGCGTCGGAAGGGACACATCTGCCTAAGTCCATGGTTGTCACATGGCAAGCGTAAAGGCCTGATTCGCGCGGGCTATGGCCAATTTCAGCACGCACAGCCCCGTGCTTTTGATGCTGTCGACTATTTGAGTCGCCGAATCCCGAATCACTGCAGGTTCTTCAAAGAACGCAGATGAAGGAACGGTGGATCCATTATCTCGCCGGCTCCAAAACACTTTGGAGGAGCTATTCATCTACTGACTAACCCCCGGGATCGATGCACGACTAGCATTTGGGTCACTTAACAAGGATGACCCCAAATGAATGACAACACGCTCGCGATTGACCCGCAATACATCCACCTTAAACTGGTGACCACCCAGGTTGAAATGATGCACGTTGCCGCCGTCCGCGGCATCTGCAACGTCGAAGAGGTCGGGGTACCGGCACAGCATGAGTTCGACGACAACGATAACTTCGCCACCTACGCACTGGGCTACTACAACGATGAGCCGATCTCAGCGGTGCGCAGCGCTTCTTCGGCGACTTAGTAAAGCTTGAGCGAGCCTGTGTTCGGCCCAAGTACCGCAACCGCCACATTCTGCCTCGCGCAATCGATTTGGTGAGCCGCTTTGCCGGCCAGAAAGGCTATCGCCAGAAAGCTGCGCATTTCATCCCAGAGGCAGGGGCTGGGAACGTGTCGCCCTTCGAGCAGATTGTTATCGAACAGCTTGTTGGAGCCGTCGATAGGCCGGTCCGAATCGTTGTTCACCGAAATCCCGTAAAAAGTCAAAAGTAAAAATTTTCTTCTACTAAAAACTCTAGTCCGATTTAGGCGGTGACCAACAAAAAGAAAACCACCGATGTGCGGCATTTTGGCATTTCAGTCGTGTTTCGGTTGGTTTACCGAGTTTGCATGCGTCACGTTGGAGGCTCGATCAGGCCAAGACAGTGTCTGCTGAATGAGGTTTTGGTTACTGCAATCAGGTGTGGGGAAGAGGATGACCATGGAGTTCTGCGTACAGTTGTCGTCGGACTATCCGGACAAGGCCTACGGCGGTGATAGGGTCTATCAGGACATGCTCGACCAGGCGCAACTCGCCGATAGGCTGGGCTTTGATGCGGTTTCGATCACCGAGCACCACCTGGTTAACTGCCTGATGATGCCTGCGCCGCTGACCTTTGCTGTCAAAATTGCCGCCCATACCCAGCAGATCAAGATTCTCACCAGCGTGGTGGTGTTGCCGCTCCACGACATGCGCACCTATGCCGGTGAAGTTGTTGTCGCCGACATTTTCTGCGAAGGGCGCTTGTTCCTCGGCGTCGGGCGCGGTGCGTTCAAGTTCGAGATGGAGCGCCTCGGCGTCCCGATGGAAGAGACGCGCGAGCGCTTCGACGAGAGCCTCGACGTGCTGCAGGCGCTGCTGACCGAAGAAGAGGTAAGCTGGCACGGCAAGCACTATCAGTTCGAGGCCCTGACCATCATGCCCCGACCAGTGCGGCCTGGCGGCCCGCCGATGATGATGGCGGTCATGAACCCTGAGGGCATCTACGCTTGTACTCGCCGAGGGTTCCATATTCAGACCACACCGCTCTCCGGCAATCACCAGATGCTGGTCGATCAGGTCGACGCCTTCAACCGCGCCAAGACCGATATGGACGGGGCTGGCGACGGCCTGACGCTGTCGCTGTCGCGGGTGGCGCATGTTGCGGCGAGCGACGCTGAGCGGGTCCGCAAGAACCGGGCGGCCTACGACTACTACTGCCGCTTCGACAACATCTACCTCGGTCCCGGTATCGTCGACGCGGGCATGATCCGGCAGATCCCAAGGGCGCAATCAGCCGAGGAGCTGGAAAAGAGCCTTCTCATCTGCACGCCTTCAGAAATGGTTGACCGACTGGGCACCTATGCCGATCTCGGCATCGACCGGGTGATCATGAACCTCAACTTCGGGCTTGAGTCCGCGGACACGCTGGAGGCCCTTCAGTGCTTCGCCGAGGAGGTCATGCCGCACTTCACCGACCGTCCCGCCCGCATCCGGGCGCAGACCAGTCCTCCGAGCCTGCAGGCTGTCCGCTGAGCCGCCCACGCCTGTTCGCTTTACGCTCAAACAGCTCAACCCAGAGGCCCCCCCCCATGACCCAGCCGATTTCCTGCGCTTATTCGGTGTCCGGTGACGGGCCGCCAATGATCCTCGTCCACGGGATCGGGGCGTCGCGCGCGACCTGGGCGACAGCCTTGCCGCTGCTGGAGCCGCACTTCACCGTCATCACCTACGACCTGCGCGGGCACGGTGCCTCGCCGCGGCCTGAGGGACGCTTCGAGCTCGACGCGTTGGTTGCCGACCTCGAACACGTGCGGGAGCAAGCCGGCGTGGAAGCCGCGCATATCGCTGGTCACTCGCTGGGCGGGATGATCGGGCCGGCCTACGCCCGCACCTTCCCCGACCGGGTGCTGTCGCTAGGGCTGCTGTCGACCGCTGCCTTCCGCACGGAAAAGGACAGTGCCAACGTCAACGCGGTGGTCGCAGCGATGCGCGAGCGCGGGATTGCGGACGTGCTTGGGACGCTGGCCAATCGCTGGTTCACCGATGGCTTTATCGCCGAGCACCCCGACGTGGTCGAGGCCCGCATGGCGCAGGTGATCGGCACCAATCCCGAGGTGTTCCTGAACGTCTTCGATATCTACGCGGAAACGGAGATGGCGCTGTGGCTCCACGAGATCACGGCGCGGTCGCTGGTGCTGACCGGGGAGAACGATGGCGGCTGTCCCCCACGGCTGAACCAGCTGATCGCCGAAGCTATGCCCTTCGCAACGCTGCGGGTGCTTCCGTCGCTGAAGCACTCGATCCTGCTCGAAGGCGGGGCCCAGACTGGCGCCTGCCTGCGGGACTTTCTGCTGGGTCTGGGCGACTGAGCCTCAGATCAGCAGGCCGTCGAGGCTCGCATCCTCAAAGCCGCTGAAGCGGTTGTCCGGCAGCCCGAACCAACCCGCCAGCAACCGCTGATACACCGAACGGTAGTCCAGCGTGTACTTCAGATCGCCGTCTTCGAGGTCTTCGAGGTCCGGGTGCCGCCCGAACAGCCCCCCGCGCACCCTACCACCGAGCAGCAGGTGCGGCGCGGCTGTGCCGTGGTCGGTACCGCGCGAGTAGTTCTCGGTCGCGCGACGCCCGAACTCGCTGTAGGTCAGGATCAGCGTTTGGTCCCAGTGCCCGGACTGCTTCAGGGCGCTCCGCAGCCCCGCCAGCGACCGCCCCAGATCGCGCAGCAGGCGCTCGTGGTCGCCCCGCTGGTTCTCGTGGGTGTCAAAACCGCCGATTTTCATCTTCAACACCGGTGCGTCGACGCCCGCGCTGATCAGCGTCGCTGCCAGCGCCGCCTGCCGCCCCAGATCGCCGCCGTCGATGTTGACGTGGCGGCCGAGGCCCTTCTGCTGGATCTTGGCGCTGATCTGGCCCATGGCGCTGTCGAGGGCGTTGCCCCGGTCAAGCAGCATGGAAAGCGCCGGATTGGCGCTGTCGCTGACCGTCCCCCCTAGCCCGGCATTGGCCGTCGACAGCGTCTGCAGGTGGTGCAGGGAAGTGAACGAGAGCCACAGACCGCTGGAGGATGCAAAGACCCCCATGCCGCCGTCGAGGCTGATGCCGTGGGCATCAAAGCGGCTGCCCATGGCTTCGACATCCTCGGTCAGCCAGCCGTTGCGGCCAGCGCGGTTGCCATCGCCGCCGGTTTCCCACAGCGCTATTGACTTGAAGTGCGATCGGTTCTGTTCCGGGTATCCCAGCCCCTGAATGATCGCCATTTCGCCTGCCTGCCACGCCGGTCCAAGGCTCGACAGCGCGTCGTTGAGGCCGAGTTGGTCGTCGAGGGTGATCAGGTCGCTGCGGTCCAGCGACACGCTGGGCCGGATTGCCCGGTAGCGGTTGTTGGCCCAGGGCACGACCGTATTGAGCCCGTCGTTCGCGCCTGAAAGCTCGACCAGAATCAACCGGCGGCCAGAGCGAGCGGCGGCTGCGGCGAGCTGTATCGGGGCCAGGGGCAGGCTCAGACCAGCGACCAGTGAACTCACAACTTTGCGGCGATCCATGAAGCGCGTCTCCGATTATTTGAGTTGATAGACCGGATCGGTGATCAGGTCGCTGAAACCAAACCCTGTGGACAGGGGTCGTGCCGGGCGACCGGCAAGCACCATCTCGATCATGGCGTTGTCGTCAAAGGCATCGGCGCCTGAAGCGCCACCGAGCCATTCCACCCGATCATCGGGCAGGCCCAGCAGCATCACTGCGCCCGCAGCCTCCTGCGATATCATACTCGACATCATCGACCCGGCGGGCCGGGGCATGGGTTCGATTAGGGGCACGGGGTTGCTCAAGCCCTTGACATAGCGGGTTCGGGGCAGGGCGTCGGTGACCTTGTTGAGCACGGGGTCCCAGCTGGAGCCAACCCGCTCCTGCCCCCGGCGGCGCCAGTTGCGGCCTTCCTTCATGGCGTCGAAGAAGGTCGGGATCGCCGACCATAGCCCGTGGATCAGCATGCGGTGGTCGTCGTCGAGTTGCTGGTACTGGCCCCGCTGGTCGGGATCACCCCCGGGCCAGAGCAGGTACTCCACCCGATTTTCACCGGTGTTGTATTCCTTGAACGTGGTCGACGGCCACTTACCGAAAAAGCAGTCGGCACGGCAGTTGCTCTCTCGGATATCGAGCAGGATTTCACGGCGCCCGTCACGGCGATGCTCGACCAGTTCCAGCCGCAGGGCATCGTAGTGCAGGCTGTTCATGCGCACGTCCATCAGCGCGAGCGCAAGGCTGTTCCAGTTGCGGGAACGGTCCAGCGCCCGGCCCCAGTCGAAGGCAACCCGCCCCACGGCCAGCCGGTTTGGCTCGATCGCATCGACCGTCTCGACGACGGGTTCGAGTGGTTGGGCGACGCGCAGCTGTAGTTCGCCCGAGCAATAGAAGTTGCCGGGCGGGTCGTCGTTGACGGAGCCCCGACAACCCGGTCGCTGCACGCCATCGTTGGCGAGGTAGAGCTGATCTTCAAACCGCAGCCAGTCGATGAACAGGTTACGGTCCCCCCCGGAGCTACCACCCGGGCCGCAGCAGTGGTCGTTGTAGAACCCGACGCTGAACCAGTCGGGCTGTTCCAGTTCAGCGGGGTATTCGAGCGTGTCGACCTGCCAGTTGAGGTCGGCGAGGCTCTCGATCCGGCCCAGACGCACCGTGTCGATCCCGCCCGCGGCGTCGAACACGTCTGAGCGCCAGATCGGGATATCCTTTCCATCGGCGCGTGTCTTGTAACCGCGGATGACCATGGTCGGCGGGCCTTCGAAGTCCTCAGCGCCATAGCGCAGGCTCAGTGCCCGACCCTGCATTGGGCTCATCATGCCGCCCGCCGCCGCGACGGCTTCCGGTTCCTCGATTGCTGGCGCCGGACCGTCATAGAGGGCCGCAAGCTGTTCCAACGCTTCATTCCGGCTCAGCAGCCGGGCCGGGGTTATCCAGTCTGCNCCNCCGGGCCANCCNGCNACATTGGGNGCCTCGAACANGTGCTGGCCNAGNCCNTCNAGCTGNNNGCTNAGCGTCGGCCACCACTCGGGCAGGCGCCCGCCACTGCGCAGNGTGCCGATCATCAGATCCACNGGNGACTTGACGATNGTGCCGCGATAGCGCGGGTCCCAGAACGCCTNGGAAGACAGCATNAGGCGGACCAGCTCTCGGATCTCGTAGTCGGTATCGCGCCAGGCNGAAGCCAGCGCTTCAATCGCTGCCCGATCCTGCTCGAAGTNNGAAATGTAGTATTGCCAGAAGGTTTCGACGATGAAGATCGAGGCGGCGTCGGTATCGAGCAGAATGTCGATGACGTCGTCTGCATTAAAGCGCCCGACACGGCCAAGAATCGTCTTCGACCCATCGTCGTGGTTCCAGGGCTCGAACCGATATTCGAAGTCCCGCAGCTGACTGTAAGAATAGCCCGTCAGCGCGCGGGCGACTTCCTTGATGTCTTTTTCTGTGTAGTGACCCTCGCCGAGCACGAACAGTTCGAGCAGTTCGCGGGCGAGGTTCTCGTTGGGCTGTTCTTCGCGGTTGTTGTTGTTGTCGAGGTAGTTGAGCATCGCGGCGTCGCGGATCACGGCCCGCAGCAGATCGCGGAAGTTGCCGTGACCCTTGTCGCGCAGCATCATGTGCTGGTTGTAGAGCGCATGAACCTCTTCATTCAGGCTGCTGTAGGCGGAGACAAAGTGGTTGGACCAGATGAGCAGCAGTCGCTCGCCTGCTGGTGACGACGTCGACAGCATCTCCCGGATCCACCAGCGNCGGAGCTCACCCATCTCCTTGTCGCGCTCCACCCGGAACGCCTGTCTNTCCTGTTCCTCGTAGTCGTTCATCATCCAGTAGTGGACATGCTCACCGTCGCTGAGGCTGATCGGGGGTTCGTTGAAAGGCGCCGAGACATCGAGCTGGTCGACCATGGCGTCGATGGCCTGCGCCCGGGTCAGGCCGANCAGGNCGTCGATCTCNCTGGGGTGGGCGCCGAGGCCTGCCCGCTCAAGAAGGTGCCGGGCGTCGCCGTAGGTCATCGAGGNNTTGAGGCCCTGGGCAGCCGCCAGCCCTGCCANTCCNNTGAGGGCCAACCCGAGGAATGCCNCTCTTGCCACCTTCCAGATCCTCNTCACCCTACTCACTTNCATGATTTGTCAAATCGGTNCCAGACTCNCCTNAGCATAAAACTGATCGCTCTCTTTGTGCTGATNATCAGTAGTATATCGCCNAAAATACTGATCGANGGGCCACNTACTGGCCATAATCTCTGAGANATATCCGGTTTTCCCGAAATANATCCNGAATACACTGAAAGNAACAGAAACACGGCGTTTCGGACAGTCACGTAACGGCTGACTAGGTTCCCCCCATCAGATCTCTCCGGACATCATCCGAAATATCTAGAAGGAAACNGACCATGAAACTGCCACTTAGCTTGCTCGGCGCCGGTATTGCCCTCGCCGCTCTTTCAACCACTGCGGTCGCTGAAGACTGCGATGTTGCCAACCTCGACCTCCGCAGCTTCCCGGCGTGGGAACGCGAGCACGGTTACTGGGTGGGCGAATACACNNTGATGGGTGCCGACGGTAACGCCTTTGCGTCCCAGAACTGGAACTACCCCTACGATCACTACGCGGGGNNCATCGCANTCGAAGTCGAGGGCAATGCCATCACCCAGCGCAACGTTTTCCTCTACCCGCCGCAGTCCGCNGAAGCCTGTGAAGCCAACCCCAGTGTCCTCGGCGCNGGTGCGTGTGGCATCAACGGTAACGAGAAAATCTTCTCCGCTGCCCAGTCTGCCGTCGATTGTTCGGGTGGCCTGAGCGGTCCTTACATGCAGTTCGGCATGCAGCTGGACACCGAAACCCGGCTGCTCGGCGATGATACCGTGCTGTACCAGGTCCGCATGAACGGCGCCCTGATGCAGAACCAGCTGACCTCCCTGCCGGGCAACGGCACCCGTATCCGCACGGCCCAGGGCCTGTATGCCGGGAACCCGAGCTACGCCAGCTTNTACCGGGAGCGAAAGGTATCGCGGGAAGAGTTCTTCGANCTGCTCGACGCCAAGCGNGCTGANTACAACATCCTCGAAGCCGATCACTGTGGTTTCGACAACGGCAACCAGCCCAGCGAGATCAGCTGCGAGCAGCACTTCTCCATGGACTAAGCNCCGTCACGGGGCCTGACCGCGGCCCCGGANATGCCGCCTTGCGAAAGCCAGCNTCGATGAAAGCTAGTCGGCGCTGGTTTTTGCGGTCAGGCGGACATCGATGTTTTCGCCCATCGAGTTGGAAAACGGGCACAGCTTGTGGGTGGTCGCGACAAGCCGGTCTGCTGTCTCCTGATCCATGCCGGGCAGGTAAGCGGTGATGTCGATATCAAAGCGCAGCCGCTTGTTGTCGTCCGAGTTGCCCAGACCCACGTTCACCTGCGTCCGCCAGTCGTCGCCAAGTTCGATTTCCTTGAACTTTGCGGCTTCCTTCATGGCGTTGTCGAAGCAGGCTGCGTAACCCAGCGAGAACAGCTCTTCGGGCGTCAGACCTTCCTTGCCAGCACCGGGCNGCACCGTGTCGATTGAAAAAGTACCGCTATCGAGACTGGTGTTGCCGGAGCGACCACCCCGCGCNGTGGCGGCGGTCTTGTAGTAGATATTCATGGGTTCACGCTTTTCGAATTGAATGACCGTTTCAGGATGAGCCTTGGGCTTAGTCGCTTCGTGCGATCATCTCAACCGCCTTCTCGCGAACNGGGGGTGNCTAACGAAGCCGNACGTTGAGTTTGCCGATGCCCTCGATGGCACCGAGCAGCGCGTCGCCGGCGACCACCGGCCCGACCCCGGACGGGGTGCCGGTAAAGATCACGTCACCGGCCTCAAGCCGATACAGCGTCGACAGATCNGCGATGATTTCCGCCAGCGACCAGACCTGATCGGCGAGGTCGCCGCTCTGCTGCAGTGTGCCGTTGACGTGCAGGGTGATGGCCCCCTGATCCGGGCGGGCCCCCTTGCCCGGGCNGCACAGGGCCGAGCACAGACCGCTGAACTCAAAATCCTTGCTGGTATCCCAGCTGCGGCGCTTGTCCTTGCTGTCCTGCTGCAGGTCACGCCGNGTCATATCCAGTCCCACCGCGTAACCAAAGACGTGGTCGAGCGCGTCCGCGACCGCGATCCCGCTGCCGCCCTTGTCCAGCGCCGCCACCAACTCGATCTCGTGGTGATAGTTGTCCGTGCGCGGCGGGACGGGGACTTCACCGCCGTCGGCAAAGAGCACGTGGTGCGCAGACTTGAGGAAATAAAANGGCGCTTCGCGGTCGACCTCGTTGCCCATTTCGGCCGCGTGGGCGGCGTAGTTGCGCCCGACGCAAAAGACGCGGCGGATGGGAAAGACCTGATCGCTGTCGAGGATCGGCAGGGTCGGCGGAGGTGGCGGTGCAAAGAGGTAGCTCATGGCTCAGGGGTATTGCACACCGCCCCCGTCGTGTTCAACGCCTTCCGGGTCGGNACTGCTGGTCTTCAGGCGCGGCTGAAGGCGATGGCGTCCTCGAGCCGGTCGTCGCCCCAGAACAGCTCGTTACCGACCACGAACGACGGGGCGCCGAACACGCCCGCCGCCTTGGCTGCTTCGGTGTTGGCGCGGTAGGCCGCGTCGGCTTCCGGCATTGCTGCCGCTTCCGAGACCGCGTCGTAGGGCTTGCCCAGCTGCTCGCAGACCCGGCGGATGTTGTCATCGCTGCCCGCCTCGATCCCATCGAGGAACCAGGCGCGGTAGGTTGCTTCGAAGTAGTCGAGGTACCAGCCCTCCCGGTCAGCGACGACGCCGACCTGATTGGCGCGGTCGAAGTCCTGCAGCGGGTAGGGCGCGGGCACGGTCGGCGTGGGCAGGCCATAGCCCCNGGCGCGGCGCTCGATATCCCGCCACATGTAGCGCACCTTGGCTTCTTTCTCGGGCGGGAAGGGNATGTTGTTCATCTCGCGCATGATCGCCCTGACGCTGAAGGGGCGGAAGCGCAGGTCGAGCCCTTCTCGTTCGATCACCCCGCGCAGGCGCAGGGCGGTGAGAAAGGTGTAGGTGCTGCCGATGGACAGAAAGGCGGTGATTTGCATGGTAAGGGCTCCGGCTTATTCNGGTTGCTCTAGTGAATATACACTAATTCTGCGCCACCGGGCGGCCTCAGCACCGGTTCGAAAGCCCGCCAGTGCTTGCCGCTGTCCCTGCTNCCCCCTACAACGACCGGCACCGCCTTCGGGCAACCCGCGTCGTGGATGTNCTTGCGTCCGTCNTTATCTGCTCTCCCTCTCCATCGGAGCCATGCCTGTGACCGCCACCCCCNCTTCCNCCACGCCCTCGCCGCACCGCATCGACGGCATGCNCCCCGACGCCCCGTCACGCGCGCCCTTTGGTCCCTATGCCGTCGGCCGCGAAACCNTGCGGCTGACCAACCCGGACGTGGTGAATGCCGTTGCGCTGGAGACCGGGGAAGGCCCGGCGCGCTATGACCGGCCGATGACGCTGAGCCTGTTCTACCCCGCGCACGGCCCGGTCGAGCCTAGCCCCATGGACAGCCTGCTCCGCGATGGCACCACGCGCTTTCAGCTTCTGGGNCAGTCGGCCGAGGNCGCGCCCGTCGCCGACGGGGGGNCGGGCTTCCCGCTGATCATCATTTCCCACGGCTGGCCGGGGAACCGCTTCCTGCTCTCTCATCTGGCCGAGAACCTCGCGACCAAGGGCTACGTCGTTGCCGCGCTGGATCACACCGACTCGACCTACGATGACCAGCGCGAGGCCTTCTGCACCGTGGTGCACCGNCCGGTGGACCTGCACTTCGCNCTCGATACGCTGGCAGAGATGGCAGCGGACGGCTCGCACCCGGTGCTGAGCCGGACCACGACCGGGCGGGTCGGCGTCATCGGCTATTCGATGGGCGGCTATGGCGTGCTGGCAGCACAGGGGGGTCTGCTGTCCCCCGCCGCGCTGTCAAACGTGCCGGAGGNCTTTGCCGAGGCGCTCACCGCTTACACTACGGCGGCCGACNACNCCGACCCGGCGCTTGAGCCTGATCCCCGGATCGCCGCNATGATCTCGATCGCGCCGTGGGGGCGGCAGGTGGGCCTGTGGGAGNCTGCNGGNCTGGCCCGGATCGCCACCCCGCTGATGGTGGTCGGCGGCNGCNAAGACNACGTTAGCGGCTATGAAACCGGCATCCGCCAGATCTGGAAGNACTGCAGCGGCACCGACCGCGCGCTGCTGACCTTCGNCAACGCCCGGCATAACGCCGCCGCCCCGATCGGCCCGCCAGCGGAAGCCCTGAGCGAGCACCCCGAGCATGGTTGGCTGCCCTACGAGCACTACGCCGACCCGGTCTGGGACAGCACCCGCATGCACAATATCATGCAGCATCACGCCACCGGTTTCTTTGATCACTACATCCGGGGGCAGGCGGATGCGCCGGATCTGGCCGCCGCCGCTGAAGAAGAACCGATCCTCGGCACGCGCTTCGAGTTTCTCGCTGCCGGCGGCTGATCAAGACCCCGTGTCTGCGGCCGCAACGGTCTTGCCGTCGCGGGAGGCGCGGCGGCATAAGCATGGCATGCTGAACCGCCTGTACCCGTCCCGGCTATTGCCTGCTGTGCCTGCATTGCCCGCCCTGATGATCGCCCTGATGGTGGTTCTGGGTGCCGGTCTGGCTGCGGATCTGGCGCGGGCCCAGTCTGAGTCGCCCGNCGCCCCGGCTGAGACTGAGACTGAGCCTGAGACTGAGGATGCCGCGGCCGCGTATGCGCTGCCNGACGGCTTTGTTGCCCGCAACCCCGAGGGCCGGATCGTAGTGGAGGAGTTCCTCGACTACTACTGCAGCTTCTGCAAGGTCTCGAGCCCCGAGGTTGACGCGCTGGCCGCCGCCGACCCAGATATCCGGCTGGTGATCCGCGAGTTGCCGATCCTGACCCCGCAGTCGCTGCCGCTGGCACAGATCGCGCTCGCCGCGTCCTATCAGGGGCTGTATCTGGAGGTGCACAAGGCTATGATGACCGCGCGCACCGTGCCATCGCCCGAGGCGGCACTGGCCATTGTCGCGTCGCTGGGGGGCGACCCTGAGCANATCCTTGCCGACATGAACCGCCCCGAAATCGGTCAGCACATCCGCCGTAACCTCGAACGCGCGCTGGCGGGGGGTATCCGCTCCACGCCCGGGTTCATCGTGCAGGGGCTGCCCTTCGCCGGTTACATCGGGCAGGCGCAGATGGCCGAGCTGTTTGACATGCTGAAGCAGCCGGAGAGCACCGGCGCTGATACCGGGAACTGAGCCACGGCTCCCGCTTCTTAGCGGCGGCTGGCAGCGGTTCAGACGTTTTCTTCGAGTACGTCGGTGATCTCGAACCGGGTGACGTCGACCAGCCCCAGATCCGATATCCGCAGTTCCGGGATCACCACCAGCGCCAGCAGCGAGTGCTGCATGTAGGCGTTGTTGAGGCTGCAGCCGCAGGCCGCCATGGCATCGACCATGGCCTGCGCCGTTTCAGCAACCTCGTGCGCAGGCCGGTCGGACATCAGCCCCGCGATGGGCAGCTCGACCAGTGCGATTTCGGCGCCGTCCTTCCACACCGTGACCCCGCCGCCGACCTCGCCCAGCCGGTTCGCCGCCGCCGCCATCATGGCCCGGTCAGTGCCGACGACGATCATATGGTGGCTGTCGTGGGCGACGGTCGACGCAATGGCCATGGAGCCCTGATAGCCGAAGCCGGAGACAAAGCCGTTGGTGACCCCGCCGGTGGCGCGGTGGCGCTCGACCAGCGCGATCTGGCAAACCTCGCCCGTGGCCTGTACCCGGCCCTCGGTCACCGGCAGTTCAAAGCTCAGCGCCCGGGTCGGCGCCTGGTTCTCAACCACGCCGATCACCCGCGCCCGGACNGCGTTGGCCCCGGGCGGCGCACTGATGCTGAAGTCGGGTGCGATCAAGGTCTTGCCCAGCCGCACGGTCTCGCGCGCTCGCTGCGGCCAGGGGTAGTGCGGGCAGTCGACCAGCCGCGCCCCGTCTTCGGCGATCCTGACCCCGCGGGCGAAGACGGTCTCNACGGGCAGGCTGCGCAGGTCGCTGGTCAGGATCATGTCGGCGCGGCGTCCGGGGGCGATGCTGCCCAGTTCCCGCTCCAGCCCGAAGTGGGTGGCGGTGTTCACCGTCGCCATCTGCAGCGCCACCAGCGGGTCGCAGCCGCAGTCGATGGCGTGCCGCACCACCCGGTTCATGTGGCCGTCGNTGACCAGCGTGCCGGAGTGGCAGTCGTCGGTGCACAGGATGAAGTTGCGCGGGTCCAACCCCTTTTCCGTGATCGCCGTGATCTGGCTCTCGACATCGTACCAGGCCGACCCAAGCCGCAGCATGGCGCGCATCCCCTGCCGCACCCGGGCGATGGCATCGGCCTCGGCCGTGCCTTCGTGATCATCGGCCGCGCCCCCGGCGGCGTAGGCGTGGAACGGCGTTCCCAGATCGGGGGAGGCGTAGTGCCCGCCCACGGTCTTGCCCGCGCGCATGGTCTCGGCCATCTCGGCCAGCATTTGCGGGTCGCCGTTGATCACGCCGGGGAAGTTCATCATCTCACCCAGNCCGATGATCCCGGGCCAGCCCATGGCTTCGGCCACGTCCTCGGGGCTGATCTCGAAGCCTGTTGTTTCCAGCCCCGGCGCAGAGGGCGCGCAGGACGGCATCTGGGTGAAGATGTTCATGGGCTGCAACAGCGCCTCGTCGTGCATCATCCGCACACCTTCCAGCCCCAGCACATTGGCGATCTCGTGGGGGTCGGTGAAGATGGTGGTGGTGCCGTGGGGGATGACGGCAGCGCAGAACTCGGCCGGGGTCAGCATGCCGCTTTCGATATGCATGTGGCCGTCGCACAGGCCGGGGATGACGTAGCGCCCACCGGCGTCGATCACCTCGGTCTGCAAGCCGATGCAGTGGCCGGCGTCGGGGCCGACGTAGGCGAAGCGACCGGCGGCAACCGCAACTTCCCAGCCGTCGAGCACTTCGCGGCTCTGCACGTTGACCACCTTGCCCCCACGGATAACTAGGTCGGCGGGGCTGCGCCCGGCGGCGACGGAGACCAGGCGCGGGGCGCTCTCTGCCCATGTGTTGAAGGGGGTCGCGGAGGGGGTGGCCTCCGGGGGGCTTGGGGCGGCGTGCTGGGCGGTACTCATGCGCTGGGCTTTCCTGCTGGGCCGCGCCTCAACCGGTCGCGGCTGACGGCAGCATAGACCTGCGCTGCGCCCGCTGTCACGCCGTCCCCGGCGGCTAAACCCGGCCGAACAGGCCGATCGCTGCGATCCCTGCGGCGATCACGATCGCCCACAGGAACCGACGGCTCAGCCCGCTTTCGCGCAGGATGAATACCCCCATCAGCACCGACACCGGGATCGATGCTTGCCGCACAGCGCTGACGGCGGCGGCTTCCCCGCCCATCGCAAATGCCTGCAGCACCAGCAAATAGGCCGCGTAGGACGTGGCCGCCNCCACCGGCACCCGCCACGACAGCGATGCCCGGACATCCCCCGCCACCGTGCGTGGTGCGGTGCCGTCTTTGGCCGCTCCAGCCTTCGTTNCTCCGGTCTTTGTCGCGAGGCGGGTGTCGATGGCGAGCAAGCACAGCAGCCCGGCCGAAACCAGCAGGTAGATGAAGAACAGGTAGGCGCCCGGCTCGACACTCTGNATCGCACGGGCGTCGACGATGGTGTAAATCNCCGAACCGACCATCGCCAGAACCGCCGCCAGCAGCGCCAGCCGGTTCCCGAAAATCCTGCCCTTGGGTTTCTGCAGCATGATCNTCCCGACGAAGATCATCAGGATGCTGACCACCACNAGCAGGCTGTACTGCACCCCNAGCACGACGACGGANAACAGCAGGATCGCCACCGGCNAGCAGCGGATGATGGGGTAGTAGATCGACAGGTCGCTGACCCNCAGCGCCTGAAACGTACCGAAGTAGTACAGCAGCAGACCCAGCGCCGACAGGCACACNGACAGCCACAGCGCGGGCGGCAGGCTCAGGTTCTGCTCGAACACCAGCCCGTGGACCAGCGTCATCGGGATCCAGCACAGGGCGTAGAGGAAATAGCGGCCGTTGGGGCTGCTCCCGCCCTTGAGCAGCAGGTCGCGTACTGGGTGAATCCCGGCCGATGCGATCACCAGCGCGACCCACGATGCTTCCATTAGCTGGCCGCCTGCTTGCGACCGTTCAAGCCTTCACCCGTCATGCGNCCACCCTAGTTTCCGCTCTTGGCTTTGGCCTTGCGCGGGTCGANGAAGGGTTTTTCGACCACCTCNGCGGGGCAGTCCCCCTGCGGGCGCTGAACCCGCAGTTCGGTGCCCAGACCGGCGCACGCGGTGCTGACGAAGGCCAGGGCGATGTTCTGTTCCAGCCTCGGGGAATAGACGGCGGAGGTGACCCGGCCCACGGTCTCGCCCGCTGCGTCGGTAACCGGCCAGAANGTGGTGTTCGGCCCGGTCAGCGGCTCTGCGTCCAGCCGCAGCCCGACCTGCAGCCGGTCGACCCCGGTCTCGCGGATTTTCAGCAGCGCCTCTCGGCCGATGAAGTCGTGGCCGGCGTCGAGGTCGACCANCCGGTCGAGCCCCAGCTCGAAGGGATTGACGGTAATGTCGGCGTCGGCCTGATAGGACAGCATCCCGCCTTCGATCCGCCGGATCGAGGACGTGTGCCCGGGTTGCAGGCCGAAGGGCTGGCCCGCCGCCATGATCGCTTCCCACAGGGCGTCGCCCTGCGCGCTGTCCTGCAGGTAGATTTCGTAGCCCAGCTCGCTCGACCAGCCGGTGCGGGAGACNATGACCGGGATGCCGTCGAGCTCCAGTTCGCGCAGCCAGTAGTAGCGCAGGTCGCGGATGTCATCNCCGAACAGCGCGGCCATGATCTCCCCCGACTTCGGCCCCTGCAGCTGCAGCGGGGAGACGTCTGGCTCGTGNATATGGACGTCGAGGCCGCTGTTCACCGCCACCCCCTGCGCCCACAGCAGCACGTCNCTGTCGGCGAGCGATAGCCAGAACCNGTCTTCGGCCAGCCGCAGCAACACGGGATCGTTGATCAGGCAGCCTTCGGCGTTGGTGATCAGCACGTATTTGCATTGGCCCACGGCGAGCTTGGACAGGTCGCGCGGGGTCAGCCGCTGGACGAAGGCGGCGGCGTCCGGGCCGCTGATCTCCACCTGCCGCTCGACCGCTACGTCGCACAGGATGGCGTCATTGATCAGGTTCCAGAAGTTCTGCGCCGGGTCACCGAAATCGCGCGGGATGTACATGTGATTGTAGACGGAGAACCCTGTTGCTCCCCAGCGCACNGTGGCGTCGAAGTAGGGCGATTTGCGGATCTGGGTGCCAAAGCCGAAGTCTTTTGAGACGGTGCCGGATGGCGTGCCCGCGCGGGCAGCGGTGCTGGTCATGGACGGGGTTCCTGCGATCGGGGGGGAAGGGGGTCTTCAATCCTCCCCTGCCAAATACCCGGATTGAATGCGAAAGCAAGCGCAGACAGGTCAGGTTTTTCACCATGCCGGGCAAAGCCGCTATTGTGACGACGAGTAGAACAAGCCTGCATAGTCTTCCCGCAGTGCCTTCTTCTGCACCTTGCCCATGGCGTTGCGGGGCAGGGCGTCGACCAGCACCACCTGCCGGGGTTGCTTGAACCGTGCCAGACGGTCAGCGAGGAAGTCTGCGACGCCCTCGGCCGTGATCGCCGCCTCGTTCACCCCCGCGCTCTCTCCTGAGGCTCTAGCCGCCTCCGGCACAATCACCGCCGTCACCGCCTCGCCCAGATCGGGGTGGGGCAGGCCGATGACGCAGCTCTCCCGCACCCCCGGCATCCGGTCCAGCTGCTCCTCCACCTCCTTGGGGTAGACGTTGAAGCCGCCGCTGATGATCAGGTCCTTGGCGCGGCCGACGATGGCGATGCGCCCGTCTTCGGCCATGGTCGCCATATCGCCGGTGATGAAGTGGCCGTCGGCGCGGAACTCCTCCGCCGTCTTCTCCGGCATGTTCCAGTAGCCGGCGAAGACGTTGGGGCCCGTGATCTCCAGAACGCCGATCTCGCCCGCCGGCAGCGCCTTGCCGTCTGTGTCCGCGACCCGTGCGCTGACCCCGGGCAGGGGGAAGCCGACCGTGCCCGCGATCCGCTCGCTCCCGGCGTAGGGGTTGGAGGTGATCATCCCCGCCTCGGTCATGCCGTAGCGTTCGAGGATCGGCTGCCCGGTCAGAGCTGCNAACTGCGCGAAGGTCTCGGGCAGCAGCGGCGCCGAGCCGGAGATGAACAGCCGCACGCCGTCGCTGACGCTGCGGTCGAACCCGGGCGTATCGAGCAGGCGGACGTAGAAGGTCGGTACCCCCATGAGCACGCTGGCCCCGGGCAGCTCCGCCACNAGCCGCGCGGGGTCGAAAGCGTCGAGGAAGATNACTTCCGAGCCGTTGAGCAGGGCGCAGTGCAGCGCGACGAACAGGCCGTGGACGTGGAACACCGGCAGCGCGTGGAGCAGCACGTCTCCCGGCACCCAGCCCCAGTATTCGTGCAGCACCAGCCCGTTGGAGATCAGGTTGCCGTGGGTGATCATCGCCCCCTTCGACCGCCCGGTGGTGCCGGAGGTGTAGAGGATGGCGGCGAGGTCGTCGCGACCGCGGCTGACCACGCCGGTGGCGGGGGGCAGGGCCGCTGCGGCCTCGGGCAGGCTGCCGCCGCCGTCGGTGCCGAGCGTCAGGCAGTGGGCGACGCCCGTCTCCGCCGCCAACGCGGGGAGGTCGTGGGCAGCCGCAGCCGCCGGGTCGCAGACCAGCACGCGCGGGCTGGCATCGCCGAGGAAGTAGTCCAGCTCGGCCCGGGTATAGGCGGGGTTGAGCGGCACGAACACCGCGCCCGCNCGCAGGCAGGCGAGGTAGAGCAGCACGAATTCCACCGATTTGCCGACCTGCACCACCACCCGGTCNCCNGGGCTGACCCCGCAGGCGGTAAGCGCTGCGGCGTAGCGCCCGGTTTCGNTGTCGAGGTCGCCGTAGGCGAGGCTACGCCGGTCCCCGCGCAGGAACAGGGCGCCGGGATCAGCCGGGCGCCGCTCCTGAAAGCAGCTGTAGAGGTTCTGGTCGAGCATGGCGGGTCCGGCGTTGTGGCGTTGCCTTCACCCTTCCCGCGCGGCNTGGCGNCGTCAAGGCCAGTCCGCGCCGTGCGTCATCCCGGTCGGGTGATCAATCTCGGCGGTTGTCGCGCCCGCCGCCGTCGTCGCTGCCGTCGCGGTCCTTGCGACGCTCGCCCAGCCGCAGGCGCCGGATCAGCAGCGCCACCACCAGCACCACCGGCACCACCAGCCCGGCGGTCAGCTGCGGCTTGGAGAACCCAGCAGCGTCCGCCAGCGGATACAACAGCCCGGAGAGCAGGTTGACGGCGTAGTAGCTGATCGCGATCACCGACAGGCCCTCGACCGTGCGCTGCAGCCGCANTTGCAGCCCCGTGCGCCGGTCCATGCTGGTCAGCAGCGACTGGTTCTGCGCCGAGCGCGAGACGTCGACGCGCGTGCGCAGCAGCTCGGCCGTCCGGGTGGTGCGGTCAAGCTGGCTGTTGAGCCGGTCCTGGGTCGAACTGACGGTCCGGATTGCCGGGTCAAAGCGGCGCATCATGAACTCGTGGAAGGTCTGCAGCCCCTCNAACCGCTGCTCGCGCAGCAGCTCGATCCGGTCGTGGACGATGGCGTTGTAGGCCTCGGTCGCGCCGAAGCGGAAGGTCATCAGCGCCGCNTGCTCCTCCAGCGTCGACGAGATGTCGAGCAGGTTGAACAGCAGGCCTTCGGCATCCGTGTCGGCCTTGGCCATAGTCAGCACGATGTTCTCGAGCCGCTGGTCGAAGTCGGTCAGGGCCTTGGCAAGCTTGCGCGCGCGGTGCAGGCCGAGCATGGCCATGGCGCGGTAGGTCTCGATCTCGAGCACCGACTGCACCACCTGCCCGACCCGGGCGGGGCTGGTCGCGGGCGCGACGAACAGGGCAAAGCGCATGTGGCCGTGCTCGTCGAGCTGAAAGTCCCCGGCGAGCACGCCGCTGCCGTCGAGGATGCGGGCGGCCGCGAGGCTCTTGGGGTTGAACCACTGGGACAGGCGCGCGGCCATGGCGGCGGGGTCTTCAGGGGCGTGTTCGACGCGGATGGAGACCTTCACCAGCGCTGGCGCGGTCAGGCCCTTGGCCCAGTCATCGAGGGTGGCGCGGGCGTCATCAAAGGCAAAGGCCTCGGCGGTGGTGTCTTCGCGGAAGAGCGCGAGGCTGGTGAACTCCGAATGCTGCTCCCACTTGAGCCGGTCGCCCGCCGCCACGCGGTCGAGGAAGTGGTTGGTGCCGACCTTGTTCGGGTCGAGCCCGGCAGCACTCAGCCGGTCGGTCAGCCGGTCGCGCTCCCCGGCGCGGTCGCGCCCGACTGCATTCTCCGGGTGCTTGCAGGCAAGAAAGACCACGTCGCAGGGGGCGCTGACCTCGGCAAAGGGGCGCGCGTGGAGTTCGTCGATCAGGTCACGGCGGCGCGGATGCTCCTGCATGGTGCGGTCTCCGGCAAAAAAACTCATTAGATCGGTGATTTAGGCCATTCTTCCTAAAAGTCCTGCGCGGCCGTCGGTCGCTCTTTGCCATCTCTGTTAAATTTGAGCTTGCTGCGCGCGGTAAAGGCGCAGCAAATGGCGCCATGATCAGCTTCGGCCTCGCCGCATTTTTCCTCGTCCTTACCCCCGGTCCGGCCGTCCTCACGGTGGCGGGCTTCGGTGCGTCCTATGGTTTCCGGCGCTCGGTGGTGTTTGTGCTCGGGATCATGCTGGGGGCGAACATCGTCATGCTGGCGGTGATGAGCGGCCTTGCCGCCGTGCTGCTGTCGGCGCCGGGGCTGCGGCTGTTGCTGCTGGCCGGGTCGACGGCGTTCCTATTCTACCTCGCCGCTCGGATCGCCTTTGCCGGGACGCGGATCGCCTTCATCGAGGCCCGGCACCCGCCCGGCGTGCTCAGCGCGGTGGTGCTGCAGGTGCTCAATCCCAAGGCCTATGCCGTCAACACGGCGCTGTTCACCGGCTTCAGCTTTGCGCCTGAATCCCTGTGGTTCGAGATCGGGGCCAAGCTGCTGATCGCTAACCTGATCTGGTTCCCGCTGCACTTCCTGTGGCTCTGGGCCGGGGTGCGCCTGCACGCGCTAGAGCTTTCCCAGCGGTGGCAACGGGTGATCAACCTCGGGATGGCAGGGGCGCTGGTGGCGGTCGCGGTGCTGTCGGCAGTGACGCTGCTGTTCGCCTGAGACCGGCCACTTCGTCGCAGCTTCCGGGCGCAAAAGCGTCGCATGGGTGACGCAAATCGATAAACTCTCCTGCACTGAATCCTGTCTGGATTTTGTGACAGAGTTCCGATTGGAGGATGCCTCGATGGACGGCGAGTTTTACAGCAACACCCGTAAGGTTATGCCCTTTGCCAGCGCCAAGGCCGAAGCCGCCCCGTCGGTGCCGATCGACAGCGCGCGCGGCGACGCCCTCGACGACGGCAGCCCCAACAACGGCAACCGCATCGAAATCGGTCCGACCGACCTGGCGTGGCAGGAGTGGCACGCGGCCGGGCTGCAGGCGCCGGACCTGCAGGCGATGCGCGCCTACCGCCTCGACCGGATCGTCAAGGCCCTGCACGAGCGCGACTGGGGCGGCGTGCTGCTGTTCGACCCGCTGAACATCCGCTACGCCAGCGACAGCACCAGCATGCAGCTGTGGAACACCCACAATCCGTTCCGCGCCTGTCTGGTGACCGCCGACGGTCATCTGGTGGTCTGGGACTATAAGAACAGCCCGTTCCTGTGCGACTTCAACCCGCTGGTCAAAGAAGTGCGCAGCGGGGCGAGCATGTTCTACTTCGCCAACGGCGACCGGACGCAGCAGGCCGCCAACGGCTTCGCGCAGCAGGTGGTTGAGCTGATGGGCGAGCACGCCGGCGGCAACATGCGGCTGGGTGTCGACAAGATCATGCTCGACGGCTTCTACGCGCTGCGGGATGCGGGCTTTGACGTCATGCGCGGCGAGGAAGCGATGGAAAAAGCGCGCAGCGTCAAGAGCATCGACGAGCAGCTGGCCATGAAGTGCGCGAGCTGGTCCTGCGAACAATCGGTCTTCGAGATGCAGGCGGCGGTGCAGCCGGGCATGACCGAGGACGAAATCTGGTCGGTCCTGCATGCCGGCAACATCAAGCGCGGTGGCGAGTGGATCGAAACCCGCCTGCTCGCCTCTGGCCCGCGGACCAATCCGTGGTTTCAGGAGTGCGGCCCGCGCAAGCTGCAGAACAACGAAATCCTCGCCTTCGACACCGATCTGGTCGGCATCTACGGCTTCTGCATCGACATCTCGCGCACCTGGTGGATCGGCGATCAGGCGCCGCGCGCCGACATGATCGAGGCCTATAAGCACGCGGTCGAGCACATGCGCACCAACGAGCAGATGGTGAAGCCCGGCACGACCATGAAGGAGCTGAGCTTCGGCGGGCACCAACTGGACCCGAAATACGTGGCGCGGCAGTATAGCTGCCGGTTCCACGGCGTGGGTCTTTGCGATGAATGGCCGTGTATCCCCTACAAAGAAGAGTTCCAGGAAGGGGCCAACGACTACGAGCTCGAGCCGGGCATGTGTCTGTGCGTCGAAGCGCTGGTGGGCGAGGAAGGCGGCGACTTCTGCATCAAGCTCGAAGACCAGCTGATCGTGACCGAGACCGGCTTCGAGAACATCACGCAGTTCCCCTACGACGCGCGGTTGCTGGGCGAGGCCTGAGCTGGGTGATCATCGCCAACTGCTCGAGGCCGCGCAGCGGGCTTACGTGACCGGAAAGTACGAGCGCGTGCGCGGGGTCGTCGACGCCATCGCCGGCGTGCTCCGAGCCTGCACCCTTGAGGGCGGCGCAACAGCGAGGGCCGCACAACGCACGCTCGACCGCTTGGCCACGACAGCGCTGACGCCCGGTGCCTTCGCCGACCTTCCACCGCANTCGCCCGGTCTTCATCGCCCCGAGCTGACCGAGGCGATCGAGCAGATGCAGGAGCCCGGCTTGCTGGCGCTGCAGCAGGCCCTGAAGGCGGCGGTCGACGATCTGGTCTGGGCGGAGGATCAGATGAAATACTACGCCNCGGATGCGGACGTTGGCGCCGGCTATCGCAACGGAAACCTGCACACGCTGCTGATTGGTCCTGGCGCCTGNGGGTTCGAGCACGCAGACTTCACGCTGGGCTTGTTCCTGCTGCATCCGCGCACGCTTTACCGCGACCACGCCCACCCGGCGCCAGAGACTTACCTGAACCTGTCGCCACGCTCGGGCTGGCGGTTTGGAGAGAGCGAGTGGCGCGACCTCGGCCCGGGCAGCCTCGTCTTCAACCCGCCGATGGCACCGCACGCCACGCGTTCCTACGCGCAGCCGTTCTTCTCGGTGTTTTCCTGGCTCGAGGACATCGGTGAGCCCTGCGTGGTGCTGCCGCGCGATGACTGGACGGAGATCGAACGGGCCCTGCCAGACCTGTGATGGCTGCGGCGGCAAAAACCGACTAGCATTGGGCGAAGTCCCTGTGATCGTTCATCCTTCCTGTTCGAGAGGTTCCCGCTATGCCCCGTTCTCCTGCTGCCCTCAGCCCCGAAGCCGAAGCCATTTTNGCGGCGATGGAGCCCTTTGACTCGCCCTACGTGCTCGACCAGCCGCTNGACGGCATCCGCAAGGCCCAGCGCGAGGGCTACACCCCTGCGGTTGAAATGGCGTTGGCGCGCTACCCGGTGACCATCACGGACGTNGAGGTTGACGGCGTGGCGTGCATGGATGTCTGTGCCGCCGGGTCAGCGCCGANCAAGGGCACCATCCTGTACCTGTTTGGTGGTGGGTTCATGGTCGGTAGTCCGTTTGAAGACCTGCCGATCACCGCCGCGCTGGCGGTCAAAACCGGCGCCCGGATCGTCGCCCCCTACTACCGTCTGGCACCCGAGCACCCCTTTCCCGCCGCGCTGGATGATGCCTTCGCGGTTGCGCAGGCGCTGTCCGGGGAGGGGAGCTTCTGCGTCGCCGGGGAGAGCGCGGGCGGCAATCTATCGCTGGCGCTGACACACCGCCTGCGCGCGCGCGGCCTGCCCGTGCCGGCGGCAATCGCGGCGCTGTCTCCGGCCTGTGATCTCAACGACTTCGGCGATAGTGCGGTGGCAGACCGNGACCCGGTGCTGCGCGCGGATGAAGGGCCCAANATAACCATCNCCTATCTGGCCGGGNACGACGTGACGGACCCCGAGGCCTCCCCGGTCTTCGGCGCGTTCGATGCAGCCTTTCCGCCGACCCTGATCACCACTGGAACCCGCGATATGCTGCTGAGCTCGTGCGTGCGGCTGGCGCGGGTAATGCGGGAGGGCGGCGCAGCCGTTGACCTGCGCGTGTGGGANGGGCTGTGGCACGTGTTTGAGTTCTACCCCGACATTCCTGAAGCCGAGCTGTCATTGACGGAAATCGCGGACTTCCTCCGCCCCCGGCTCTGAGTGATTTCAAGCCCGGGATGACGGCGGGGAGACATACTTCACAACACTGCCGTTACAAACCGAAACAGGGCGTTTCTGACCGTAAAGCCGCGTGTTCCTAGATTGCCGTTGTCAGCAGGCCAACAGCAATCGGGGAGACGCCATCATGACTTTGCTCAGAAAACACCACATCGGCCCGCAGGGTNAGGGCAACAGCGCTCAGGCAGGATCGCTTGACGCGACACCCATCGACGCTCCCCTCCCATCGCCTGCCTCAGCACCTGTCGCCCCCATCCGCAGTCTTTTCTTTGCCAAGCAGGGCGCAGCGGCATCCCGCATCACGGGCNCCGGCGCCGATGCCGTTGTCCTCGACCTCGAAGACAGCGTTAANCCCGCCGACCGCCCCGCNGCGCGCCGTTGGATCAACGACCTGCTCAGCGACNGGCTGGGCGAAGGACANCGCGTCTTCGTCCGCGTCAACGCCCTCGACGCAGCAGCCGATCTCGACGCCGATCTGCAGGCGGTCATGCACGCAGGCATCGAAGGTCTGGTGCTGCCCATGCTCAACAGCGCCGCCGACGTTGTCGCCTTCGACCGCCGGGTCGCGGCAGCCGAGCGCGCCGCTGGCCTCAGGGTTGGTCAGGTCCGCTTCGTGTGCCTGCTCGAAACCCCCGCCGCCATCCTCGCCGCAGCCGAGATTGCCAGGGCCTCCCTGCGCACCATCGCCCTTTCGTTCGGCCACGCCGACTTTCTCCACGCCACCCGGGGCGACAACAGTTCAGAGAGCCTGCTCACCGCCCGCTCAACCGTGGTCATGGCTGCACGGGCCGAGGGGCTGCAGGCCCTTGCCTCNCCGTTCATGGACCTGACCAACGACCGCGCCTTCGCCCGCGCTTGTGCTGGCATGAAAGCGCTGGGCTTCTCCGGCACCTATACCCTGCACCCGCGCCAGAACCCCATCGCGGCCAAGGCCTTTGCCCCCTCGCACGCTGACCAGTACCGTGCCCGCCTGATCATCGAGCAGGTGGGTCAGGGCGGGGTTGCCACCCTTGGCGGTGAGATGGTCGGCCCGCCGATGCTGGCCTGGGCCGAGACCGTGCTGGCTCAATCCCAGTCTGCCGCGGTGCCTGAGACCGGGGCGGTAACTGCAACGGTGTCTGCCCCCAAGGCGATGGCAGCGACCATCTCTGCCTCCGTGCCCCGCTACGGCATCGACCTNACCTATCTCCGCCCCGGGCAGGTGCTGGAAAGCCCCTACGCCCTGACCATCGACGACGGCTGGCGCGCGACGTGGCAGAGCGCCTTCCACGCNTCCAACCACCTCGAGACCAGCGTTGAATTCGCCCGAAGCCTCGGCGTGGCTGACCGGATGCTGCCCTACAGTCTGCTGCTCAATCTGACACTCTGCATGTCGGTCGAGCCCTTCAGCGAGAGCTGCCGCCTGCATCTGGGGCTGCACGACGCCGTCGCGGAGCGCCCGGCCTTCGTCGGCGATACCTTCAGNAACCGGATTCTGGTGGAGAGCGTGCGCAATACCGCCCGCGGCGACGCCAGCGTGATCCGGACCCGCCACGTGCTCATCAATCAGCGCGGGGAGCGGGTCTTCAGCCTGACCAAGATGTCCTACTTCGACCCGGTCGCCCCGGCCTGTGTCGGTGCCATCGAGCCCGGCGCCGTGGGTGGCGACTTTGCCGCCGCTGCCGCGCCTGACCGATCGCTGCGCGAGCGCATGATCGAGGCCGTCGGCGCAGGCCGGCCCGCGAACCCTGCTTCCATCGCGCCGGATCTGACGGCCGGGCAGCTGATCCTGCACCCACCCGTGCGCCCCATCGGTTGGTCTGAGAACCTCGGCCTGAGCACCCTGCTGCGCAACACCCACCCGCTGCACTTCGACGCCCAGCGTTACGGCCGCGAAGATATCGTGGTCTGCGGCGGCTTCGTTCAGGCCATGGCCCACGCTGCGGGCGAGCGGGAGCTTCGCCAGATCGTGCACGAACAGGTCATCCAAGCCTCCCACATCANCACCGTTGCCCCGGAAGACCGGATCGGCGCCATCAGTTTTATCCGTNGCGTCACCCCGATCAGCGACCGGTTGGAAGAAGTCGAGCTCAAGACCTTTGGCCTGCGCAACGTCGACGTANCGCGCGAGCTGGGGGGCCGTGCGCTGCCGCTGGCGCTGTTCGAGGCTGAGGGCACCAAGCCGTCTGTCTATGAAGACATCTGCCAGCGCGACTGCCCGGATCTTTCGGGTCGGATCGCGCTCCAGATCGAACGCCGAATCCTGCGCCTGCGAGGCTGAGACATCGCCCGTCTCAGTCGCTGCTTTGGCGCATCAGCTCTTCCTTAAGGCTGCGGATTTCTTTGCGGGCTTCGAGCAGTTCTGTTTCGAGCCGATCCCGCTCCTCGCGCACGGTCGCCACCCACCGGAAGAAATTCATCGGAATCGCAAGCGCACCGATGACCACCACGGTCAGGCCGATGAGCAGGAGGACGGCGATCAGGGGAGCCATGGGAGACCCTTTCCAGCAGTGGCAACAGGGGCAGGGCTACACTGTGGCGCAGCGCAGCGCTCTATCCTGTAAATGGGGTCTCGAAGGCCCACGCGCAAATCGGCCGGCGGCGGTCGCTGTCAGTCTGCCGGGCCGACGTCGAACACGCGGTAGCCGGTATCGCCATCCCAGTCCGGGTGGGCCTTGGCCGGGTCCAGCGCAGCGCCCGCGCGGTCGATGCGGTCGCGGCACAGGTCGGCAATGCTGGCGTAACCCGCCTTTCCNGCCGCCGAGGTCGGTTCCACCGGNACGTCGAGCTGCACCAGCACGAACCGCCGCNGCTGCCCGTCTTCGGCNTTGAGCGANAGCAGCGCATCGGCTGTCGTCCCCGACCCGCCGAAGAAGTCCAGCACAATGTCATCGCCCTGCGTGGTGAAGGCGAGCAGATCGCGCATCAGGCGGATGTGCTTGGGGTTGAGGAAGACCTTGGCCCCCATCAGCCGGGTCAGATACTGGGTGTTGTACTGGGCATCGTAGAGGCCGAGCGAGGATTTGATCGGGATGTTGGCGTTGCGGAATTCNTTGAAATACTCCTTCATCCGCACCTGCCCGGTCTCGGATCTGGGGAAGATCAGCTCGCCCGCCCCCGCCTTGCGCGCCATCTCCGCCGGGCTGAAGGCCCAGACATCGTGAAACCGCCGCCCGGTCGCCNGGTCCTCGACCTCGAAGGCTTCGCGCGGGTCTTTCACCGTGGATTTGCAGTTGGTGTTGCGCCAGGGACCGCGCGGGTCGTTGTCGGGGTTGTCGAAGCCCTCCGGGCTGCGCGGGCGTCCGATGAAGGAAAAGGCCGAAGAGCGCTGGAACACCAGCAGGTATTCGTGCACCCCGGCGATCATCTGCGCCGGTGGGACACCCTTGGCTGAGGATTTCTTGTCGTAGACCATGCACTCGACGAAGTTCTCGGCGCCGAACACCTCCTCGCACAGCTTCCAGAGGTTGGGCAGCTCATTCTCGTCGATGGAGATGACGATGCAGCCGTCCTCGCGCAGCAGATCGCGGGCCACCTCCAGCCGTGGCAACATGAAGCTCAGCCAGTCGGCATGAAAGCGGCCGTGGTGGTCGGCGTCTTCGGCGGCCTGCTGCGGGTTTGTCGTCGCCGTNCTGGGCTTGCGCGCGGTGTAGGAGCGCAGGCTTTCGCGGAAATTATCCGGGAAGATGAAAGCGTTGCCGGTGTTGTAGGGCGGATCGATATAGATCAGCCGAACCTGCCCGGCGAGGTCGCCGATTTCCGAACCGGCCCGCAGCAGCTTCAGCGCGGTGAGGTTGTCGCCGACGATCAGCCGGTGTCCGGTGGTCTCCGCGGCCTTGCTCAGGTCGGGGCGGGGGTGGAGCCGGCCTTTGGGTGGGGCCGCAGCCTGCCGCCGGGCCTCGGCCTTTCCCGGCCAGGTAAAGGCATAGGTTTCAGCCGCGAGGCGATCCTCGCCCAGCTCGGCCTGCAGGGCCGCGCTCAGCCGTTCGGGGTCGACGCGCCGGGTNACGGCGCCCGTGCTCGGGTCGCGGGTCTCGATCACGCTCTCCGGAAACAGCCGTTGGAGCCCGGTGATTTTATCGTCTGGGGTCATGGCCCGATCCGGTAACGCTTGGCCTCACTTCGGGTTGGTCGCCAGCCATACCGACTTGGTCTGCATGAAACAGCGCATGCCCTCGATGCCGTTTTCGCGGCCATAGCCCGACTGCTTGAACCCGCCGACGGGGCTTTGCGTCGCTGCGTTGAAGTAGTTGTTGATGTAGACCGTCCCGGCTTCGATCCGGGCCGCCATCCGCATGGCCAGCGCCACGTCGGCGGTCCAGATCCCTGCGGCCAGCCCGTAAGCGGTATCGTTGGCGCGCTGGATNGCATCCTCGTCGTCGGACCAGGCTTCGGTCGAGGCGACGGGGCCGAAAACTTCGGTCTGGGCGAGGGCTGCGCTGTTGGGCACGTCGGCGAACAGCGTCGGGCCGACGTAGTAGCCCCGCTCCCGCACGGCGCTGCGCCCGTCGAGCACCAGTCGGTGACCGGCGGCCTCGGCGGCGTCGATCTTGGCCAGNACGCCTTCGTAGTGCGGGCGGTTGGCCAGCGGGCCGATGGTCGTCGCCGGGTCCTCTGGCGGGCCGACCACGGCCTGCGCGCCGAGCGCCGCGAGCCGCTGGGTGAAGTCCTCGATGATGTCGGCGTGGATGAGCAGGCGCGAGCCGGCGATGCAGCTCTGGCCCCCGCCGGGGAAGATGGCGTTTGCGACGCCCCGCGCCGCCAGATCGAGGTCGGCGTCGGCCCGGACGATGTGCGGGGATTTGCCGCCCAGCTCCATGACCACCGGCTTGACCTGCTCAGCCGCCAGCGTGGCTACCGCCCGGCCGCCACTGGCGCCGCCGGTAAAGCTGACCATGCGCACGTCGGGGTGACGGACCAGCGGCGTCCCGGTGGTAGGCCCGTAGCCGGTAACGACATTGACCACGCCGGGGGGCAGAATCTCGGCGTCCTGCAGGATTTGCATCAGCGCCAGCGTCGAGCAGCTCGCGTGCTCGGAGGGCTTGATCACCGCCGTGTTGCCCGCCGCCAGTGCCGCAGACAGCTTCCAGATCAGCGTCCCGATCGGGGCGTTCCACGGCAGGAACAGCGCCACCACGCCGAAGGGCTCCCAACTCATGTAGTTGTGCATATCCGGCATTTCGGCGGGGATCACCCGGCCTTCGAACTTGTCGCAGAGGCCGGCGTAGTAGTGCCAGCTGTCGACCTGCCAGCCGCCTTCCTTCAGGCCCGGTGCGATGGTGCCGGNGCGGCCATTGTCGCGGAGCTCGACTTCGCCCAGTTCGTCGGCCTTCTCGGAAATCAGATCGCCGATNCGGCGCAGCAGCCGGCCGCGCTGNGCGGGCAGCATCCGGCCCCATGGACCGTCGTAGAAGGCGGNCTTGGCGGCTTGCACCGCGCGATCGACGTCGGCCTCGCCGCAGTCTGGCACCTGCGCCCAGACCGTGCCGTCTGCGGGGTTCTCTGAATCGATCCACATGCCACCGGCGGGCTGGTGCCACTGGTTGTCAACGAAGTAGGGGAAGCGTGTCACCTCAGGCATGGATCACCTCACTGGCAGCAGGGGTCTCGCCGGGATATTCGGGCGGCGGCGCCGGACGCTGCAAAATCATGTCGGCGGCCTTTTCGGCCATGGCGACCACGGTAGCATAGAGATTGCCGGTAATCTGCGTCGGCATGGCGGCGGCGTCGCAGACCCGCAGGCCGTCGATCCCGCGCACCCGCAGCTGCTCATCGAGCACGGCGTCGAGGTCGGTGCCCATGCGCGCGGTGGAGCAGGGGTGATGGCCGGTGTAGGCGGTTTNGCGGATGGCTTCGACGACGTGCTCGCGGGCGACGGCGTCCTTCCAGACGCCGATCTCGCCCTGATGGTAGCGGGCGATTTCNGGCCGGGCCATGANCTCACGCATGGCGGCGACACCGCGAACCAGCGCGTCGATGTCCCCGGGGTGNGACAGGAAGTTGGGGTCGATCCTTGGGTGGTCGAGGGGGTCGGCGCTGCGCAGCNGCACGGTCCCGAGGCTCTGGGGCCGTTCGAGGTTGATGTCGATCTGCAGCCCCGGCCGCGCCACCTTGCGCCCCCGNACGAGCAGCCGTCGCCCCAGCCGCTNTAGCAGGGGCGCGTTGTCCCGGTCACCGCTGCCGAGGTTCTCATCGATGATCATCGNCGTCATGAACACCTGCAGCTCCGGCAGGGTCACGTCCTCGAAGGCGTGGAACAGCACGGCGGAAAACAGCGCCCCGCCCCCCGGTCCGGTGCCNTTGAGCAGCCAGCGCCCCATCAGCAACGCTGCCCGGTCCAACCGCTGATACCGGGCGGTACTTAGGTCGATCCGGTCGGAGGCGTACTGCATCGAAACATCGACGTGGTCGGCGAGATTGGCACCCACACCGGGGGCGTCGAGTAGCGGCTCGATCCCATGCGCGCGCAGGTGCTCGGCGGGGCCAATCCCCGACAGCATCAGCAGCTGCGGCGTGCCAAAGGCACCCTGGCAGACGATGACTTCACGCCCGGCGCGNATGACCTCGCCGNCGGTGGTCTCGACCCCCACGGCGCGGCGGCTATCAAGCACCAGCCGCGCGACGTGGCGGCGGGTGAGCACGGTCAGGTTCTTCGGCCGCTGGCTGAGGTAGGCGATGGCTGAGGACTGGCGCACCCCGCGCGAAACTGTGCTGTCAGTGCGCGCCACCCCGGTGCGGTCCGGGCCGTTGAAATCGTCCAGTTCGCGGTGCCCGACGGCGCGTGCGGCATCGATAAAGGCGCGCTCCAACGTGCCGAAATTGACCGAAGGTTCGGTTTTCAGCGGGCCGTCTGTGCCGTGCCAGTCATCCCGGCGGTCGCGCGACCCCTCGGCGCGCTTGAANTAGGGCAGGAGGTCGGCATAGCCCCAGCCCTTGAGCCCCGATTGCCGCCACTGTTCGTAGTCGCTTTCGACCCCGCGCATGTAGATCATGCCGTTGACGATGGACGAGCCGCCCAGGGCCTTCCCGCGCGCGAAATAGATGCTGCGGCTGTTTAATCCGGCCTGCGGTTCGCTGTGATAGCCCCAGTCGAGCTTGGGGTTCCCGAAGACGAAGCCATTGCCCGCGGGCATGCGGATGAACAGGTCGCGGCCGGGGCCGCCAGCCTCGACGATGCAGACCGAAACCCCCGGGTCTTCGGCCAGCCGTGCGGCCAGCGCGCAGCCCGCCGATCCTCCCCCTGCGATCACGTAGTCGAATTCCATGGCCACCCGTGCTTCGGACCTGCTTTGTGCTTCGATCGGGAGCCTACACCAAGCCCGCCAGCGGTAGAAGCGCCGCGCCCGCTACTGCTGGTCGCCCTTTAGCCGTCGGAACCAGTCCAATCCCTCGCCGATTCCGGCTTCAAAGGGCGTCGGCAGACCGATGCTGGTGCAATGCGGGGTGCTGAACCAGTCGTGATACTCCTCGACCGCCGTTTGCAGGGTGCCGTTGTAGACGTCAAAGAAAATATCGGTCAGCGACCAGGTCAGCTCGAAGATCATGTCGGGTGAGGCCGGATGCTCGGCGATCAGCGCCTGGATTTCGTCGCTCTGTTCGTAGGTGGATGTGCCAACCGGCCGGCGTCGCGAGCCGTCGTGCATGGTCCCGGCGAGCTGGTGCGCCGCTGCGCACATATNCCGGCTGTAGTCGGCNCCCATCTGGGCAGGAGCGGGCCGGGAGAGTGTGAGCAGGCTCAGGCCCGCCAACGCGGCGAGGTAAAAGTGTTTCAAGGGTCGGATGGTCATCAAGGTCAGGGCCTCCTTATCGGGCGTTACCGGTGCAGCTGATCATCAATTTTCGCGCTGCACCATNTGCCGATGACTCGGAAGTTAGAATCCGAGATTTCTTGAGCNGGTGCTAAAAATCATTAGAGTGCACTAGAACTAGTGGAAATCGGGAGATTTGGTCATGCGGGCGATGAAAACGCTCATTGGCTTTATGGTTGCGACCGTGGTTATGGCGACGGCGGGGACCGCCGCCGCCGAAGATGTCTACACCTGCCCGGTCGAGGACGTCATTGGCTTCCGGAAAATGGAACAAGGTGCAACCGACGACAATAAGTTCGGCTGGGCCATGGACGTCGATACCCTGCAGCCTGAAGACATAACCTATCGTCTTATTGTCTCCGATGTTGGCGTGGTTTCAGTCTTTGTCAGCACCTCTGGCGGTGAATACATGGATCTTGAAGAAATCTACGGCTTCGGCATCGATACATTCCAGCGCGGAGTGCTTGCCTTATCGGGCGGCGGCGATAACGAAAACGGGTCTACACGGTTCAACTTCTCCTTCGATGTTGCTGAGATGAGCATGCTGCTCCATATCTCCAGCGTGTATTCGAACGAGGTGCCGATAGACACGTCCATGTTTCTCTACACCGCCAAGTGCAGNTGATCACACGGGGTAGGGGACATGACATCGACCGAGNGACCGATCAAGAAGCTGATGCAGCAAAGTCAACCGAATAACTCAGTGTTCTGGGCTTCACTGGCTGGCTTGCTGCAGGTCGCGCTTGCCGTCTCCGCGGGCGTGATCGCCTACTGGCAGGTGACCGAGCAGTGGACGGTGCAGAACGAGCAGGCTGCCCGNGATGCGTACAAGGATTTTCTCAAGATCTCGATGGATCATCCGACGCTGTCGGGGGGTTATCTGTCTGACTATGNNTACACCGAGCAGGATGACGAACAGTACTTCTGGTACGTCACGTTGATGACTGAGACCTTCGAGCAGGTGCTGGCCTACGTGCCCAACATCGACGCCTGGATCGAACTGCTGGAACTGCAGGTGGACATTCATTGCGAATACTATTCCTCTGACGGCTTTCAGCCAGAGCTTTACAGTCCACGACTGCAGGAAGTGGTCGAGCAGGTTCTGGCGCGGGGCGACTGCTGACCGGGTTTCTGGTAGTCTGTGACGGTTGCAGGCGCTTTCGGGCGTGCAGGCCACGGGAGGCGAGGCAGCGGCATGATCTTTCACCAGACCCTGACCCGGCTGTACACCGCCATGGGNGCGGCAGCGTTGCTGGCGCTGGNCGGCGCGTCGACTGCCACCGCGCAGGGCGCATGTCCCGCCGGATTCCGGTCGGCGACCAGCGACAGCTTCGGCATCCCGGTCTGCGCCACAGAGCGGGTAAGCGACCGTGCGCTCGAGCACGCTGCGGGCGTCATGAACCGCCTGCTCGACTTCGACCAGAACGGCACACCGGACAGCCCGCCGGTGCTGGCTGAACTCCGCGACAGCGGCGCGTTCTATGCCGTGTTNCCCNACGAGCGCGCGGTCGACCGCTTCTTCGACCGACTGGATGACAGCCAGCACGACAGCTACGAGGCGTCGGTGGTGGTCATGGAAGATGAGATGGACATCAGCGGCCGCGAGGGCTGGGATCCGACCATCGAAGAGGCGCTGCACGTCATCACTCAATTTGGCTATGCCGAGGCTTTCCCCGAGGCCTTTGGCGAGTTTCGCGGCAGCGCCATTGCGGACCTGATGGACGCGGCGCGCGGGGGCTATCACGCGCGGGTGCCGAACCGCTATCCGGCGGGGGCCGTCTACACCTACGAAGACCGAAGCTGTGACTACGGCTGCCAGATNACCGAATTCACCTTCTGGGCCATCACCTCGATGCGTGGTCTGAACCGCAATCGGGCCNACGAGATCGGCGACGAGTGGCGCCTGCACACGCCTGAGCTGATGGCGAGCCGGGCGCCGGGTCTGGTGGCGCTGCTCAGCGATCCCCGCTTCGGCATCCTGTTCTGACCCCTATGACTGCGCCGCTGCGCCTCGTGCCCTTCGACGGGCTTTGGGAAATGGCGATCGACGTACCCTATTCGATGCTCGCCGGGCGGGGTGATCTGGCCTGGTCCTGCGGTCAGCTGGCCCTGNGCGCTGGCGCGCGGGTGCAGGCGCNGGGTGATCTGCTGGCACAGGCCGATATCGTCGCCGACCACCTCGGCACCATCCTCCGCCGCGCCGGGCTGGACCGATCNCGAGTTCGGCGTCTGGTCGCCTACTACGTGCCCAAGACCGAGCGCGATGGCCCTGCGCTGACAGCCCGGCTTGAGGAGCGCCTTGGCAAGGCCGCGATGATCGATCTCGTCCCGGTGCCGGTGTTCTACTACGACGGCGTTCGGCTGGAGATCGACCTGTTCTGNGGCGAGGCGCCGACCGTGTCGGACGGGCACGAAGTCCCGCTCGCAGGCGGGGCCGCGACGGCCCGGTTCCGGTCGACGGCGGGGGAGACCTGGCTCAGCTTCGCTGCGCAGCCAGCCGCCCTCGATGCGGCTCTGGAAGCCCTGCGNGACGCCTGCCGGGAGCGCGGTCTGGACCCGCAGAACTGCCTCGAAGAGCACTGGACCGCCCCGGAAGCCGCGCTTGCCAGCCTCGGGGCCTCGAAGGGCTGTTTTGGCCAAGGTTTCGGGGCAGGCTTCGATCCGGGTGCGGTGGTCGGCACGGGGTCAGACGACCCGCTGATCCGACTGCGTGCGCGGGTCCGCTGGGANGCTGTAGCGGCGCAGCAGACNACGCGCGNGGGCTGCGGCTTCATCGTGCGTGAATGCGGCCCGCATCTGTGGCTGCAGGGACGGGCGGGCGCGGGCGTGACCGGGCTGGTCGGGCAGACCGCCGCGATCATGCAAGGGGCGGACAAGATTCTGACCGAATACGGCATCGGCTTTGAGGACGTGATCAAGCAAACCGCCCACTACTGCGGCGGGTCAGCCGAGCAGCTGCACGACAACATGGGCGTGCGCAACGCGTACTACAGCAAGCCCGGCCCGGCCTCGACCGGGATTCCGGTCCGCGGCTTCGAGCAGGCGGCGACCCGAACGGTGATCGACCTTCGGCTGCTGCGGGGCTGGAAACACAGCGCAGGGTCAATGNACAGGGCCGGGTGATCCCGGCTTCGTCAATGCCGACACATCACTGCAAACAGCCCAGATCAGTGGAATCGACCCCACATTATGCGGTGCAGTTCCTGACAGCGGTCGGATAATCGACAGAGGTTCAGCTCCAATGTTGCAGCTGTGCGCGCTACGGCTGCCGACAGGCTGAAAACTGAGACTGACGGTGCCAAATGCTCATATAAAAATTGCAAATCAACTAATTTAGTTTGTTGCAATTATTCCCGTGAGTTCGCCCGCTGTCCTATCGTCCACCCATTCTGATTTTCCGCCCGCTGAGACGGGCGAATGAACCGGCAGCGCTGGCGCTGATGACGGCTGGCCTGGGGTGGACGGGTATCGCTGACGCGACCAAGAGTGCAGGCGTGGGTGGCCCAGACCCTCTGATCCTTCAGGCCCACTACCGGGTTCTCGAAAATGGCAGGGTGATCATCGCGCGCGACGACGGGCAACAGCTCACCTTGGAGCCCCACCAGTATGTCATTCTGGATGGCGGGCTGTTGTTGCTCGTCGATGAACTGGTGCTGAGCACGATCTCGTCCCTGCCCATTTTCGGGGAACTGCCGACCGGGCTGAAGGCCGACCTTCAACCTGTCCGGAGCCTNGACGGCTCGGTGGTGACCGTCGGGTCGGCGCAATCGCTGTGGTCGGATCAGGACCCGGTATCGCGGCTATCGGACCNGATTGATATCGAGCGCTATGAACTGGCTCAGGCGATNGATCTGGATGGGTCGACTGGCGCAAACGTCCAAGGTTTCGATCTGGCCTCGGCGCCTCTTGTGGAACTGGGTGCACTCGGGGTGGGTATCGTAGCCCTGATTTCTTCTTCGTCTGGCTCATCCGTCCCCTTGGCCGAGGATGGGACAACCGGCNCGGCACTTGCGGTCGCCGGGAGCGTGATCAAAGGCCCGCTTCTGAATGCATTCGTTTTCGTCGACGAGAACGGCAATCGCCAGTTCGATGCCGGCGAGCCCCATGTCACGACCGGATCGGACGGCGTTTATTCCCTTCAGACCAGCGTGCCGGATGCGTCGGTTGTCGTCATAACCAGCGAGCAAACCATCGACACGATCTCGGGAACCATGCTCTCGGGTCTGAGCCTNAGTGCGCCCNTTGAAGCAACGGTGGTGACGCCNCTGACCACGCTGCTCGAAGGGGGCGACCTCTCTGNTGACGCCGTGAAATCTGTCCTCGGACTGCCGGCGGCTGTCGATCTGCTGACCTTCAACCCCTTTGCCGCGGGTGTGGACGCGGATGACGCGCTGCTGACCGAGAAACGAGCGGTCCAGATCGCGGCGACCCTGTCGTCCTATTCCGCTGTGCTGACGGGTGCGGGCGTTGATGCCAAAGATGCAGGCACAGCGGTCCTGTCCGCCCTGAAATCGGTGCTGCAATCCAAGAGCAGCAGCGGCCTTTCGCTTGATCTCAGTGATGCNACCGACTTGGGTTCGATCCAGACAGCCTTCTCCGCGGCTGTCGATGACCTTCCCGGCCTCAGCGGCCCTCAGAGCACCGCGATCAACGATATTCTGGGCGATGCCACCACGGCGCTGCTGAACGTCAANAGCAAGGTCGAAAGCATCGTCGATACCGATCTTACCAACGCGGCAAGCGCCAACACGTTTGGTCTGCTTCAGGTTCTGACGGATCAGGTTGCAGATGCCGCCGGGGCTGAACTGGCANTCTCNGGCTCGGGCAGCATCGGTTTCACCGATCCCAGTGCCGTTGATAGTGCGGCAACCAATGCGGCACCGACCGACATCGGTCTGTCTGCTGCCTCCATTGCCGAAGACGCAGCTTCCCGGGTCGTCGGTGTGCTGACGGCCACGGATGACAGCACCACAGACTTCGATTTCACCTTCGAGCTCGTGGCGATCGAAGGATCGAGCGATCACGCCGCCTTCACGATCAATCAAGCCAACGGTGAACTCGCCTTCATCGACCAACCGGATTTCGAGACCCAAGCCAGCTACACCATCACCGTCAAGGCAACGGACGAAGGCGGCAAGTCCTTCACGGAGACCTTCACCATCACGGTGACGNACAGCGCCAACGAGCACAGGCCCGTCTTTTCCTCGCCCNGCAGTGTTGAAATGGCGGAAAACGAGACCGCCACGGGTTACACGCCGGTGGCCACGGATGGGGACGGCGACAGCGTCACCTACAGCATTTCCGGCGGTTCAGATGCGGGTGACTTCAGCCTGGTCGCGGGCGCGCTGCAGTTCGACACCGCACCTGACTTCGAGGGCTCTGGATCAGCCGACAATGACAACGACTACGAGGTTGAGATCGAGGCTGCGGACGGCAAGGGCGGAACGACCACCCAGACCGTTACCGTCACGGTCACTGATGCAAACGACGATCCTGTTTTCAGCTCCGGGAGCACGGCCAGTTTCGCTGAGGAAAGCACNGGCACGGTCNACACCGCAGCCGCGACCGATGCCGACGGCGATACGCTGGCCTATGGCCTGTCGGGTGGCGCGGATCAGGCGCTGTTCAACCTCGACAGCAGTTCCGGTGCGCTGACCTTCATCGATGCGCCGGATTTNGAGACCCCCGGCTCGGCAGACGGTAACAACGACTACGAGGTTCAGATCGAGGCTGCAGACGGCAATGGTGGGACGACCAACCAGACCGTCACCGTCACGGTTACAGACGTGGTCGAAAACACCGCTCCCACGGCAACCGTTACCAATTCGCTGGTGCAAGCCGATGGTTCGGGCAACCTCGCTTCCACCCCACTGAGCAACTTCGTCACCTTCAACGACGCGACACCGGGTGCAAGCATCGCCGTCACGGTATCCGGGGTTCCGAATATCATTCTGACGCCTGCGGCGGACACGGGTTCTCTGTCGGGTGTCTTCGACGGTGTCGTCGTGACCAACAGCGTNACCTGGGACTCGAGCACAGCCANCCTGACGCTGGTGGCCGAAGACGATGGGGGCCTGACAGCAACTACCAGCCTGACCGTGGCGCAGCAGATCGATCTGACGGAGGCCGACCTGAACAGCTCGGCGGTGAGCTACACCGTCAACGGCTCCAAGGCCGACGACAGCGTCGACCTTGGTTCTTCTGGCAGCCTCGCCTTTGACACGACGGCGGANGCCCATACGGTCACCCTCGATTTGGGCGACGGCAGCAATACCTTCGAGGCGCTGCACGTTGGGTATGGGGCCAACGAGANCTTCAGCTACATCGGCGGCAGTGGCGCGGATCAGGCAATCGTCAACGGCCATATTGCGTCTAACGACGGCAGCGCCAGTTTCGACATGGGCGGGGGCAGCAACTCGCTTGACCTGCTGATGACACAAATCCGGCTCGGGAAGACACAGGGCGCGGGCGCCCACGTCACGGACTCGGTCTTTACCTACACGGGTGGCGACGACGCCGACGCGGTGACCATCTCCAATTCCTATGTCGGTGGCGGCGCGGACAACTACGTCGGTTCAGACGGTGTCGTTGCCTTCAATATGGGAAATGGCACCAACAGCCTGACGATCTCAACCGGCGAACCGACCTACTTCTCGCTCTACGACGGGACCGTCACATACACCGGTGGCACGGGCTCGGACACGATCGACCTGNCGACCAAGGCGCGGGTCTATGGTGGTAGTATCTTTGACTTCGGTGCTGACACCGCCGCCGACAGCCTGACGAGTGGAACCCTCAATTCCGGGGTGATCATCCGCAACTTCGATCCCGATCTCGACACCGTTACGGTGGGCGTCGGTAACAGTTTTACACCGTCAAATGTCAATCTCACCCAGAGCGGTGGCGACACTCTTGTGAGCTTTGAAATGAATTCCGGCACCTATGAATTCACGCTGGAGGGGGTTTCGCTGACCGCCGACGCGTTCGAGGTATCCGGCGACTTCCTCATCCTCTGACCCGGATGGGCTGCCGACCCCGCTGCCCGGGTTTTCCCCGGCTTGCCAAGGCTGCGGCTCTTCGACAGACTTAGGGTGAGTCTTCCACCCTTCGCAGACCGTCCCAGCCTTCGGAGCGCCTTGCCATGCCCAGCCAGCACGAAACCGATCTGATCCACCTGACCCGCTCGATCGAGCTCGCTGACGAGGCTGTCCGCGAAGGCNACCACCCNTTTGGCTCNGTGCTGGTNTCNGCCGAAGGCNCGGTGCTGGCCGAGGCCAAGAACAGCCATTCGGTCGACCGCGGCCCGGGCCACGCGGAGTCCAACCTTGCGCGGCTGGCGGCGCGGCAGTTCGACATCGAAACCCTGCGCGGCTCTACCCTCTACACCTCCGTTGAACCCTGTTCGATGTGCGCGGGAACGACCTACTGGGCTGAAATCGGGGCGGTTGTCTTCGGCATGACCGAGCGTCGGCTGGGGGAGATGACCGGCGATGACCCGGAAAACCCGACGCAGGATCTGGAGTGCCGGACGATCTTTGCCTCGGGCCGCCGACCGGTCGAGGTGCGCGGTCCTTTCGATGAACTCGAAGAGCAGATTGTCGCCCAGCACCTCGCCTACTGGCGCACGGCCTGACGACGACGGGACGGGAGCAGAGATCGTGCAGGCGACAGAAATCCGCATGACCGGTGCGCTGGGCTCAGACAGCCTCGCGCCGTGGATCGAGCATCGCGCGCGCAAGCTCAACCTGCAGGGCTGGCTCGAACAGACGTCCAGCCGCGCCGCACGGATCGTGGTCAGCGGCGAGCCGTCGATGATCGAAGCCATGGCGGTCAGCTGCAGCCTCGGTCCGGCAGACGTGCTGGTGCAGGACATCAGCACCCACGCCCTCACGCTGGACCGGGCGGTTCAGGGGTTTGTCACCCGATGAGCGCGCGTCCAGTCGGCCTCAGCCGCGACCTGCCTGCCGCCCGGGTGATGCGGGCCATGGTCGATGAGCAGGATGTCGTGGTGTGGCGCTCGGCGGGTGGCACGCTGGCTGCGTGGGACAACCGCTGTCCGCACCGGGGCATGGCGCTGTCGCACGGCTTCGTCCGGGGGGAGAACCTCGCCTGCCTCTACCACGGCTGGCACTTTGGCTGCGAAGGCGGGGGCTGCAGTATGATCCCCTCCCACCCCGAACTGACCCCGCCGGAGACCATCCGCACACGGGCATTTTCAGCGCGGGAACAGGGTGGCGTGATCTGGGTGGCCCTCTCGGGCGAGGTTGAAGCGCCGGTCGATGATCTGGACGGCTTTGCGCCGCTGCGCAGCCTGCACGTCGAAGCCGCTGAAACGACCCTGCTCGACGCCGCGTCTGACCATGCTTTCCCCGACGCCCGCCTGCGGCTGCTCTGCAATCCGATCGCGCCGGATCTGACCCAGCTGGTGGTGCTGATCGATGCTGCCGCCGATACGGCGAGACAGAAGGCGGCGGCACGCTGGTGCGAACAGCTGCGCCGGAGCGCAGAAGCATGAGCCAGATGCCTCCTCCCACGCCTCATCTTGCGCCCCATCTCGCGCACGCCCGGAACGACTGGTACGCCGTCGCCGATGCCAACAGTATGGCGCAGGGGCCGCGCTCGACCCGCCTGCTGGGCGAGGATATCGATATTGCCGGCCGCTTCGATGCGCCCGTGGTCACCGACGCGACGGGCCGACCCCTGCCGACCGAGGTCAGGTTCGACCACCTCTGGACCACCCTCGGTGACGATCCACGGCCGCTGTTTGAGATCCCCGAGGGCGACGAGCCGGGCCGCCGGCGCTTCCCCTGCGGCATGGTCCGGGTCCGGTGCTCGCCCCTGCGCGCGGTCGAGAACTTCCTCGATATCGCGCACTTTCCCTTCGTCCACACCGACGTTCTCGGCGCGGAGCCCTACACCGAGGTTGAGCCCTACAAGGTCGAAATCAGGGAGCAGGACGACGAGGTCTGGGCCACCAAGGTTCGCTTCTTCCAGCCCGTCGCGGCCCGCAGCGCCGAAGGCGGTATTACGACCGACTATGAATATCGGGTGCCGGCCCCGACCACGGCGGTGCTCTACAAGACCTGTCCGCCCAAGCCCGAAGCGCAAGATGTCATCGCCCTGTTCGTCCAGCCGCGCAGCGAGACCGAATGCGATGTCTGGCCGTGGATGGCGCTCTATGACTTCGAGACGCCCTACGCCGATCTTGTCCAGTTCCAGCAGATGATCTTCCTGCAGGATCGCTCGATCCTCGAAAGCCAGCGGCCGATCAAGCTGCCGCTCGACCCGAAGATGGAGATCCCGACCCGGGCGGACCTGACCTCGGTCGCCTACCGCCGCTGGCTGAAGAAACGCGGCGCGCTCTACGGCGCGGTGGAGGGTGGCGCATGAGCCTCGCCGCGAGCCCAGCGCCGGCCTTCACGCTCTACGACTACGTGCTGTCGGGGAACTGTTACAAGATCCGGCTGGCCGCCGCCCTGCTCGGCGTGCCCTACGACAGCATTGCCGTCGACTTCTATCCCGGTTTTGAACATCGCTCGGAAGCGATGCTGGCGCTGAATCCGGCCGGGACGTTGCCGGTGATGAAGACCGCCGACGGGGTGGTGCTGACCGAGACCAATGCCATGCTCGCGTGGCTGGGCCTGAACCATGATCCGGGCGGGCGTTGGTACCCGGCGGCGGACCCGGTGCGCGGCCCGCGGCTGGTCGAGGCCATGTCCTTCGGTGCCGGGCTGACGGGAAGTGTCGGGCTGGCGAGGCTGCACGCCATGCTCGACTGGCCGGTCGATGGCGCGGCGGCGCGGCGGGCCGGGAAGCGCGACCTACGGCAGCTGGAGTTACGGCTGACCGCGATGCAGATCGATGGCGAGGACTGGCTCGCCGGTGGGACGGCGCCCTCGATGGCGGATCTCGCCTGCTTCCCCTACGTGGCGCTCAGCCCCGATGCCGGGTTGGACCACGACGGCTACCCGGCGATCCGTTCGTGGCTGTATCGGGTGCGGAGCCTGCCGGGGTTTGTCACCATGCCGGGCATCCACGACCTGCACGAACTGCGCTAGGGCGCAGGCCAGTGGCGGTGTGCCACGCCGAGGTCGAGCTCGGTTTCTTTCAGCCGATGGACGAAGGACTGCACCTTGGTGGTGCGGTGCAGGTCGACGTGGGTCACGATCCAGAAATCGATGGACCAGTCCGGGCGCGGTGCGATGACTTCGACGAGGTTATCGTCCTGCTCCGCCGCTGCCTGCCACAGCGGACCGATGCAGTGGCCCTGGACCACGGCGCTTTGACCGATCAGCAGGCTGTCGGTGCGCAGGGTAATGTTCTCTGGCGGCACGTTTTGTTCGATCCACTCCAATGGCCCGACGTGGTCGGAGACCTCGCCCCCGGCGCAGAAGTGGTGCTGTCCAAAGTCGGCGTCTGTGGCCGGGAAGCCGTGCTGCTGCACGTAGCTCTGATGGGCATAGAGGCCGAGGCTATGGCTGCTGTGATGAAGCACCACGAAATCCGGGTCGCTAGGGCGGGGACCGGCCCGCAGGGCGACGTGGGCCTCGCCGAATTCCATCCGCATCAGCTGCTCGGTGGTGACCACGCGGCAGGAGACGGCGGGAAAGTCCCGCTGCATGCGGATCATGGCGCGCAGAAGCGTGACTTCGAAGCCGGGCAGGGCGGTGATGATCAGCTCACCTGCGGGCTCGTCCTGCCGGTGGCGCGCACGGCCCAGCCACTGAGTGAGTTCGTCATCTGCGCGGCTGCCGACTTCCAGCAGTTCCTGCCCTACGTCGGTGGGCGTGTAGCCGCGCTGGTGGCGCTGGAACAGCTTCGAGCCCAGCTCGGTTTCCAGCGCGTCGATATGGCGGAGGGTGGTGGCGCGGTGCACGCCCAGCGTATCGGCCGCCGCCGAGACGGTGCCCAGCTTCGCCACCATGTAGGCGCTTCTGACTTCCGTCCACGCGACCACGCTCACCCCCGCCTGTTGCTGCCGTTGTCTGCCTATATTGGCGACCGGCCGGGTTGCTTCAACGCTCTTTGTTCTGCTGCTTGAGCTCGTAGGCCTCTTTTTTCTTCTGATAGTCCTCTTCAGACAGGG
>PAGB01000047.1 GCA_002711265.1 Rhodospirillaceae bacterium
ACCATCACCGTCCAGCACCTCATGCTCAACCGCAACCACATGCTCGTGGGGGGCCTGCGACCGCACTACTACTGCCTGCCCGTGCTCAAGCGCGCGAGCCACCAGGACGCGCTGCTGCGGGCAGCGACCAGTGGTGATCCGCGCTTCTTTCTGGGCACCGACAGCGCCCCTCACCCGACACACCTCAAGGAAAACGCCTGCGGCTGCGCGGGTGTGTTCTCGGCACCGAACGCGCTCGCCTGTCTGGCACAGACCTTCGAGGATGCCGATGCGCTGGATCGGTTGGAGGGTTTTGTCAGCCGCTTCGGCGCAGGCTTCTACGGCCTGCCGGTCAGCGAGGCGCGCCTGACCCTCGAGCGCTGCGAAGCGCCCCTGCCCCCGCCCGACCCGATACAGGTCGGGGACCGGAGCGTCACCGTCTTCGATCCCCTGCGCCCGGTGCACTGGCGCGTCCGACCCTGAACCCCGCCGCGCGTGCCCGACAAGCCCGCCACTCAAGAGGATCCCCATGCAAGCTCCGGCCTTTATCGACCCCGCACTGATGGCACAGATCACCGCTCGGTCCCTGCTCGAGATCGGGGCGGTCAACTTCCGCGCTGACGAGCCCTACACCCTGACCAGCGGCATGAAATCGCCCGTGTACATCGACTGTCGCCGTCTGATTTCCTTCCCGCGGTTGCGGGCCACGCTGATGGACTTCGCCGTCGCCACCCTGCAGCGCAACGTCGGGCTGGAGGCCTTTGACGCCATCGCGGGGGGCGAGACCGCGGGCATTCCCTTCACCGCCTGGATCGCCGAGCGCATGGGGCTGCCGATGAACTACGTGCGCAAGAAGCCCAAGGGCTTTGGCCGCGATGCGCAGATCGAGGGTGCGCCTGTGGCGGGCAAGCGGGTGCTGCTGGTCGAGGACCTGACCACCGACGGCGGTTCGAAGTTCCGCTTCATCGACGCCATCCGGGCCGCCGAAGGCGAGTGCGCCCACACCTTCGTGCTGTTCTTCTACGACATTTTCGAACAGACCCGCCCGGCGCTTGCAGCCCACGGGGTGAGCCTGCACGCGCTGGCGACCTGGCGCGATGTCCTGGCTGAGGCACGGGCGCAGCAGGCGTTTGACAAGATCACGCTGGATCAGGTCGAGGCCTTCCTCGGCGACCCGCTGGGCTGGTCCGCTGAGCGCGGGGGCGTGGGCGAGCTGGGAATCCCGGGCGCGTCCTAGCGCCTTGCCCTGCCCTACCCTGCCGATTGCTTTCGGCGAGCCGGCCCCGTCACAGGCCGGGACCTCAGCCGAAGGGCTGAAAACGCAGCACCAGCCACACGGTCAGCGGCGCCGACCCCACACTGATCAGTGTCATCACCGCCAGCGCGAGCGACACCGGCTGATCCTGTCCATAGCGCGTGGCGATGGCCGACAGCATGCCACCGGTAGGCAGGCAGGCGATGATCAGACAGGCGTGGATCACCACTGGATTGGCCGGTAGCCAGCCCAACGCCTTCCAGCCCAGCATGACCACCCAGAATGCGCCCAGCACGATCAGCGGGTGGAGCAGCATCTTGACGGTCACGGCGGCTGCGATCCGGTTCAGACTGGCGCTGAGGTCGGTGCCGTAGAGACTGGCCCCGACGAAGAACAGCGCCAAACCGCCAGCGCTCCCCGCTAGCAGAGCCACGCCCCGCTCGACCGGCCCCGGCACAGCAACCGGAAGCCCGGCGAAGGCCAACCCCAGCAGCGTTGCGACCACGATCGGGTTGCGGGCAACCCCGCCGATCACCCGGAGCATTCGCTGAGCCGGGCGGTCAGACAAGCCCGCATCGCCCCGCGCGGTACCCGACTGATCAGCGCTGCCTTGACCCGCGTGCACCCGGCTGCGCCCGAGGTCGGCAAGCAGCAGGGCCAGCGGGATAATGAGCAGGTTCTCGACCAGCAGCTGCTGGGCGATGGTCGCCAGCGCCAGTGTGCCGAACAGCGCGGTGACCAGCGGCATGCCGATCATAATGCCATTGGACATGGACCCCACCAGCGCCAGCAGTGCCGCCGGCGTCGGCCCTTCCCCACCCGGCCCCCGCACCAGCACGTAGGTCAGCAGAAACGACAGCAGGGAAGCCAGCGTGAAGGCTAAGACAAAGCCACCGTGAAACACGGCGCCAAAGTCCTGCACGCTAATGCCGGCGAAAATCGCCGCTGGAATGGCAAAGTTACGGACAAACGCGCCAACCCCGGGGATGGCTGCACGCGGGAACCAACCCCGCCAGACGGCGAGGAAACCCAGCGCGATCACCGCGGCCAGCGGCAGGGTCACGCCGAGGATGGCGAGAAACGTCACGGTAGAACAGCCCTCCTTCGGCGGTTTAGCGGGGTGCTGACAAGGCTCTTAGCCTCAACCCGACGCGGGGCCAACCGCGTTCGAGCCTCAAGCCCCTTAAATCCGGGGTTCAGCCTGCCTGAACCCCTGCCACGTGGCGAACGCGGGGGGAGCGGGGTCAGGGCTGGCGCGCCGCGCCATCGCCAACGGCGGCGCACCGCGGCCTTGACCCGGCGATGGGGCAGCGCCCCAGAAACGAGGGTCGAGACGGCGCGCCGCGGCGCGAGACGCTGGCAAGGCGCCGGACCGCAGCGCGGTCGGTCCGGTTGAGCGCTTTCGGAGGCGCCAGCGCAGTCTATTTGTTGGCCCGGTTTTCGATCAGGTCGTCGACCACCGACGGATCGGCCAGCGTCGACGTATCACCGAGATTGCCGAAGTCGTCCTCGGCGATCTTGCGCAGGATCCGGCGCATGATCTTGCCCGAGCGGGTCTTGGGCAAGCCCGGCGCAAACTGCATCAGGTCCGGCGTCGCCACCGGTCCGATTTCGGTGCGGACGTGCCGGACCAGCTCGGCGCGCAGCGCCTCTGAGGGGTGTTCGCCGGCGTTGAGGGTGACATAGCAGTAGATGCCCTGCCCCTTGATGTCGTGCGGATAGCCGACCACGGCCGCCTCGGCGACCTGGTCGTGCAGAACCAACGCACTTTCGATCTCTGCCGTCCCCATGCGGTGGCCGGAGACATTGAGAACGTCGTCCACCCGCCCGGTGATCCAGTAATAGCCATCGCCATCCCGGCGGCAGCCGTCACCGGTGAAGTACAGCCCCGGGAACTGGCTGAAATAGGTATCCACAAAGCGGGCATTGTCACCGTAAACCGTGCGCATCTGTCCCGGCCAACTGGCCTTCATGCACAAATTGCCCTCGATCTCCTGGCCCGGCGCCCAGGCGATCTCGGCCCCGTCGTTATCGACGATCACCGGCTGGATGCCAAAAAACGGATTGGTCGCCGACCCGGGCTTGAGGTCGGTCGCACCAGGGAGCGGGCTGAGAAGGATGCCGCCGGTCTCGGTCTGCCACCAGGTGTCGACGACCGGGCAGCGCCCTTCACCGACAACGTCGTGGTACCAACGCCAGGCTTCAGGGTTGATCGGCTCACCCACCGACCCGAGCAGGCGCAGCGAAGACCGGTCGGCACCGGTGACAAAGGCATCGCCCTCTCGCATCAGCGCACGGATAGCGGTCGGCGCGGTGTAGAAGATGTTGACGCGGTGCTTCTCGATCACCTGCCAGAAGCGGCTGACATCGGGAAAATTGGGCACACCCTCGAACATCAGTGTGGTCGCCCCGTTCATCAGCGGGCCGTAGACGATATAGGAGTGCCCGGTGATCCAGCCCACGTCGGCGGTGCACCAGAACACCTCGCCCGGGCGATAATCAAAGACAAAGTGGTGCGTGGTTGCCGCATAGACCCCATAGCCCCCGGTGGTGTGGAGCACGCCCTTGGGTTTGCCGGTCGAGCCGGAGGTGTAGAGGATGAACAGCGGATCTTCGGCGTTCATCGGCTCGGGCGCGCAGGCATCGGGCTGGCCGGCGACCAGCTCGTGGTACCAGGTGTCGCGCGGGTGCCAGTCCACCGCCCCGCCGGTGCGCCGCACCACCAGCGTCGAGACATCGCGCCCGGAGATCTCGATGGCGCGGTCGGCGTTGGCCTTGAGCGGGATCGCCTTGCCCCCGCGCAGGCCTTCATCGGCGGTGATCAGAAAATCACTCTCGCAGCCGACAATGCGCTGGCCTAGCGCCTCGGGCGAGAACCCACCGAAGACGATCGAGTGCACCGCCCCGATCCGCGCGCAGGCAAGCATCGCATAGGCCGCCTCGGGGATCATGGGCATGTAGAGGGTCACCCGATCGCCCTTCTTCACCCCCAGCTGGCGCAGGCCGTTGGCCAACCGGTTCACGTGCCCGGACAGCGCGCTGTAGGTGATTTCAGCGGCTTCGTTCGGGTCATCGCCCTCGAAGATAATGGCGACATCATCGGCGCGCTCGGGCAGGTGCCGGTCGACGGCGTTGACGCACAGGTTCAGCACACCGTCTTCGAACCAGCGGATCTGCACGTCGGTGCCGCTGCCCGCGCCGTAGTCCACGTGCCGGACCTTGGTGAAAGGCGTCATCCAGTCCAGACGCTGGGCCTGCTCAGCCCAGAAGGCCTCGTTGTCATCCAGCGATCGGCCGTAGAGCGCGGCGTACTGGTCAGCGGTCGCGTGGGTCTTGGCCACGGTGGCGGGGTCGCGCTCGGAGACGGGGTATAGGGACTTGGGCTGCATGCGACGAGGCTTTCTGGCTGCTGGTCTTACGATCTTGAGGTCTGTGGTTCTTGTTGCGGTCTGCGGAGATCGTCAGGACGGCAGACGCGCGCGCCCATCTGACCCCAGGGCGCGGGCGCGATCAAGCCCCGTCGGACCGCCGCGCCTCAGCCGCCACCGCTGCGGAGGTCCTCGATCAGGCTCAGTTGCGCCATCCGGTCCTCGAACCAGAGCTGATCAGCCCCCCAGCTGACTGAAAACCCACCGTAGAGCCAGGCAAAATCCAGCGCTTCGCCGGGGCTGCGGACGGCGCTATCCGTTTCCTGTCCAGCCCCCCGGCTCGTGGAGACTGCAGCGATGGCCTCGGCCAGACGCAGTATGCGCGCCGGATCGGCGACCCGGCCGGGCTGATCGATGGGGTTGAAGAACAGGTTGGCGAAATCATAGCCCGGGTGGCCGACATAGCCCTTGGGGTCGATCACCACCCAGCCGCCACTTCGGTCCCTTTGTCCGGGGTTGTGCATCAGATTGCCGTGGTGGATATCCCCGTGCAGGGGCAGCGGCGCCGGGCCTTCGAGGTCAAAGCCGGCGGCAAAGGCCCGCCAGCGCGCCAACCGCTCACTCCGGGCGAGCGGCAGCCCGAACACGTGCTCCCGGACATCGGTCAGCGGGATCAAACCGGCGGGCACCGGCCTGCCCTCACCAGCCCGCAGCGCGCGCCGCGCCTGCCGGTGCAGCCGGTCGGTGGTCGTCACCAGAATGTCGAAGGCACGGGCATCGTCAAAATCGTCGAGGTTGCCCAGCGCCGGGCGCTGATCCAGCCGCGGCATCATGATGGCGTCGGCGTCGCGGCGCAGCACCCGCACCGCGCCCTCGCCGGCCCACCATTCGAGCAGCGCCATGCCGGGGCGTTCGTCGCTGCCGGGTTTGGCGACCTTGAGCATGGCGGCAGCGGTGTCAAAGGCCCCGTCCTCGCAGCGGACAGGCACCAGCCACGAGGACCCGGTCTCGACCGGCTCTCCATCAAGCTTCAAATCCCATTTGGTTATCCGAGACCCTACAAATTCAGCCAGCATTGGCCCTCTCACCCGTGCGTTCAGCCACTACAAATGTATGGAGAATCAAGTCTGCCAGCGCGTCGTACACCAGACGGATCTTGGCACTGGTATGCAGTTCACGATGGGTCACGAGCCAGATCGGAAAAGTCAGGGGCGATGCATTGCGCAGCACACGCACCATGTTGGGAGACTGATCGCCGATGTGGCGGCTCATGAGGCACAGACCAAGGCCTTCCTGCGCCATAGCCCATGCCACCGGACCGCTGAGGGTGTCGTGAAAGAAATTCTTGGCTGTCAGCTCAACGCCATAGCCCTTCATGACAGCCATCATGCGCGCCGGATCCCCGAACGAGATGAACCGATGCCCCTTCAAGCCTGACGAGACGCTCGGTTCTCCGAAGGCGTCGATATACGATTGCGCGGCATAGACCCCCGCACTGCTTTCCGCCACCAACCGCGCGATCAGGTCCCCCTGCTCCGGACGGGCGTGACGAATCGCGATGTCAGCCTCGCGTCGCTGCAAGTTCTGAATATCGTCGCTGGCGACGATCTCAAGCCGCAGCCCCGGAGCCTTGCGGGCAATCTGCGCGATGATGCGCGGCAGGTCGTAGAGCGAGAGCATATCGCTGGCGGTGATCTTGACCGTGCCTGCAATGTCATCCGAATGCCGCGATGCCGCGAGGCTCAGCAGTTCCGCCGCCTTTGACATGGCGCCTGCTTGCTCGAACAGAGCCGTCCCCGTTGGGGTCAGCGTAAGGCGCCGTCCCTCGCGCTCAAACAGCACGACCCCCAGTTGCGCTTCGAGGGCCTCAACCTTCCGTCCAATCGTTGGCTGAGTCTGGCCCAGCGCCCGAGCAGCACCCGACAGCGAGCCAGATCGAACTGTAGCCACAAAAGCCCTTACGTGATTCCAGTCCATGAGCCAGCCCCCGCATCTATACAAATATTTATAACGCTTCAGTGAATTTCTGCAATTTTTGTATAATCCAGAACGGACTAGAACGGCAGCATTCGTCCGAACGACACACCATCAACAGACAGAGAACCCCTCCCGTGACCAACCTAGCGACATTCTGGAACAAGATTGCCACCAAGTACGCGCAGGATCCGGTGCTCGATGAAGCTGCCTATAACTTCACCTGCGAGCGCTCGATCAGTTACCTCCAACCCGGGTTCCGCGCCCTCGAAATCGGGTGCGGCACAGGGCCGACCGCGATCCGGCTCCGACCGCACGTCAGCGCCTTCGAAGCGACAGATATTTCCCCAGCGATGATCGACATTGCCCAAGGGCGACAAGCCGGAGCCGCTCCCGATCACCAAGTGACGTTTCGGGTTGCCAGCGCACCCGACAGCTTTGCCGACGACACTTCATAAGACGCGGTCTTCGCGCATAGCCTGCTGCATCTGATCCCCGACCCCGAAGCCCTGTTCGCGCGCGTGGCGAAGGCCGTCCCGGCCGGGGGATACTTTATCAGCAAAACCCCGTGCCTGGGCGCAAGGGGCATGGCGCTCCAGGGCGCCGCGATGCGAGTGATGATCCCGCTGATGCAGTTGACCGGGAAGGCGCCCCCAGTGATCCGCTTCTTTTCGACCGAAGGGCTCGAAGCCGCCATCACCCGGGCGGGCTTTGAGGTCGTGGAAGCGGGCAGTTTCCCGGGCGGTAAACCGCCATCGCACTACATTGTCGCCCGCCGCTCCAGCTGACTGACGGCAAAAGACGGCATTCGACGCATTTCAGGCGTTGCGCCGCTTGCCCGTCACCAGGTCGAGCACCCGCGCGCCCGCGTCGAGTACTTTGGTCCCGGGGCCGAAGATCGCCGCCACCCCCGCCGCTTCCAGCGCCGCGTGGTCCTGCTCCGGGATGACCCCGCCGCAGATAACGATGATGTCCTCGCGTCCCGCCGCGCCCAGCGCTTCGATCAGCGCTGGCAGCAGGGTCTTGTGCCCGGCGGCCAGCGACGACACGCCAACGACATGGGCGCCAGCCTCGATCGCCTGCGCCGCCGCCTCCTCCGGGGTCTGGAACAGGGCCGAAGTCTCAACCGCATAGCCAAAGTCGAGGAAGGCCGAAGCAATCACCCGCGCGCCGCGGTCGTGCCCGTCCTGACCCAGCTTGGCCATGAAGAGCCGTGGGGGCTCGTCCAGCGCCGCGACCCGCGCGATCAGGGTCTGCAGCTGCGGGTCCTGCCCCAGCGCCTCACCATAGACCCCGCGCACCAGCGCCGGGCTGCCGTCGTGCTCATTGAAGACCGCGCGCAGGCGGTCGCTGACCTCGCCCACCGTCGCCCGGGCGCGCATGGCCTCGACCGAGGCCGCCAGCAGATTGCCCCCGTCCTGCGCCGCACGCGCCAAAGCCCCCAGGCTCGCCTCGACCCGCTGCGCATCGCGGCCAGCGCGCAGGGCGTCGAGCCGCTCGATCTGCGCCTGCCGGACGGCGTGGTTGTCGATATCCAGCACGTCCACGGGGTCGCTTTCCTCGCGCTGGAAGCGGTTGACCCCGACGATAACCTGCTCCCCGGTGTCGATGGCTGCCTGCTGCCGGATTGCTTCAGTCTCGATCTGTGCCTTGGGCCAGCCCGCCTCGATGGCTCTGGTCATGCCGCCCACGGTCTCGACTTCCTCGATCAGCGCCCAGGCCTGCTCGGCCAGATCAGCTGTCAGCCGCTCGACGTAGTAGGACCCGGCCAGCGGGTCGACCACGTCGGTAACCCCGGTTTCGTGGGCGAGGATCAGCTGGGTATTGCGGGCAATGCGGGCGCTGAATTCCGTGGGCAGCGCCAGGGCCTCATCGAAGGAATTGGTGTGCAGGCTCTGGGTACCGCCAAGCACGGCGCTCATAGCCTCAAAGGCCGTGCGCACGATGTTGTTGTAGGGGTCCTGAGCCTGCAGCGACACGCCGGAGGTCTGGCAATGGGTGCGCAGCATCAGCGATTTGGGGTTCTGCGGGCCGAATTCCGCCATGATCCGCGACCACAGCAGCCGGGCTGCCCGCAGCTTTGCGGCCTCGGCGAAGAAATCCATGCCGATGCCAAAGAAGAACGACAGGCGCGGGGCAAAGGCGTCCACGTCCAGCCCGCGCGCCAGCGCCGCACGAACGTACTCACGCCCGTCGGCGAGGGTGAAGGCCAGCTCCTGCACCAGCGAGGCCCCGGCTTCCTGCATATGGTAGCCGGAGATCGAGATCGAGTTGAAGCGCGGCATAGCCTTGGCCGTGTAGGCGATGATGTCGCCGACGATGCGCAGGCTGGGCTGGGGGGGATAGATGAAGGTGTTGCGGACCATGAACTCCTTGAGGATGTCGTTCTGGATGGTCCCGGCCAGTTCGGCCTGATCCGCGCCCTGCTCTTCCCCGGCGACGATGAAGGCCGCCAGCACCGGCAGCACCGCACCGTTCATGGTCATGGACACCGAGACGTCGCGCAGGGCGATGCCGTCGAACAGTCGCCCCATGTCCTCAACGCTGTCGATCGCGACCCCGGCCTTGCCGACATCACCGCGCACCCGCGGGTGATCGCTGTCATAACCGCGATGGGTGGCGAGGTCGAAGGCGACCGACAGACCGCGCTGACCGCCCTCGAGCGCCTGGCGGTAGAAAGCGTTGCTCTCCTCGGCGGTCGAAAACCCGGCGTACTGGCGGATCGTCCAGGGCCGCTGGGTGTACATGGAGGCGTAGGGACCGCGCACAAAGGGCGCCTGCCCCGGCTGGCTGTCGAGATGATCGACGCCGTCGAGGTCGGCGGCGGTGTACAAGGTTTTGCGGTCGTCGCGTTTATCAGACATTGGTTGTTCGCCCGGGAAAGTCTGCGGTTGGGCCTAGCACAAGACCCCAGCAAGGCACAGGGGCAGCCCGAAAGACGCCTTTCACCACCGCCGGTCGCATTTTGTTGATTTATCGCCGCCTGCTCTCTTGCCGATGCCGGAGATCTGCGGCACAACGTCGCTTACCTTTGGTGTCTCACACAGTCCAAGGCTGGAGACTTAATAGGGAACATCGGTGCGGCGTACCCAACAGGGACCAAATCCGAGGCTGTCCCCGCAACTGTAAGCGGCGAGCGCAGCTCCACCATCGCCACTGACGTCCCTGCCCGATCCGGGCAGCGCGTTGGGAAGGCCGGAGCAAGAGCGCAAAGACCCGCGAGCCAGAAGACCTGCCAGGGTGCCGATCAACCTTTTCCAAGGGCGGGTGACCCTGCAGGAGAGACCATGACAACATTCGATGAACACGCCCGAGCTGCGTCCCGCGACCACACCGGTTTTGACCTGACCGGGCCGTCGCGCGCCCTGCTGCTGAGCGGTGCCGCAGCCCTTGCCGCCCTGTGCTGGTCCGGGCTCGCCCTGCTCATTCTTACCTGAGGGTGCTTTCCGGCGAAGGCCTCGTGCTGGGCTACGGCAATGACGCCGTCGCCGGCGGGGTCGACTTTTCCCTTAGCGCGGGCGAGATCCTCGCGGTCATCGGCTACAACGGCTCCGGTAAATCGACGCTGGTGAAGTCGATCCTCGGCGTGACGCCGCTGCTCGGCGGACGGCTGCGCTGGTCGGCGGGCGCGCCGCCTGCGCCGATTGGCTATCTGGGTCAGCTCAACGAATTCGACCGGCGCTTTCCCATGCGGGTCATAGACCTCGCCGCAACCGGTGGCTGGGCGGGTCTGGGCTTTTTTCAGGGTGCGGGTCGCGCCACACGCCGGGCGGCAGAGGCCGCGCTCGAGCAGGTCGGGCTGAGCGACGCGGCGACCCTGCCACTGCATAAGCTCTCCGCAGGCCAGCTGCAGCGGGCGCTGTTCGCCCGCACCATCGTGCAGGATGCACGCCTGATCATCCTCGATGAGCCCTTCGCCGCCGTCGACCAGAGCACCGAGGCGGACCTGATGGCGCTGATCCTCGACTGGAGCCGACAAGGCCGCGCGCTGATGGTGGTCCTGCACAACCTCTCGGCCGTGCTTGAGCACTGTTCCGCCGCGCTGCTCATGGGGCGTGGGCGCAGCGTTTATGGACCAACGCGCGAGGTGCTGACCCCAGAGCGGCTGGTTGATCGGGGCTACATGGCCGCCGATCAGGCTGCCCTGATCGCCGAAGCCTCATCCGCTGGCAGCGGGAAAGGGGACCGGCGTGCTTGAGTTCCTCGAATTTGCCTTCATGCGCAAGGCCATTTTGGCCGTAATCGTTCTGTCGCTGGGCATGGCGCCCGTCGGCTGTTTCCTCGTCCTGCGGCGGCTGTCGCTTGCCGGTGAAGCTATGAGCCATGCTGCCATTCCCGGTATTGCGCTGGCTTACGCCCTCGCTGGCCTGTCGGTGCTGTCGATGACGCTGGGCGGGCTGATCGCCGGGCTGGGGGTCGCCCTGCTCTCGACCTTGCTGGCGCGGGTCACGCTTCTGCGCGAAGATGCGAGCATGGCCACGCTCTATCTGCTGGCGCTGGCGGGGGGGATCTTCCTGCTGTCGGTACGCGGGACGGCGGTCAATCTGGAAGGCTTTCTGTTCGGCAACGTGCTGGGCCTGAGCGACGGCACGCTGGTGCTGATCGGCAGCTCGACCACGCTGACGCTGCTGGGTATGGCGCTGATCCTGCGCCCGCTGGTGTTGCAGACCGTCGATCCCGTTTTTGCCCGGTCCCAGTCCCGTCACGGTTGGTTGATCCGGTCTCTGTTCATGATCCTCGTCGTGCTCAACCTGATCGCCGGGTTTCGTGCGCTGGGCACGCTAATGGCCGTTGGTCTGATGATCGTTCCCGCCACCGCTGCCCGCTACTGGGTCAACGCGCTGACACCCATGGTCGTGCTCGCCTTTGTCTTCGGCGCCGGCAGCGGCCTGCTCGGTCTGGCGCTGTCCTTCTGGCTCGACAACGTCCCCTCCGGCCCCGGCATCATACTGGTCGCCGGCCTCGTATTCCTCGTCTCTCTGGCCTTCGGTCAGAACGGCCTCGACCTGCTCGGCAGACTCAGCGGCCGCAGGACCCGCTCCACCCTCTCCAAAAAATCAACACTTGGGAAAGGTCCATGATCCACTCACAAGCCACCAGCATCCCACTCCGCGCTCTGGTCTTCGGCCTGACAGCCACTTTCAGCCCGCTGGCCTCCTCCGTCCGGGCGCAGGCTGAAGCCGATACCATCAACGCCGTGGCGAGCTTTTCAATCCTCGCCGATATGGTCGAGGTCGTCGGGGGCGACCACGTCACCGTGACCAGCATCGTCGGCTCCGACAGCGACGCCCACATCTACAGCCCCAGCGTCGGCGATGCCCGCGCCGTCGCAGCCGCCGACATCATTTTCGTCAACGGGCTGGGCTTTGAGGGCTGGATCAGTGATATCGTGGTCGCGGCTGAGGCCAGCGCGCCGGTGATCGTCGCGACGCAAGCCATCACACCGCTGATCGTCGAAGGTGAGGCCGACCCCCACGCCTGGAACGCCCTCGTCAACGCCAAGCTCTACGCCGCCAGCATCGCATCCGGCCTGAGCGTGCTTGCACCGGATCGCGCGCAGGCCTTTGCTGACAACGCTGCGGCTTTCAGTGCCGAAGTGGACGCCCTGCTGGCCGATGCCTCGGCCCGCTTCTCGGCCCTCCCCGAAGGCCGGCGCACAATCGTCACCGGTCACGATGCCTTCGGTTACTTCGAGGCACAGTTCGGGCTGCGCTTCCTCGCGCCGCTGGGGGTCAACACCGAAGCGGAGCCATCCGCGCGCGAGCTGGCGGCGCTGATCCGCCAGATCCGCGATGAAGAGGTGGTTGGTCTGTTCGTCGAAAACATCACCAATCCCGATCTGGTCAATCAGATCGCTGATGAAACCGGTCTGGAGGTCGGCGGTCGGCTCTACTCAGACGCCCTGTCTGAGCGTGGCGGTCCGGCAACAACCTACCTGACCATGATGAGCCACAACATCAGTGCACTGCTGCAGGCGCTGGAGCCGTCGAACTAACCTCGCCCTCCTTAATGAAAGGCAGGAAACGGCGCTGGCAGAGGGTTTCAGTCCCCTGTCGCGACAAACTAGTGGAATTGCCCAATTGGACAGGGAGATTCCACTATATCTCTAATTTAGCGATTCGGAAAAAAGGCAATAAGTTCAGGGGCATTTATGCAACAACAGCCGTTGGATTGCTCATTATCCGACAGATTTTCTGGCAACGAAGCCATCCCCGGGCATAGTTGTGGTGTCGGGTGCAAGGCCCGGCCGGGCGGCCGCCACAGGCACCGTTCGAAGCGCGGCTACCGTCAGACAACATGGGGTCACATCGGTGGCAAAAGCGCCAATTCAGATAAAGCGCGCGGGTCCGGGAGTGTCTCTCTCCTGACTTCCTCCCCCCTGCACTTTCGGGCTCGCCGCTTTTTTCTCCTTCCGCCGAAAAGACAGAACCGGGGTCCCTCCGCTGCGTCGTCCTCCGCGAACCCGTAAGCGCTGGATCAGGTGATTTCCAGCGGTGGCACGGACTTCAGGTGCAGGTCATCCAGCTGCGCGTCGCTGACTTCCGAAGGTGCCTGCATCATCAGATCCTGTCCCTGCCCGTTGAGTGGGAAGGCGATGACCTCGCGAATGCTGGGCTCATCGGCCAGCAGCATCACCATGCGGTCGACCCCGGGGGCCGCACCACCGTGCGGCGGCGCACCGAACTTCATCGCGTTGAGCATGCCGCCGAATTCGGCTTCGACCACGTCCTGACCGTAGCCGGCGATCGAAAACGCTTTGTACATGACTTCGGGCAGGTGGTTTCGGATCGCACCGGAGCAAAGCTCGATACCATTGCAGACGATGTCGTACTGGAAGGCCTTGATCTCGAGCGGGTCATCGTTCTCCAGCGCCGCCATGCCGCCCTGTGGCATGGAGAAAGGGTTGTGCGAGAACTCGATTTTCCCGGTTTCCTCGTCTTCCTCGAACATGGGGAAGTCGACGATCCAGACGAACTTGAAGGCGCCTTCTTCGATCAGGCCCAGTTCGCGGCCGGCTTCATTACGGGCCTGCCCGGCGAACTGCAGCGCCGGCAGACGTTTGTCACAGGTGAAGAAGCAGGCGTCACCCGCCTCCAGCCCCAGTTGCTGGCGGATGGCTTCGGTACGCTCTTCGCCGATGTTCTTAGCCAGCGGGCCGGAGCCTTCGAGGCCGCCGTCGTCGGTCTGGCGCCAGAAAATGTAGCCCAGCCCGGGCTTGCCCTGCTTCTTCGCCCAACTGTCCATGCGGTCACAGAGCGCGCGAGAGCCGCCGCCCTTGCCTGGGACAGCGATGACGCGAAAGTCCTTCTCGGCGATCAGCTTGGCGAAAATCTTGAAGCCCGAACCGTCGAAGTGCGGGGTGACATCGTCGAGAATGATCGGGTTGCGCAGGTCGGGCTTATCAGAGCCATAGCGGGTCATGGCGTCGTCAAAAGCGATGCGCGGGAACGGCATCGGGGTTACGGCATGCGGGCTGCCCGAGGCGTCGTGGAACTCGGTGAACAGACCGTGAAGCACCGGCTCAATCGCGTCGAAAACGTCCTGCTGGGTGACGAAGCTCATCTCGAAGTCGAGCTGGTAGAACTCGCCGGGGCTGCGGTCGGCCCGGCTGTCTTCATCGCGGAAACAGGGTGCGATCTGGAAGTAGCGGTCGAAGCCCGCCATCATCAGCAGCTGCTTGAACTGCTGCGGGGCCTGCGGCAGGGCGTAGAACTTGCCCGGGTTGAGCCGTGAGGGCACCAGAAAGTCGCGGGCACCCTCGGGCGAGGACGCGGTCAGGATCGGGGTCTGAAACTCGGTAAAGCCCTGCTCAACCATCCGGCGGCGCAGGGATTCGATCACCTTGGCGCGCAGCATTATGTTGGCGTGGACCTTTTCCCGGCGCAGGTCGAGGTAGCGGTAGGTCAGGCGCAGGTCTTCGTTGATGTCGTCGTTGGAATTGACCTGCAGCGGCACCTGCTCGGCTGCCGACTGCACCTCGGCGTCGTCGACGTAGACTTCGATCTGGCCGGTGGCGAGCTTGTCGTTCACGGCCTCATCATCGCGCTGCATGACGCGACCGGTCAGCGTGACCACAGATTCGAGTTTAACCCGGCGCAGGGTTTCATAGTGCGGGCTGCTCTCCAGCACCACGCACTGGGTGACACCGTAGTGATCGCGCAGGTCGATGAACAACGGGCCAGCGTGCTCGCGGCGGCGGTTGATCCAGCCTGACAGCCGGGCTGTGCTGCCGACATGGTCGGCGCGCAGGTCGTTACAGGTATGGCTGCGGTAGGGATGCAGGGCGTCGCTCATCACTCAGGGTCCTGTCTGTTGGCCGGTCGGGCGGGCTTCGCCCTCGGCCTTTTGCTCAAGTTTCACCCGCCTTCTAAAGCAGCCACGCAGACCGGGCAATTGCCCCACGCGCTTGCGTGCTTTGCGGCGGACTGGGATGATCGCCTTTGTCCTTCCACCCCACAGGCCCCTTATGCAGCGGCTCCTGCCCTTCCTCCCGGTCTTTTTCATGATCCTCTGGCACACCGGGTTCCTCGGCGCGCGCGGCACCATGCCCCATGGCCCGGCACTGACGACGCTGAGCATCCGCTTTGCGCTGGTGCTGGTGCTGCTCGCTGCGCTGGCGTGGCTGGGCCGGGCTGTCTGGCCCTCGAGCTGGGCCCAGCGCGGCCATCTGATGGTGGCGGGCGGGTTGCTGCACGGGGTCTATCTCGGCGGGGTTTTCTGGGCCATGGAGCACGGCATGTCGGGGGCGACCGCGTCGCTGATCGTCGGGCTTCAGCCCATGCTCACCGCCGTGCTTGCGCTGTGGCTGCTCGCCGAGCGCTCGTCGCTAACGCTGTGGGCCGGGTTGATCCTCGGGCTCATGGGCACCGTGCTGGTGGTGGTCTTCGACGCCGGGCAGGTCGGCAGTACCCGCTCGGCGATCGCCATCGTGCTGGCCCTGATCGGGATTGCGGTCGGCTCGGTCTACCAGAAGAAATTCGTAAAGGCCTTTGACTGGCGCGCGGGCGCAGTCTGGCAATTTGCCGGCTCGCTGGTGGTGACCCTGCCCTTTGCCACCCTGTTCGAGCAGCGCATGCCGACGCTGAATGCGGAATACCTGTTCTGGTTGGGATGGCTGATTTTGATCCTCAGCGTGGCGGCGGTGGCGCTGCTGAATACGCTGCTGCAGCGCCAGTCGGCGATCAACGTCGCCAGCTATTTCTACCTGATCCCGGCGCTGGTCGCGGTCACGTCGTGGTTTATCTTCGGCGATGGCCTGCGCTGGACGACGTGGGGCGGCATCCTGCTGGCCAGCTTCGGCGTCTGGCTGGCGACCCGCCCCCGAACGTGAACGAGGCTGGTGAACCGGCCGTGAAACCGCGATTGAAACCGAGCCGATCCCCTCGTATCGATCCACGCAGCACGCCCCCGCGCCGCAGGGCATGGTCTTTACCCCGGCTCGGCGCTAAATAGACGCCATGACCCATCCTGCCATGATCGAAGACCAGGCCGCCCTCGAAGCCTTCTGCCAGCGCGCGGCCAGCGCCACTTTCCTTACGGTCGACACCGAATTTGTCCGGGAAAAGACCTATTATCCGCTGCTGTGTCTGGTGCAGGTCGCCAGCGATGACGAGGCAGTCGCGATCGACCCGCTGGCCCCGGATATGGACCTCTCTCCGCTGTTCGCGCTCATGACTGAGACCAGCATGCCCAAGGTTTTCCACGCCGCCGGGCAGGATCTGGAGATTTTCGCCAACCTCGCCGGTACCCTGCCCAGCCCTCTGTTCGACACTCAGATTGCCGCCATGGTCTGCGGCTTCGGGGATCAGGTCGGTTACGAGCGGCTGGCTCGCAGCCTCGCCGGTGCTGAGCTGGACAAGACCGCCCGTTACACCGACTGGTCGCGCCGCCCGCTGACCGATACCCAGATCAACTATGCCCTCGGGGATGTCACTCACCTGCGTACGGTATTCATCGAACTGACGAACCGGTTGGAGCGCGACGGACGCGTGGGCTGGGTTGAAGAAGAAATGGCCGCCGTTGCCAACCTCAGCCGCTACCAGCCCGACGTGCAGGATGCCTGGCGCCGCCTCAAGCCGCGCGGAGACAAGCCACAGTTCCTGAACGTGCTGGTCTCGGTCGCTGCCTGGCGGGAGCTGGAGGCCCAGAGCCGCGACGTGCCGCGCAACCGGATTATCCGCGACGACACGGTGATGGAAATCGCCGCCAGCGCACCCAAAACCGCCGCCGATCTCGGCGGGGTCCGGGGGTATTCGGACAACGCTGCCCGCGGCAAGCAGGGACAGGCCATCCTCGCGGCTGTCGAAGAAGGCCTCGCCAAGCCCCGCGATGCCGCGCCGAAACTGAAGAAACGCAAGCCGCTGTCTGACTCAGCCGCGCAGGGGGCGGCCCTGCTGCGGGTGCTGCTAAAGGCCCGCTCGGAGAACGCCGACGTGGCCCAGCGCATCGTGGCCAATGCCGAAGAGCTGGAAATTCTCGCAGAAAAGGGCGCCGACGCCGGTGTCCCGGCCCTGACCGGCTGGCGCTACGACCTGTTCGGTGAAGCGGCGCTGGAACTGCTCTCCGGACGGCTGTTCATTGGTGTTGAGGGTGGCAAAGTGACCGAGCGCCGCCAAGCGCAAGACTAAGCCAGATATCCCTGCGCCGGTGAAACCGGTGCGCGGTCAGCGCCCCTTAAAGGCGGGAGACCGCTTTTCAAAGAAAGCCGACACACCCTCGGCAAAATCTTTCGATCCGATGCACTCGTTCTGGCGCACCGATTCCTGATCGATGGTCGCCTCCAGATCCTGATCCATGGCGGCGCGCAAGACCTTCTTGACGTGACGGACGGAAAGAGGCGCCGCCTGCGCCAGCCGGGCTGCCCAGTCGCGGGCCTCTTGCTGCAGGCTCTCGTCGGGCACCATCTTGTTCGACATTCCCCATTCGACCGCCTGCGCAGCGGGGATTTTGTGACCCTCGATGATGGCTTCGAAAGCCCGGCGATAGCCAAGCTGGCGCACCATCTGCCAAGTGTTGCCCCCATCGGGGACCAACGCAATCGCGGCAAAGGCCATGTAGATATAAGCGCCCTCACCCATGATCATCAGGTCGCAGGCCTGAGCAAAGGCCGCGCCGATCCCGCTGGCTGGGCCGCTTACGGCGGCGATCCACGGCTTGTTCGAGTTGGTGATGGCGAGGATGCAGGGCTTGTACTCTTCGACCAAGACCCGCTCGACCGTTGTGTCGCGCAGGCCCGCTGTCTCCTTGAGGTCGGCACCGGCAGAGAAGGCCCGGCCTTCGCCGGTCAGGACGATGCAGCGGACCTCGGGGTCGGCTTCGAGCTCTGCTGCGGCAGCCCTGAACTCCGCCCGCATCTTCGTGGTAAAGGCGTTGAGCGTGTCCGGGCGGTTAAGCGTCAGAATGCCGACATTGCCGTCGACTTCGGTTTTAATGGTTTCGTAGGCCATGGTTGATCTCCGGCAGGTCTGTTGAAGCCTGCTCTCCTGAACGGTTTGCGACGGACCGGGGACAGGACTGGCTGGCGGTCATGAGTCTGACTTAACGGCAGTGCGGCGAGCTTACTTGCCTTTCCAAACCGGGTCACGCTTCTCGGCGAAGGCCTTGAAGCCCTCGAGGTTGTCCTCGGAGCCGTAGAGCACGTCAACGCTGCGCAGCTTGCGCTTGGTGACCGCGTTCATCGTGTCCTGAAAACGCTGTCCTTCGGCCTCGCGCGCGACTTCCTTGATGGTTGCAAACACCAGCGGCGGCCCGCTTTCGAGCAGCCGGGCCAGTTCCCAGACCCGTGCCTCCAGCGCCTCGTTGTCGGGCAGGATCTCGTTCACCAAACCCCATTTGTGAGCTTCTTCAGCGTCCATCCAGCGCCCAGTCAGCAGCAGGTCCATGGCGACATGATAGGGAATGCGCTTGGGCAGCTTGATGGTGGCAGCATCGGCCAGCGTCCCGGCCTTGATCTCCGGTAGCGCGAAGGACGAATGCGCGCTGGCCAGGATCATGTCGCAGGACAGCGCCAGCTCAAACCCGCCGCCGACCACCATGCCGTTGACGCAGGCGAGCACGGGCTTGTTCAGGTCGCGCAGCTCCTGCAACCCCGCGAAACCGCCCACGCCGTAGTCGCCGTCGACCGCATCGCCGTCGGCCGCCGCCTTGAGATCCCAGCCTGCGCTGAAAAACTTGTCCCCGGCTGTGCGCACGATCGCCACCCGCAGTTCGAGGTCATCGCGGAAGCGCTCGAACACCAACCCCATCTCGCGGCTAGTCTCCAGGTTGATGGCGTTGGCCTTGGGCCGGTCGAGCGTGACCTCGAGGATACCGCCTTCGCGACGGGTGGAAATGGGTGAGCTCATGTTGATTTCCTCACTGGGTTTCTCGGCGTGGACGGTGCGGGAACGGGTGAGAACCGGATCAGCGCGTCGACCACGCTGACCCCCGCAGCCTCCCCCTCCGCATGCACGAACAGCGGGTTGATGTCGAGTTCGACCAGGCGGTGCTGTTCCGCCTCGACGAAAGCCGCCAGCGCCAGGACCGCCGCGATCAGCGCCTCGATGTCGGCCGGTGGCGCACCGCGGTAGCCGGTCAGCAGCGGCCAGACCTTCAGTCCCTCCAGCGCCTGACGTACAGCCTTCTCGTCCACCGGGAACAGCAGGATCGTGCTGTCCTGCAGAATTTCAGTCAGAACCCCGCCGGCACCGATAACCAGGTGCAGGCCCACGACCGGATCCCGCGCCACCCCAAGGATCAGCTCAGCCAACGGCTTGGCGGCCATGGGTTCGACCAGTACGCGGTCGGAAAGCGCCAGCAGGTCAGAGGCGGCGGCCCGCGCGGCGTCTTCGTCGGCGATGCCCAGCCGAACACCGCCCAGCTCGGTCTTGTGGGCAAAAGTGCCCAGAATCTTCACCGCCGATGCACCGAAATCAGCCACAGCCGCGGTAACCTCGTCGACGCTAGTACACACCGCATGCGGCGGGGTCGGCAGACCATAGGCCGCGAGGGCAGCCTTGGCCTGCGCCTCGTCAAGCATGACGGCGCCCTCGGGACCCGCCCCGGGCAGCACCTGTGGGGTTGAGGGCGGCGCGGCGCGGAAAGCCCCGATATCGGCGGCGCGAGCGACGGCGGTGAGATGGTCTTCAAGGCCGTGTCCGGGGACCAGCCCCAGCGCGGAAATCTTGGCCGCAGCTTCGCGCGGCATGCTCTCGGGCAGACTGGAGACCAGCGCCGGCACCCCGGCTTTGCGGTCCGTGCTGTCGAGCGCGCTGGCCACAGCCTCAATCGCGATGTCCCAGGTGTGGGTCGGCCCCGTACCCGCGCGCGGCCAGTCGATGACCAGCATGGGGTGGGAGACGTCCACCGCCAGGATGCCGTCCCACATGGCGCCTAGGGCATCGGCATCACCCCAGTCGAAGGTGTTGTAGTCAAAGGGGTTAGAGACCGTGACCAGCGGGTTCAGGCTGGCCCCGATCCGCGCGGTCTCGGTCTCGCTCAAGGGCGGGTAATCCAGCCCCAGCGCGCTGCCTAGATCGGCCATCAGGCCCGCTTCACCGCCCGAACAGCTGACCGACATCACCCGGCGGCTGTCCAGCGGTCCCTTGAAATGCAGGATCTTCAGGGTTTCGAGCAGGCTCGTGAGGGTCGAGACCTCGGCCACCCCGAGCCGTGAGAGCAGCGCTGTGGAGACCGCTGCGCCCCCGGCCAGCGTCGCGGTATGGGTCAGGGTCAGCGCCTGCCCGCCGTCGGACTGCCCGGCTTTGAGCGCCACCACGGCGACCCCACGCTCGTGGGCGAAGCGCACCGCCTCGATGAATGTCGCCGGATCCCCAAAACCCTCGATATAGAGCCCGACGGCGGTCACCCTGTCGTCGGCGGCCATGGCTTCTATCATGTTACCGAGGCTGACTTGCGCGCCATTGCCGACGGTCAGGACATAGGCCAGAGGCAGCGAGCGCTGCTGCATGCTCAGGTTGATGGCGATGTTGGAAGACTGGCAAATGAGCGCGACCCCACGCTCGACCCGCTCCCCGCCGTGGACGTCGGGCCACAGCGTCGCGCCACTAAGGTAGTTGATTAGCCCGTAGCAGTTGGGGCCGAAAATCGGCATATCACCCGCGGCGGCGAGCAGTTCATCCTGCAGGGCGCCGCCGTCGTCGGTTTCGGCCCAGCCCGCCGCGAAGCAGGTGGCCCCGCCCGCCCCCCGCGCCGCGAGATCGCGGACCACGTCGATGGTCGTCTGGCGGTTGACACCAATAAAGGTTGCATCAGGGGCCGCAGGCAGGTCGCCGATGCTGGCATAGGCCCTGCGCCCCCGGACCTCGGCCCGGGTCGGATGCACCGGCCAGATGTCACCGGCAAAGCCCATGCGCTCGGACTGTTCAATGACCGTAGCCGCCCAGCTGCCGCCGACCACCGCGATCGAGGTCGGGTTGAGCAGACGCGCATAAGGCCGTTTCGGATTGGCAACTGCAGCCATCGTGTTCTTCTCACTCGTGCTGATCCGGCGGTACAGGCCATCCGGCTATCTTGGTTCTGCTACATCAACCGCCGACGGGCCGGTAGCAAAACTGCGTCACAACTTCACTGACCGCAACACGAGCCGACCCTGAACAACCGGGTCAGTCATCCTCATCCCACAGGCCCCATTGCCGCGCCGCGCCCGCCCAGCGCCAGGCGTCGGTAACCATGGCCTCTAGCCCGCGTTCGGCGGTCCAGCCCAGCTGCTCCGCAGCAGCCCTCGGGTCGGCGAGCAGTGTGGCAACATCGCCCGGGCGGCGCGGGCCGAGGGTCTGCGGCAGGCGGCGGCCGAGCTCGGTCTCGAACGCAGAGACCACCTCGCGCACCGAATAGGGTGTGCCTGTGCCAAGGTTAAGCGCGGTAAAGGGGGTCTCAAAGCCGCCACCGAGCAGCGCCTGCAACGCTTTCACGTGCGCCCGCGCCAGATCGACCACGTGGATGTAGTCGCGCACACCGGTGCCGTCGGGCGTGTCGTAATCCTCGCCGACGATGGTCAAGCTTTCGCGCTGACCGACCGCGACCTGAACGATGATGGGGAACAGGTTGTTGGGCTGATCCTTGGGGTCTTCACCGATCAGGGCGCTGTCGTGGGCACCTGCGGGGTTGAAGTAGCGCAACGCCAGCCCCCGGCTGCGCGCGCCTGGTGCCCGCACCATGTCGGCCAGCACCTGCTCCATCATCGCCTTGGTCTGGCCGTAGGGATTGGTGGGCTGCACCGGCAGGGCTTCGTGCAGGGGTTCGGCGTCAACCTCGCCGTAGACCGTCGCCGAGGACGAGAACACGATCGCACCGCCACCGGCAGCCTCGAAAGCGTCGAACAGGCTGACCGAGCCACCAACATTGTTGTCGTAGTACATCAGCGGCCGGGCTACGGACTCGCCCACTGCCTTGAAGGCTGCGAGGTGGATCAGCCCCGAACAGGGTTCGCGCTGGAGCAGGGTTTCCAGCCCGGCGCGGTTGCGGATATCGAGGTCGTAGCAAGTCAGCGACCGGCCGGTGAGGCGTTCCAGCCGCTCCAGCACCGACGCCCGGGCGTTGGAATGATTGTCGACGATGACCGGCTCGAAGCCAGCCTCGCACAGCGCCACCACGCAGTGACTGCCGATATAGCCCAGCCCACCGGTAACGAGGATTTTGTCGGCCATGGTCCTGTCTTGCTGTCCCTCAAATCGCGTATCGTTGTTGCCTGCTCCCAAACTAGCACGGCTTGCGGGCCGGTCTTCAGGGAATCTCGGCGCTGGCTGCGGTTATTCGCGCGGGAATACGGCCTCGACGGCGAAGGCTTCCCGCGCCTGCCGCTCGAGATCCGGGGCGCAGTTGACCAGCACTGCACCGCGCGCCGCCTGCCACACCGGCCAGTCCTGCCGGGCATTGCCGGCGTAAACAAAGCCATCGGGGAACAGGGCGCTGAGGGCTTCGGCCTTGGTCTCCCCGGTCAGATTTGTGGTCTCGTCGCTGGCCAGAAAGGTGTCGAACAGGTCGAATTCCGCCGCCACCCGCCGCACCATCTCCCGCGTTGCCCCACTGGCCAGCACCATCGGCCGGTCGAGGGCCTCCTGCTGATCCAGCCAGCTCTCGAAGGGCTCGTTCCAGCGCAGTTCGTAGGCATCGAAGTAACGCAGGGAGATATCGCAGAGCGCCTGCTTTGCCGCCGGCCGGGGCCGGGTGACGGCGCGGGCTGCCTTCCACGGGTTGAGCCAGAACGCCACCCGCAGCGACCACCACGACAGATCGCCCTTGTGCAGCGTCCCATCCAGATCGACGGCGAGCGGCAGGCTCTCCAGCGCTTGCGGGCGGTCCGAGCGCACCACCTCTCCCGCCGACGTTGCCTCAGACGGGAACGACCCGGACGAGGCGGGCGAAGCGGAGGAAGAAGACGAAGACGACGAGGGCGGAGCCATCATTCAGGCCTTGCGCAGAGTGGATCGGTGATAATTTGTCCCGAAGACTGGCAGAATCTCCCTTTGGAGGCCACAGCCTATCGGCCTCGCCGCGGCTGTGCAGGTTATCCGCATGCAGCGGTGCTGCACTCATGACTTGCGTGACAGTGCGATGACAAAGCCCCGTCTGCGTTGTAAGGGACTTCCCATATTGATGATTTGAACCGCTCTAGAAAGGTGGACCCATCGCATGAGTACTTCGGCTGGCCCCAAAACCCTCTACGATAAAATCTGGGACAAGCACGTCGTCCGTGAAAATGAAGACGGCACGTCACTGATCTACATCGACCGCCACCTGGTCCACGAAGTGACCTCGCCGCAGGCGTTTGAAGGCCTCGCGCTGGCCGGACGTAAGGTGCGCCGACCCGATCTGACCCTGGCCGTGCCGGACCACAACGTGCCGACCTCCGACCGCGCGGGCGGCATTGCCAACGAGGAAAGCCGGATTCAGGTCGAAACCCTGATGGAAAACTGCGCGAACAACGACGTACCGGTCTACGGCATGAACGATCCACGCCAGGGCATCGTCCATATCATCGGCCCCGAGCAGGGATTCACCCTGCCCGGCACCACAGTTGTCTGTGGTGACTCCCACACCTCGACCCACGGCGCCTTCGGCGCGCTGGCCTTCGGTATCGGCACCAGCCAGGTCGAGCACGTGCTCGCCACTCAGACGCTGGCGCTGGCCAAGTCCAAGAACATGCTGATCCAGATCAACGGCCCGCTGGGCACCGGCGTCACCGCCAAGGATCTGATCCTCGCCATCATCGGTCGCATCGGCACCGCCGGAGGCACAGGCTACGTTATGGAATACGCCGGTGAAGCCATCCGCAGCCTGTCGGTCGAAGGGCGCATGACCATCTGCAACATGTCGATCGAAGGCGGTGCCCGCGCCGGCCTGATCGCGCCGGACGAGAAGACCTTCGAGTTCTTCAAAGGCCGCCCCCTAGCCCCGCAGGGTGCAGGCTGGGACGAGGCTGTCACCTACTGGAAGACGCTGGAGACCGACGCCGGCGCACACTACGACAAGACCGTCACCCTCGACACAGCTGAAATCCCGCCCATGGTCACCTGGGGCACCTCGCCCGAGGACGTGGCGCCGATCACCGCCAACATTCCTCACCCCGACGACTTCGAGGACGACAACAAGCGTGAAGCCGCCGCCCGCAGCCTCGAATACATGGGCCTGACTGCCGGTGAACCGCTGAGCAACGTTGCCGTCGATACCGTGTTCATCGGTTCCTGCACCAACGGCCGGATCGAAGACCTGCGCGCCGTGGCCGAGGTCGCCAAGGGCCGCCGAGTCAAGGACGGCGTGCGCGCCATGGTCGTTCCGGGCTCGGGTCTGGTGAAGGCACAGGCCGAAGAAGAAGGCCTCGCCGCGATCTTCCGCGAGGCTGGTTTCGACTGGCGCGAGCCGGGCTGTTCTATGTGTCTGGCCATGAACGACGACAAGCTCGCCGTGGGTGAGCGCGCCGCTTCGACCTCGAACCGCAACTTCGAGGGCCGACAGGGCCGGGGCGGTCGCACGCACCTGGTCTCCCCGGCCATGGCCGCCGCCGCCGCGATCACCGGTCACCTGACCGACGTCCGCGACTTCTGATCCCGCGCGCCGCCGGATCGACTGGCCGCGCCCTTGAACACGATTTACGAGAGAAGAGACAGAGCCCCATGGATAAGCTGGTTTCTCACCGCGGCGTCGCCGCCCCGCTCAATCTGGTCAACGTCGACACCGACATGATCATCCCCAAGCAGTACCTGAAGACGATCAAGCGCACCGGCCTTGCCACCGGCCTGTTCGACGAGATGCGGCGCACCCCCGAGGGCGACACGATCAAGAGCTTCCCGCTCAACCAGCCGCAGTATCAGGACAGCACGGTTCTGGTCGCCGGCGACAACTTTGGCTGCGGCAGTTCCCGCGAGCACGCGCCGTGGGCGCTGCTGGACTGGGGGTTTCGGGTGATCATCGCCCCGACCTTCGCCGACATTTTCTACAACAACTGCTTCAACAATTCGATTCTACCGATCCGCCTGCCCCAGGAGCAGGTCGACAAGCTGATGGCCGACGCTAATCAGGCTTCGACCATCGCGGTCAGCGTCGAAGAGCAGACCATCGAACGCCCCAACGGTGAAATCATCCGCTTTGAACTGGACGCGGGCCTCAAGCGCCGCCTGCTCGAAGGGCTGGACCCCGTGGGCATGACCCTCGAGCACGAAGGCGATATCAGCGCCTTTGAGAACGACGACCGCGGCGACCGTCCGTGGGCCCACCTGGTCGCTTGACCGGGGGTTATCGGGAGGCCCGGTCTCAGGCCTCCCGGATCAGGGTCGCATCCGGCCCAAGGTGGATGCCACACTCGAGTTTGGACGGCATGTCCGCCCAGCGGCCTTCGCGCAGGTCCTGCCCCGCCTCGATCGGCACGGTGCAGGGCTCACGGCCAATGCTGGCGTAGCCTAAACGCTCCAGCGGATGCCGCGGCAGGTCGTGCTCGTAGAAGTAGGCCTCAACCCGCCGCTTGGACCACCGGGCCAGCGGGTTGATTTTCAGATGCTGTCCATCCCGTTCGATCACCGGCATGAATGACCGCAGGCCTCCGTGGAAACGCTTGCGGCCGGTGAACCAGGTGTCATAGCCCTGCAACGCATCACCCAGCGGCAACGATTTGCGCAGCATGCAGCATTGGTTCGGGTTGGACTTGTGCAGCGTCTTTTCCGGGTCTTCGCTCAGGGTCAGGTCCGGGTTGGGCTTGATGATATGCAGATTGAGCCCAAGGCTGGACTTAAGGTGCTCGACGTACGCCAGCGTTTCGGGGAAGTGCTGCCCGGTGTCGAGGAACAGAACCGGGGTCTCGCGAGCAAGGCTGGTCACCAGATGGATCATCACCACGCTCTCCGCGCCAAAGCTCGACAGCAGGGCAAAGCGGCCAAGGCGCTGATCTTTGAGGATCGCGCCGAGGTCCAAATCCTCGGAAGCCCGGGTCTCCAGATAGGTGTCGGTCAGGGCTTGCACCAGTTGATCCTGTGCGCCCTCGGGCCAGGCGGCAAAGTTGCTTTCGGTAACCATGAAACTGCTTTGAAAGATGATAGGCTCATCAATCTAGATCAGAAAATTTTCCCGGCATAAACGCCGATTACGGCCTCTTATCGAAACTGCGTTCTGGAAAAAACTGTGCAGTGGAATTTTTTCAGCCCCTAACGCCGTGACGCAGAAAACGGTGATGCAGGATAGGATTTCTTCGGGAATCCTTACGTAATTCGCCTGCCGTGCCGTTTTCACCCATTCGTAATCGGCAACTCAAGGGGCAGCGGCGAAGGCCACTCCCACCGCATGCAGTCCCCAGAATGCCGGGCAAACCGACAGCGGCGTGCGGGAACCGACGCTCGCTGGCTACAGGCTCTGGGCGGCCTTTTTCACCGCGCCGAGGATCTGATCCATATCCGCGTCGGTCAGCGCTGCATGCGTGTAGAGCTTGGCATCGGCCTTGAGCAGCCCGCTCTGCCGCATCGACTGGTTAAAGGCCCGGGCAAGGTCAGCATCACCGCCGAGCACCCCGCGATAGTCGGTCACGGCGCGTTCCGAAAACACACAATCGAATAGCCAGGGCTCGCCGACGATCTGGTGGGCAATACCCGCCGCGCCGAGGTGCTCAGCGTAGGAGTCCATGATCGCCTGGCCCTTGGCCGCCATGGCCTCGTACATCCCCGGACGGCGCAGGATCTCCATGGTCTTCAGCCCGGCCACCGCTGCCACCGGATTGCCCGAGAGCGTACCGATCTGCATGGTGAAGCCCTCAGCGCCCACACGGCCCTTGTCGAAGTGCGCCATGATGTCGGCCCGGCCGGCGATAGCCGCCAGCGGGAAACCGCCACCGATGATCTTGCCCAGCGTGCACAGGTCGGGGGTGACGCCGTAGTAGGATTGGGCACCGTGGTAGGTGAAGCGGTAGCCGGTCACCACCTCGTCGAAAATCAGCACGATCCCGCGCCGGGTCGCTTCCTCACGCAAGCCAGCGAGGAAGCCCTCTGCGGGCGCAAGAATGCGCTGCAGAGGTTCGACGATGATGCCCGCGACCTCGCCCTCGAACTGGTCCAGCAGCTGCCGCACAGCCTCCAGGTCGTTGTAGGGCGCAATGACCATGTTCTCCTCGACGCTGCGCGGGATACCGGCGCTGTCGGGAACGGCGTTGGGAAAGTTGACCAGCTGCTGCGGGGCCAGCGACATCAGCGCCTCGGCCGACATGCCGTGGTATCCGCCCTCGAACTTAAGGATTTTGTCACGGCCGGTGAAGGCCCGGGCGAGCCGCATAGCGTACATATCCGCCTCGCCGCCGGTGGAGACGTAGCGGACCTGCTCGGCGCAGGCCATGTCCTCGACGATCTGCTCGGCCAGCGCAATCCCGGCACTGTTGTTGGTGAAGAAGGTAAGCCCGCGCCTCATCTGCTCGGCGACGGCGTCGGCGACTTCCTCGTTGCCGTGCCCGAGGATCATCGGGCCAGAGCCGATCAGCAGGTCGATGAACTCGTTGCCGTCCTCGTCCCACACGCGGCTGCCCTGCCCGCGGGCGAGGATCACGCCGGGGTCAAAGTTGCCGAAACCAGCGGCGGGCAGCACCTCGGCAGCGCGCGCCTGCCAGTGGGCCAGCCCGGCGGCGTCTGCTGCGCTGGCGGGGTTGTGCTGATGAGCGTCGATCTGGTTCATGTCACCCTCGTTATTGACTCGGTTGTTGGTCTGACCGTCCATGAGCCAGCCTCAATTAACGGTCCTCAGGAAAAGTGTCTCAAGGGTTCGCCCAGCCAGTCTTCCGGCGGCTCGACCCCGATCCCGGGTTTGTCCGCCGCCAGCCGCACCATACCACCCTCGTTGCGAGCGCCTTCCCCCGGGGCATAATCATCCACCAGATGCGCGTGCGCAAGCCAGCTGGCGAGCCGGTTCTCTTCCGGCGTCGACAGGGCGAGGTGCAGCGCAGCGGTGTCGGCGAGCACGGTACCGCCGACGTCCTCGACGTGCATCTGCCAGCCCACGGCGACGCAGAAGTCGCGGACCTGCCGGGTTCGGGTCAGCCCGCCCAGACGGTTGGGCTTGATTTTACAGCCCTGCCCGGCCGACCGGGACCAGGCGTCCAGATGGTCCTGAAAGGTGTGCAGGCACTCGTCGAGCATGATCGGCTGGGTGGTGTTTGCGGCGACGACCGCGCACTGGTCGAGGGTCTGGCAAGGCTGCTCGAACCAGCCCCGGGCGCTGCCCGCCACCGACTGCATCACCTGAATGGCGACCCCGGGCACCCACGCACGGTTGATGTCGTAGGTGACGTTCTCATCGGCTGGCAGCGTGGCTTCGATCGCCTCGATCCGAGCGATGTTTCCGGCGATGTCTGCTCCGCCGATCTTGGCCGAGTGGGTGCGGTAGCCCTTGGCCCGCGCCGCGTCGATCAGCGCCACCATCTCGTCCGGTGTGCCGGTGGAGATCGAGGAATTGACGGCCACGCCCTCGCCCTCTGCCCCGCCGAACAGCTCGAACAGGGGCGCGCCGGCGCGCTTGCCTGCGATATCCCACAGCGCCATGTCGAGCGCAGACTTGGCGTAGGGATGGCCGGGCAAAGCCTGATCCATGGCCCGGTTGAGGCGGTCGATATCGCCGGGGTTCTCCCCGATCAGCACTGGCGCCAACAACTCCATGGCCGCGCGGATACCGCCACCAAAGGCCGGCAGATAGGTCTCGCCCCAGGGACAGCCCTCCCCCCAGCCGACCAGACCGCCGTCGGTCTCGACCCGGACAAAGGTGCTGTCCAGCGCTTCGAACTTCAGCCGTCCCCCGGACAGCCAGTAGGGCTTGGAGAGCGGCAGGCGACGGTGCCAAAGCGTGATGCCGGTGATCTTCATGGGTGATGCAATGCTCCCGTCTCTGCGAACGCTGCTGCGCGCAAGGTCAGCGACAGTCGACCACGATGTTGCCAACGTGCTGCTTGGCGATGAAGGCCTTCTGCGCGTCAACGAGGTTTTCCAGCGCGAAGACCTCTGCGACCAGCGGTTTGATTTCCCCGCGCTCGATGTAGCCCACCAGATCGGCAAACACCCCCGGCGGAACAATGGTCGCCCCGGTGAAGGTCAGATCGCGCAGGTAAAAGGTGCGCAGGTCCATATGCACCATCGGCCCGGCGATGGCCCCGGCACAGGTATAGCGCCCGCCGCGTTCGAGCACATCGATCAGCGCGGGCCACAGGTCACCACCAACGACATCGGCGACCACGCTGACCGTGTCGCTGCCGATGGCCTCGCGCAGGGCCGCGCTCAGGTTCTCCGGCTGACGCGGCAGGATGGCGTCCGGGCCGCAGGCGGCCACGCCCTCCCGCTTGCTCTCTGAACACAGCGCCACAACCCGCGCCCCGCGCCGCTTGGCAAGTTGGATCAGCGCCCCGCCGACCCCGCCCGAAGCCCCGGGCACCAGCACCGTATCACCGCTGCTGACGTTGGCGCGGTTGAGCATGTTTTCTGCGGTGAAGTAGGACGTCGCAAAGCTGGCGATATCCGTATCCGACAGGTCGCTGTCGATGGGGTGGACGTAGCTCTGATCGATCTTGGTGTAGTGCGCAAAACCACCATCGCACTCCGAGCCGAAGTAGCCGATGACGTCGAGGTTCATGGGGTCATTCCAGTCGCGGATCCACGTTTCCAGCATCACCCGCTTGCCGATCAGCGCGGCATCCGCGCCCTCGCCCACGGCGACAACCTCTCCGCAGACATCTGCGCCTTGAATGCGCGGGAAGGTCAGCGGCGCGCCGCCCCAGGTGGCATCATCCTCGTCAGCGCTGTCGAAGGCGCCGCCGGTGGTATTCTCCTCGACACCCTTGGAGTACCAAGCTGTGCGGGTGTTGACGTCGGTGTTGTTGAGCCCGCAGGCGGCCACCCGGATCAGCACTTCGCCCGCACCGGGCGTGGGTGTGGGCCAGTCGTGGTGTACCTCCAGCCGGTCAAAGTCCCCGTGCCCGGTCAGAACAACGGCGGTCATGGTTGCAGGAATGCTCTGGTTTTGGTTCGCAGTCATGATCAAGGGTGCTCGCTCGAAAAAGGTCGGTGGATCAGATGCCTAGACCGCATCGGTCCGCGGCAGAAGGCTGTCAGGATCGTACAAAGGCCGGTCGGCGACAACCGCCTTGCGCGGCTTGCCCTGAATGACGACCTCCAGCGCCTGTCCCGGCGTCGCCGCCGCAGGCCGGATGTAGGCAAAGGCGAGGATCTTGCCCACGGTCGGACCAAAGGCCACCGAAGACGTGGAACCGACGACTTCACCGTTCAGCAGGACCGCTTCACCGCCGTGGCCGTCTTCATCACCCTCGGGTTCGATCACCAGATAGGCACAGGTCCAAGGCATGTCTCCGGCCTGCTGCGCCTGCGCGGAGGCCTCGGTTGCAGCCTTGCCCACGAAGTCCTTGTCCAGACGCACGAACCGCATGACATCGGCCTCGGGCAGCGTCACCTCGTTGGTCAGCTCGCCCGCGCCCTTGAACATCTTTTCCATGCGCATGGCGTTCATGGCGAAGGAGCCGTAGTCGGTGATGCCGTGGGCTTCTCCGGCTGCCCACAGCGCGTCGTAGACCACGAGCATGGCCTCGGCCGGGCCGTGGATCTCCCAGCCAAGCTCCCCGGCGTACGACAGCCGCATCGCCCAAACGCTGTGCCCGGCGATGCTGATCTCCTGCGCGCTGAGCCAGCGGAAGCTGGCGTTATCCAGCGCCGCCGGTGTCGTCGCCGCCAGCACGTCGCGCGACTTCGGCCCCTGCAGCGCCAGTGCCGCCCAGTCGGTCGAGAGCACACGAATGCTGACGTCGGCGCCCTCGAGCCGCTGGCTGAGGTAGTCGGTCAGCCGGGTTTCGAAGAAGGCCGCGCAGACTAGATAGAAGCGATCCTCGGCGAGCTTGACCACGGTGGTCTCCAGCTCGATCCGACCACTTTCGTGCAGGAAGTGCGAAAGGCCGATCCCACCGACCTTCTGCGGCAGCCGGTTGGGCAGCAGCCGGTCGAGCAGGCTGGCGGCATCCGGGCCGCTGACCTCGACCTTGGTGAAGGCAGAAATATCCATGATCCCCACCGCCTCGCGGACGGCGCGGCACTCCAGCGCCACCATGTCGTCGACCGGCGTGTGCCGGAAGGAATAGTGGTCGCGCTGCTCAACGCCGCTGCGGGCGAACCAGCGCGGGCGTTCATGGCCGAAGACCTCCTCATAGACCGCGCCCTTTTCTGCGAGGCGCTGGTACATGGGGCTGGGCTTGACCGGGCGACCGTCGAGCCGGTTGAAGTGCGGGAACGGGATTTCGTGGCGCAGGCAGTAGTCTTCCTTGGCTTTGACCACCTGCCAGTCCTTGGTGGCATAATCGCCAAACCGGCGCGGGTCGAAGGTCCGCATCTGGATGTCGGCGGCGCCGTGGACCATCCAGCGGGCCAGCTCGCGGGTCAGGCCCGGCCCCCAGCCGATGCCGATCTGTGTCCCGCAGCAGCACCAGTAGTTCTTCGCGCCCGCGACCGGGCCGATCAGTGGGTTGCCGTCCGGCGGGTGCGAGATCGCGCCGTGGACTTCGCGCTTGATCCCCAGTTCGGCCAGTACCGGCATCCTCTCCATGGCGTTTTCCAGCCACGGCATGATCCGGTCATAGTCGGCCTCGAACAGCTCGTTTTCAGCCTCCCACGGGCAATGGTCGATCCAGACCGCGTTCGGGTTGGCCTTCTCGTAAATACCAATCAGGCCGGATTTCTGTTCCATGCGGATATAGCCCGAGACCTTGGCATCGTCGCGCACCACCGGCAGTTCGGTGTCCAGATCCCGAAACGCCGGCACAGCTTCGGTGACAAGATAGTGGTGGGTCATGGACGTCATGGGCAGGGTGAGCCCCGACCACTCCCCCATCTGCCGGGCGTAGGTGCCTCCGGCGTTGACCACATGCTCGCAGGTGATGTCGCCCTGCTCGGTGAAGACCTTCCACTCGCCGCTGTCGAGCTGCTTGATGTCCGTTGCCCGGCAGCGGCGGATGATGCGCGCACCCAGCTGCCGCGCCCCGGTCGCCAGCGCCTGGGTAATGCCGCTGGGGTCGACGTGGCCATCGTCAGGGGTGTGCAGCGCCCCGATCACACCTTCGAGGTTGTAGAAGGGGTGGAGTGCGGCGACCCGCTCCGGGCCAACGAGCTCGATGTTGAAGCCGAGTGTACGCCCCACGGACAGCGTATGGCGCAGCCAGTCCATTTCGTCTTCGCTGTACGCCAGCCGGAACGAGCCACAGCCATGCCACGTGACCGACTGCCCGGTCTCGGCCTCCAGCGCCCCGGAATAGAGCCCGATGTTGTAGTCCACGCACTTACCCAGCGCGAACGAACTGGTGGAGTGGGTGATCTGCCCCGCCGCGTGCCACGTCGAGCCCGATGTCAGCTCGGCCTTCTCCAGTAGCACGATGTCCGTCCAGCCCTCGTGCGCGAGGTGGTAGGCCAACCCGCAGCCCATGACACCGCCGCCGACGATGACCACACGGGCACTGGTGGGAAAGGACTTCTGGGCAGGCTCGGCCATGGCGCAGTTCTCCGGTTCTGGGGATTCTGCAGCCAGCAATAAGGTACAGTTGTACACTTCTCAGCTTGAAAAAGGACTTTTGTACCAGAATTGCGACCTAGAGCCGAAAGAAACAGGCCGGTCGGGAAGCCGCGCGCCGGCGGCTCATCCCGTCGGTCTCAGAGCAGCCCCTGCTCCTCCAGCACCTTGCGCGCAACACGGAAGCATTCGAGCGACTGCGGCACCCCGCAATAGATGCCGACCACGTGGATGATCGCGCGAATCTCCTCGACGCTGACGCCGTTGTTGATCGCGCCGCGACAGTGAATTTCCCATTCGTGCATCTTGCCCAGCGCGCCGATCATCGCGAGGTTCATCATCGACCGGGTCTTGGCGTCGATGGCCTCATCGCCCCAGCCGAAGCCCCAGCACCAGGCGGTCATGGCCTCCTGAAACGGGCGGGTGAAGTCATCGGCAGAGGCGAGATTGGCTTCGACATAGGCCGCGCCAAGGGTTGCTTTGCGCTGTTCAAGGCCAGTTTCAAACAAGTCCTGCTGCATGCTGCAGTCTCCTCTTCGGGTCAGGTTTTGGGAAAGGCCGCTGTCGGCCCCGTTGGCGCTCCCTTAGACCAACTTGACCCGGCTTGCGCGGTAAAATCTCGGATGGACTGCGATTTCACAGTTGCGTCAGGGTCAGGAGCCGAGGTCGACCCCGGCTGGTAACGTCCCCCGGCGGCCCCATATCTGAGCAGTATCCAACCGCCGCAAACCACAGGAAGCCCCATGCCACGCTTTGTCATTCCGCCAAGCAGCCCACGCCCTTCGACATCGGTCCAAGGCTCGCAGGGGTCAGGGTCCTTGCTCAAGCTGATGACGGGGCTGGGGCTGGCGCTGGGCTTGGCGCTGGTCTGGGTGATGGCCGGGCCCCTCGCCCCTGCGCAGGCCCAGCGGCTCGAACGGGTCAGTCCCTTCCTCGAACACCCATGGGGCATGAGCTTCATCGACGCCCGGCGCCTGCTGGTCACCGAACGCACCGGGCAGGTGCTGCTGGTCGACCTGGATCAAGGCACAGCGACACCGCTTACCGGTGCCCCTAAGGCAGTCGTTGATGGTCAGGGTGGGATGCTCGACGTGCTCTACGACCGTGGCGAGGTGTTCCTGTGCTACGCGGGTCCGGCTTCGCTTGGGCGAAAGACCACGACGCTCGGCGGGGGCCGCCTCGAAGGCACGGCACTGGTCGGGTTCACACAGATGTTCCAAGCCGAGAACCCCGGCTATGGCTCCCATCACTTCGGCTGTCGCATCGGCCTCGATCCCGCCGGCAAGCTGTACCTGACGCTGGGCGACCGCGGTACGGCAAACAGCGCGCAGGAGACCGACAATCATCAAGGCGCCGTGATCCGGCTCAACCGGGATGGGTCCATCCCCGCCGACAACCCCTTCATCGGTGTCGAAGACGCAAGACCCGAGCTGTTCACCATCGGCCACCGCAACCCGCAGGGGCTGGCCATCCACCCCGATACCGGTGCGGTCTGGATCAACGAGCACGGCCCCAAGGGTGGGGACGAAATCAACCTCCTCGTCGCCGGTGAGAACTACGGGTGGCCGCTCTACACCTTTGGCCGCAGCTATGGCGGCGCGAAAATTGGCAAGGGCACCGGCGGCCCGGGCTACGCCGACAGCCTGTGGCACTGGACCCCGTCGATCGCGCCCAGCGACATGACCTTTGTCCCCGCAGGCTCGCAATTCCCCGAATACGAAGGTGATCTGCTGGTGACGTCCCTGAAGTTCCGCCAACTCCACCACGTCGAGATTGAAGCGGGTCAGATTGTCGCCGACACCGTGATACTGCAGGACAGCATCGGCCGGCTGCGCGATGTCGAAGTCGGCCCTGATGGCGCCATCTACCTGCTCAACGACGAGGACCAGGGCGCCGTCTACCGCCTGAGCCGATAGCGCGCGATCTCGCCGCTTTTCGTGCCGGTCGTTCAGCGCTAGAACAGACAGGTCGAAAAGCTGGCAGATGGGGTCGCCATGGATATCGCCGTTTATCCAATCCTGCTTGAGTGGGTCGAAACCGCCTTCCGTATTGCGCACGTCGCCACGGCAATCGCGTGGATCGGGTCGTCGTTCTACTTCATCGCGCTCGATCTGGGCCTGCGCCGCGACGGCCCCCTGCCCGAGAAGGTGAACGGGGAAGAGTGGCAGGTCCACGGCGGCGGCTTCTACCACGTGCAAAAATACAACGTCGCCCCGCCCAACCTGCCCGAGCACCTGACCTGGTTCAAATGGGAGAGCTACGCGACGTGGCTCACCGGTTTTGCCATGCTGGTGCTGGTCTACTATCTCGGCGCTGACCTCTACCTGATCGATCCCAACGTGCTCGACATCCCGATCTGGGGTGGGATCTTGATCTCGCTGGGCTCCATCGCCCTGACCTGGGTGGTCTATGACGTGCTGTGTAAGAGCCCGCTGGGCCGTGACAGCACGCGGCTGATGATCATCCTGTTCATCATCCTCGTGGTGCTCGCCTGGGCCTATACGCAGGTCTTCAGCGGGCGCGCGGCCATGCTGCACCTAGGCGCCGCGACGGCGACGATCATGTCCGCCAACGTGTTCATGATCATCATTCCCAACCAGAAGATCGTCACAAAGGACCTGCGCGAGGGCCGCGAGCCGGACGCCAAATACGGGGTGATCGCCAAGCAGCGCTCGACCCACAACAACTACCTGACCCTGCCGGTGCTGTTCCTCATGCTCAGCAACCACTACCCGCTGGTGTTCGCCAGCGATTTCAACTGGCTGATCGCGGGGCTGGTGTTCCTGATCGGGGTCTGCATCCGCCACTTCTTCAACACCCGCGACGCGCGCAAGGGCAACCCGGCCTGGACCTGGTCAGCGGCGATTTTCCTGTTTGCCGTGGTGATCGCGCTGTCGGTCTGGCCGTTCCTGTACAAGGCCCCGCGGGGCGAGGCCGAAGCGGCGACGCTGGCAGCGAGCCTCACCCCCTCCCAGACGCGGCTGATGCAAGCGCCTGAGTTCGCTGACGTGCACACCATCGTGCAGAACCGCTGCACGGTCTGCCACGCCGAAGCGCCCGCCTGGCAAGGCCTTTACGGTGCGCCCAAGGCGGTCGCACTGGAAACCCCGGAAGAAACCGCGATCCACGCCAAGCGCATCTACCTGCAGTCCGCGCTGACCGACGCTATGCCGCCGGCGAACAAGTCCGGCATGCGCGAGGAAGAGCGCCTCGCCATCAAGGAATGGTTCGAAAACTACCGCTGACCGACAACGACCGGGAACCAGTCCTCGCGCAGGCGCTGTCCCGGCTGCATGTCGTGCCCGGGAAAGGGCGGTGACGTCCGCCCCGGCCGCTCGACATAACGGGCATCATCCCCGACAAACCGCAGCGAGAACGCCCGCCGCCGCCGGGTGGACATATTCCCGCGTGCGCCGTGCAGCACCTTGAAGTCAAAGGCAACGGCATCGCCCGGCGCCAGTGGCCATTCGAGCACGCGCATGCCCTCGGCATCGGGGTCGGGCACGGGGATATAGGCGGATTCGTCGGGATAGAACTTGTCTTCCTTGAGCCAGCGGGTCGGCAAGACCGGCTTGGGCCAGCGGTGGGACCCGGCGACACAGCGCAAGGTCGCATCTTCGACCGGCTCGACAGTAGTCCAGAAACTCACCGTCTGCTGCCCTTCGACGAAGTAGTAGGGGCTGTCTTGGTGCCATGGCGTGGGCTTGCTCGTCCCCGGTTCTTTGACCAGCACGTGGTCGTGAAAGAACTGGGCGCTGCCCGACTGCATCAGCTGCGCAGCAACGCTGGCGGCCGGCGAGCGCTGCACTATCTCTGCGAAGGCGGGAATCCGGGTCCAGTTGCAGTAGTCATCGAAGAACCGGCCGCTTTCGCCGCTTTGCAGGTTCTCTGCCGCGTAGGGACCGGGGGAGGCCATGTTTTCTTCGATGCCCTCGGCGATCTGGTCGATCCAGCCGCTGAACAGCCCCTTGATCAGCACCGCACCGTCGCGCTGGAAGGCTTCGATGGTTGCCGCGTCGATCTGCATACTGCGTCCCCCGTTTGTCACTGATGTCCGGTCTGGCCCTTAAGCAGGGGCGATTAGAGGCGCGGGCACAGGCAAAGGTCAATCACAAACACGCGCGTTGCGAGCGCTCAGGCACCAGTGCCTTGCCCGGGCCATTGCCGGTCGCTGCAAGTCGCCTAAATCCTTGGCTGAACAACAGCTTTTGCAGGATCGATGCCATGACACTGAACCGCCGCAAAACACTCAGCCTGCTGGGCGCTGGTGCCAGCGCCGGTGTCGCCGCCGCTGCCGTGGGCGGCCTCGCGTGGCCCACGATGGCCGCCGCTGCAGACGAGCTGGGCACAGGAGACAGCAGCATGAGCGACGCGCTGATCATCGACGATTTTACCCAGCTGCCCGACTCCACCATCGGCGGGCGCTGGTCCTACACCTCCGACCGCGTCATGGGCGGGGTGTCCAACGGCGGCGGCGGGTACGACGAGGTCGACGGCCGCATGGCCATCCGCCTGTTCGGGCAGGTCAGCACCGCCAACAACGGCGGCTTCATTCAGGTCAGCCTACGGCTCGACCCGCGCACGCTCAACGCCGACCGCTATCAAGGCATTGAAATCGACGTGCTGGGCAACGGCGAGGACTACAATGTCCACCTGACCACCACGCGCAGCTTCCCGCCCTGGCGGTTTTATAAGCACAGCTTCGAGACCAGCGGCGAATGGGTACGCCACCGGCTGGCGTGGAATGATTTCACCTCCGATAGCTTCCGGCGGGCGCTGGACCCCCGCACCATCAACCGACTGAACCTGACCGCCTACGCCCGTGACTTCGAGGCGGATCTGTCGGTGAGCCGGATTGCGCTGTTCGCCTGATTGCCCCGGCGCCCGGGCTCCCCAGCGCCGATGGTGCTGGCCGTGGTCATTTGTGGCTGTATTTCCCGGCGTGGCCCGGTAAGCTCGGCCTCATGAATCCTGTTTTGTTTTCGACCTCAGGGCTCGGCCCGATCACCGCGGAAGCGCGTCCATGACCCCTGCCACCAAGCAACAGCCGGTGGTGGTGATCGGCGGGGCCAACATGGACCTGACCGGGCAGGCGCACAGCCCGCTGACCGCTGGTGATTCTACGCCCGGCGCCGTGCACGCCACCGCCGGCGGTGTCGGCCGTAACATTGCCGAAGCGCTGGCGCGGCTGGCCTGCCCTACTCAACTGATCACAGCGCTGGGTGATGACGGCTTCGCCGAAGATATTGCCCGCCAAACCTCGGCCGCTGGGGTCGACCTGAGGGCGACTCTACGGGTACCCGAGCAGCGCTCCTCGACCTACCTGTCCGTTCTTGAGCCCACCGGTGAAATGCGCGCAGCGATCAGCGATATGGCGCTGGTCGGGGCGCTGACACCTGCCGCGCTGGAAGAGCGCCGCCGTGATCTCGACAAGGCACGAGCCTGGGTCATCGACGCCAACCTCAGCGAAGAGGCGCTGGCCTTCCTGTTCGCCATCGCAGACCCGGCCCGCCCGATCCACGCCGAGCCAGTCAGCGCGACCAAAGCACTGCGCCTGCAACCCTATCTGGCGCAGATCGCCATGCTCAAGCCCAACCGGCTCGAGGCCGCGACCCTGAGTGGACTGAGCACCGACGCGCCCCTTGAAACGCTGGCCATGGCCCTGCTCGAACGCGGCATGGGTCGGGTGGTGATCAGCGACGGCGCGAAGGGCATCTGGGGACAGGACGCGGGCGGCACCTTGCACCATCAACCCGCCTTCGCGGGGCCGATCCTGTCGGTGACCGGCGCGGGCGATACCCTGATGGCGGCGCTGGTCGATGCCACGCTGGCGGGCGTGCCACTGCGCGAAGCGCTGGCGCGGTCACAGGCAGCAGCCAGCCTGTCGCTGCAATCTGCGCGTGCGATCCACCCCGGCCTGTGTCAGGCTGCGGTGCAGTCTGAACTGGAGCGAAAGCCATGACCCACCCCATGCTGACCCTGTCCGAGGATGTTGCTGCCGCCCTCGCCGACGGCCAGCCGGTGGTGGCGCTCGAGTCCACCATCATTTCCCACGGCATGCCCTTTCCCCGCAACGTCGAGACCGCGCTGGCGGTCGAGGCAGCGGTGCGAGACGAAGGCGCCGTGCCCGCCACCATCGCCGTGCTCGGCGGCCGGGCCTGCGTCGGGCTGACGGCTGAGCAGATTGGCTATCTGGGCGAACGCGGGCTGGACGTGCCCAAGCTCTCCCGCCGGGATCTGCCGCTTGCGCTGGCCAGCGGCGGGGATGGGGCAACGACCGTGGCCGCGACTATGATCCTCGCCGCCCGCGCCGGAGTGGAGGTGTTCGCGACCGGCGGCATCGGCGGGGTCCACCGCGGCGCCGAGCAGACTTTCGATGTCTCTGCAGACCTGCAGGAGTTGGCCCAAACCAACGTCGCGGTCGTATGCGCGGGCGCCAAGGCCATCCTCGACCTACCCAAGACGCTGGAATATCTGGAAACCCACGGCGTGCCCGTGGTCGGCTTCGGCACCGACGATCTGCCGGGTTTCTACACCACCCGAACCGGGCTGGGGGTCGACTTCCGTGCCGATACCCCGGCGCAGGTCGCTGATCTGCTGCAGGCCAAGTGGGATTTTGGCCTCAATGGCGGTGTTCTGGTGACCAACCCGGTGCCGTCCGATCAGGCGCTCGATCCCCCCCGGGTCGACGCTGCAATTAACCAGGCCGTGGCAGAGGCCGATCAGCAGGGCATCGGTGGCAAGGACGCCACCCCCTTCCTGCTCGCCCGGGTCAAGGATCTGACCGGCGGTGACAGTCTGGAAACCAATATTGCACTCATAGAAAATAACGCCCGGATCGCCGCACGGATCGCCGCTGAGCGCCAGGCTCGCCGGGCGCATCAGACGGCCTGAGCGCCTACCCGGACAGGCCCCGAAACCGAACCCTAAGCGAGTGGCATTGATGCCGTCGGCGGCATCGCCGATGGCGCCACCGCAGCTTCATCCATGGAATAGCTCTCAAAGCTGATATCACCAGTCCACGACCAGAGGGCGAGGATCGGCTCTGCCTCGGATCGCGTTGCATGGTCTTCGCGGCTGCCATGGAGGATGAAGCTCCCCGCTGGGCGCGGCACCCAAGTCTGGCTCCTATGCTGCCATAACCCCGTGCCGGAGAGGACGTGATAGAGCTCGACGGCGTTGTGACGGTGAGACGGGTAGAAGGTGTCCCGGTCATGCCAGTAGATGCCCAGCCGGATGTCGTCGCTGCGCACCATGCCATCGGGGCCGATGAACTCGACATAGGCCCGGTTGGTGTAGGCCGCATCGGTGAACACGCCCCGGGTCCGCCACTGGAGCACGGGTTGCAGGCGCTCGAGCGCACCGACGATCGGGTCACGCTTGCGGTTGAGCGGCGCGAGGCTCTCGGCCAGCACCACGTCATGGTCGATAAAATCCCAGTGCGGAAGCAGCCCCTGCAGCCGCCGGATCTGCGCTGCCGTCTCTGCCCCTTGCGGCACAGGGGCTTCGGCGTAGCGGTGGGCGAACTGGTCCAGCAGCACCGACCAGGCCTGCTCAAGAAGGGGTGAGGTCAACATGGGAGGCGAACCGTGCTCTGTGTCTCCGATATGGGCGTGCAAATGCAGCAAGGTGAGGGCGCCGTCTGAAACCAGACCGACGTTTCTGGCCCTTCCACGCCTTGTCTCAACCCAATATTTCGCTGGTACTTCAATGCGCTGGACAAGAGGACCACACAACTGTACCTCGTTAGGTCATGAATGGCATGAATGTATCATCCGGCACGGTCGACGACACCGAAGCGCCGCACGCAACCACCCAGGGCCCCGCTACGGCCGATCCGGGCTCACCCGAGGCCGTGCTCGAGCGGCTCACCGCCGCCCAGGGCGACATGCCCCCACAGCTGCGCCGGGCTGCGACCTTCCTGCTGGAAAATGCCGCTGCAATCTCCGTCTCCTCCATGCGCCAGCTGGCCGATGCCGCCGGGGTCAAACCGAACACGCTGGTGCGGATGGCGCGCGCGCTGGGGTTCGAGGGCTTCGAGGACTTCCGCCGCCCGTTTCAGGAGCAGGTGCGCCGCGGCGGCGGTCAGAGCTATACCGACCGTGCCCGCTGGCTGCAGGATCTTTCCCACGGGGGTGAGCTGGACCGCCTGTTCGGCGATATGGCCGCAGCCTCGATGAACGGCATCGAAGCCATGTTTTCAGGCACCGACCGCGCGTCGGTGCAGGCCGCGGCCCGGCAGATTCTCGGCACGCGCGCGACCTTCGTGCTCGGCATGGGCATCGCCAATCCGCTGGCGCGCAACTTTGCCTATCTGGCATCCATGGCCGTCGACACCATCCAGGCGATCCCGCAGGACGGCGCGCTACCGATCGACGCGCTGGCCCTGGCGCGCAAGGGCGACGTGCTGCTCGCCATGACCTTCAAGCCCTACCGCCGCGACGTGGTCGAGACGGTGGAGGCCGCTCAGGCGCAGGGGCTGGAGGTCATCGCCCTGACCGACAGCCCGGCCAGCCCGATCCTCGTCGGCGCCCGCCACGGCTTTCTTGTTCCCGTCGATACCCCACAGTTCTTCACCTCGACCGTCGCGCTGGCCGCCTTTCTCGAAACGCTGATGGCCTTCGTGATCGCAGAAGCGGGACAAAATGTCGTGGCTTCGATTGATCGCTTTCACCAGCGGCGGCACGCTCTGGGTATCTATCTGGACGCATCCGATTAGCGGCGGAGTTTTTTTGGCAATGAACGAGACCTCTCCCATCATCCGCTCGCTCGAAGGGCGCTACTACACCGACCCGGAGATTTTTGCGACCGAGCGCAACGGGCTACTGATGCGGACCTGGCAGTTTGCCGGTCACGTCAGTCAGGTTGCCCGGCCCGGCGACTACTTTGCCTTTGAAATGTCGGGAGAAAACCTGTTCTGCCTGCGCGATCGCGCCGGTGAGGTGCGGACCTTCTTCAACGTCTGCCAGCACCGGGCGCACCAGCTGGTCAGCGGCAGCGGCCACGCCTCGCTGGTTGTCTGCCCTTATCACTCCTGGACTTACGAGCTGACCGGCCAGCTCCGCGCCGGGCCGAACATCCGCTCCGTGCCGGACTTTCCCAAGTCCGAAATCTGCCTGACCTCGGTGCGCACGGAGGTCTTTCACGGCTTCATTTTCGTCAATTTCGACGACGACGCCGCGCCCATGGATGACTGGTTTCCGGGGGTGCGTGAAGAGCTGGGTGCCTTCGTCCCGGAAATCGACCGGCTGGCGCCGCTGGAGTGGGTGGAAATCCCGGAAAAGTGCAACTGGAAGGTTTCGATCGAGAACTACTCCGAGTGCTACCACTGCTCGATCAATCACAAGACCTTCGCCACCGGCGTGATCAAACCCGAAACCTACGACATCCAGCCCCAGGGCTATTGCCTGCGCCACACAACCGAGTGCCAGAACCTCGATCAGATGACCTACCCCATCGATCTGGAAAGCAACGATTTTGCCGGCTCTTACAGCAGCTGGTTCCTATGGCCGACCTTTTCGTTCCAAGTCTACCCGGGCAACCGGCTCAACACCTATCACTGGCGCCCGCACGGGCCCGATGACTGCACGGTCTGGCGCGGCTGGTACTCGATCGATGGCGAAGAAGACCCGGTTGTCCGTCAGCTGGCGGTCCAGGACCGGGAAACCACGGTGGAAGAAGACATTCACCTGGTGGAGAGCGTGCAACGGGGACTGAAGTCCAAGGGCTACGTGCCCGGTCCGCTGGTGCTCGACCCCGGCTGCGGGGTCAATTCCGAGCACTCGATCCGTGCCCTACAACAGTGGATGCGGGAAGGTGTCGCCGGAACCCGCCAACCCTGAGAGCCGGGCGGGGTCACGCAGGCACTCCAATGCGGGCTGCGCAAACGCGACGAAGAGGTGACCTGCTGACCCAACGGGGCGAGCAGGGCCTGATACACGGCTGATCTTGCGTCGAGCGCAATCCCGGAAGCCCGGTTGCAGCCGTGTCAGATTTTCAGGCGGGGTCGGGCGACAGCAGCCGCCCGAAAAACCGCTTCAGGCGTGGTCTATTCTTCGACTTGCAGGTTCACAGCCGAGGTCTTGCCCCGCTGGTCGTCAACCTTCAGTTCGTAAGAGATCGCCTGGCCGTCGTTCAGCCCCTTGAGGCCGGAGCGCTGGACTTCAGAGATGTGGACGAAGACGTCCTTGCCGCCTGCGCTGGGTTCGATAAAGCCGTAACCTTTGGTCTCATTGAACCACTTAACGGTACCGGTTTCCATTTGGGTATTCCTTCATAAACAAAAATACAGCAGCACCCTGTCAGGCTGCCGCCTCGCCTGGCCCTTTGGCCCTGCCTTTTGAGTCGCGTTTCGCCCGCGCCTCTTGTCTCATTTTTCCGCCCGAGGCGTTCCCTGAAGAACCGCTTCGCGCGGGCTTTCGTCCTTGCGTGCGGCCTGCTTTGGCCTCGCTTGATCCCGTCGATCGGGGCTGCCCCTTGCGGTGGTTGCCGACCTTAGCCTTACGAGTGCCACTTTTCTTTTTCTTTTTCAACGGCTTACTCGAATCGGGAGCCGTTGAATCAGCAGAGCCGGGGTCTTCGGCCCGTGCACGAATGGGATTCCAGGCCGACTTTTTCGGGGGTCGGACGCCATCCAGCGGGCGATCGGCAGCCCCTTGGGCCGGTGCTCCGGCCTTGCCCCGCTTCCGGTTGGGCCGCTTTTCTGGCCGGGCTGCGCCGTCGGCTTCAACGGCCACGGGCGGGGCGTCCTTGTCGGGCAGCTCTGCGCCATCAAGTCGCAACTGCTCCATGGGGAGTTTCAGGCCTGTGAGACGCTGAATGTCCTTCAGCAGGGGTTGCTCGGCCGGGGCGCAGAGCGACAGCGCCACACCCTCCTTACCGGCCCGCGCCGTGCGGCCGACGCGGTGGACATAGCTTTCGGCAACGTGCGGCATCTCATAATTAATGACATGGCCGACAGAATCGACGTCGATCCCACGGGCGGCAATGTCGGTGGCGACCATCAGCGGTACTTCCGCCTTTTTGAAGGCCGTCAGCGCCCGGTTGCGCTCGCCTTTGGACTTATCGCCGTGCAGGGCAAAGGCCTTGATCCCGGCCTGCCGCAGCAGCTTTTCCAACGAATCCGCTGTGCGCTTGGTGCGGGTGAAGACGATGCCTCGATTGATACCATATTGTTCGACCAGCGCCAGCAGCGCGCGGCGGCGGTCGCGGGACTTGATGGCGAACACATGCTGCTCGATGCGTTCGACCGGCTTGGACTGCGGCGAGGTCTCGATCTCAACGGGTTTGAGCAAAAAATCGCTGGCCAGCTTACGGATCGGCTTGGGCATGGTCGCGGTGAGCAGAAGCGTCTGACGCTTTTCGGGCATGGCCTGCATGACCTTCCGCATGCTCGGCAGGAAGCCCATGTCCATCATCTGGTCGGCTTCGTCGAGCACGATCACGTGGGTGCGGTGCAGGCTCAGATAGCCGCTGTCGAGGTGGTCGATCAGGCGCCCGGGCGTGGCGATCACGAGGTCAGCGCCGCGCTTCATAGCGTTGATCTGCGGGCCGTAGCCGGTGCCGCCGATCAGCAGCGCGATCTTGGCCTTGGAAAACTTCGACAGGGCGCGGGCGTTGTCCACGATCTGCATCGCTAGTTCGCGCGTTGGCGCGACCACCAGACCACGGCAGTGGCCGGGGCCGGCGCTTTGTTCTTCTTCCGCGATCATGTGCAGGATCGGCAGGATGAAGGCGCCAGTTTTGCCCGAGCCGGTTTGGGACAGGCCAATGCAGTCGCGACCGGCCAGGGCTTGCGGGATCAGTTTCGCCTGAATCGGGGTTGGTTCACTGTAACCCGCGTGCTCAACGCCGCGCAGGACAGCGCCATTCAATTCAAGGCTCTCGAAGGTCGTCAATGGCAGAAAAGCTTTCAGTTCGCCGGGTTGGTCTGACCGGCTTGGCGTGGCAGAGAGGTCCGAGGTTCTTAAACTGGCGGGGCAACCCGCCGAGGCGATAGGGCAAGAATCACTCAAGAAAACTGCCGAGACGTCGGCGCGATGCGCGACGTGTGTTGCGCATTAACCACGAAAGTGCTGGTTTCCCAAGAGAATTCTTTTCCGTGGCCGTCACGGTGACCCAGCGAAGGCATTTCGAGCATTACCAACCCCCCTACCCTTCTGATCGTTGGCGGCGTTGCCGGTGCTGGCAAGTCGACCCTCGCCGCGCGGATAGCCGCGTCAGCGGGCTGGCCGATGATCGAGGGCGACGACCTGCACCCCGCTGGCAACGTTGAAAAGATGCGGCGCGGCGAGCCTCTGACGGACGCGGACCGCTGGCCGTGGCTGGAGGCGCTGGCGCAGGCTGCCAGGCGGGGCCTGGCGGGTCCGGAGGGTTCGGAGGGTCTGATCCTGACCTGCTCGGCACTGCGACGGGTCTATCGCGACTTCCTGCGCGAAGTTATGCCCGGCGGGCTGCGGTTCGTCTTTCCCATAGTCAGTCGCGACCGGCTGATGGAAAGGGTCACCACGAGATCACACGCCTACTTCCCGCCAGAGTTGCTGGCTTCGCAATTGGCTGCCTTCGAGCAACCCGGCGCTGGTGAACCGGACTGCCTGCTGGTTGATGGCGAGCGCTACCTTGACGCAGTGGTTGAAGAGGTCATGGCGAAATTGGGGCGTTCATAGGCTCCGGCGCGGGGTCAGAGCCGGTCTTGAAAGACTCAAAACCAGGCCTCGCGTTGGGCCTGGTGTGACGCTGGGAAATCGTGGCAGTCCGGAACCAGAGATAATTGCGCCGACTTGGCCCCGACCGCGCTTCGCGCGGCAGGGCCAAGCGTCGCGCAATTTCAGAGTAAAGGCGTCACGGCGGGCGCAGCCCGGCGTGTCCGTTTGACTGCGCGGGGGAGATTTGAAAGCCGCGAAGCGGCGTCAAATCGAGCCCGCAATTTAGTTCCCGCTAAGCTCAGAACGGCTGCACCTTTGAGCGTGTTGGACACTTTTGGTGGCATGACACCCACAGCGCAGCGTGTTGGGTGTCCACTGACAGGTGGCGCGCTCGGCCCTCGGCCGCTTCGCGGCCTTCGGCCCTCCCACGCGCAACAGTCAGGCCGTACTCAGCGGTCAGTAAACATCACGGGCGTAGCGCTTGGCCTTCTTCATCGCATTCACGTAGTCGCGCGCGGCGTCCTCATCCATACCGCCCTGCTCGGCGATCACCTGGTGCAGCGCCTCATCGACGTCCCGCGCCATCCTCGTCGCGTCCCCACAGACGTAGAAGTGCGCGCCACGCTCGAGCCAGTCGAACAGCGCCTTGCCGTGCTCGACCATGCGATGCTGGACGTAGACCTTGTCAGCCTGATCCCGGCTGAAGGCGAGGTCGAGCCGGTTCAGCAGCCCATCCCCGTGCATGGCCTCGAGTTCATCTGAATAGATGTAATCGTCGGCCCGGGTCTGGTCACCGAAGAACAGCCAGTTCTCACCGCTTGCCCCCGTCGCCTGCCGCTCCTGCAGGAAGGCACGGAAGGGCGCCACGCCGGTCCCCGGGCCAACCATGATGATCGGGGCATCACCCTGCTCTGGCACGCGGAAGTTCTTGTTTGGCGACATGAACACCGACAGCGCATCCCTATCCGACACCCGCTCGGCCAGATAGCCTGAAGCGACGCCCTGGTGCAGGCGCCGGTTACCACGGAAGCGCACCGTGGAGATGGTCATATGCACGCTATCCCGGTGCACCTTGGAGGACGACGAAATCGAGTACGCCCGGTGCTGCAGCGGCCGGAACAGGGTCCCGACCTCGTTCAGATCCAGCGAAATCTGCGGAAAGTCGATCAGCAGATCGAGCGTATCCTTGTTCCACAGAAAGTCTTCGAGCGTTTCCTTGTCGTTGTGCTCAAGCACATGAGCCAGCTCGCTGTCGCCGGATTTCATGGCAACCATGGCGACGAAGTCCTTGGTCGGGGTCACGATCTCCCAGTCGCGCAGCAGCAGGTCAGCCAGCGGCTGGTCATGGCCTGGGACGGCGCTGTCCGCCTTCATCCCCAACCGCTCGAGCCACAGGTCGACCAGCGCAGGATCATTTACTGGCAAGACATTGACGGCGTCTCCGGCCTCATAGGTCGGGGCATCGTCACCAACGAGCGCGACCTCGTAGTGGCGGATATCCTTCTTCGAGTTCGGCCCGGACAGCCGGCGGTTGACGCTCAGCTGTGTCGGGAACGGGTTCTTGCGCGTCCACTTGGACTTGGTGCTGACAGCCGCAGCCGGCGCAGGAACAGCCCCGCCCTCCGCTGGGGCAGCCTCAGCGATCAGCGGCGCAAACTGCGCCATCACCGTCTCTGACCAGCCCGCCGCGAGGTCTTCGTAGTCGACATCACAGTCGACACGCTCGGCCAGTCGGGTCGCACCCAGCTGCTCGAAGCGTTTGTCAATCATCTTACCAGCCGCACAGAATTCGTCGTAGGCCGTATCCCCCAGCGCCAGCACGGAGAACTTCATCGTCTCCAGCCGCGGTGCGGTCTCGCTCTCCAACGCTTCCCAGAACAGGTGCGCGTTGTCCGGCATCTCGCCTTCGCCGTAGGTCGAGGTGATGACCAGCACATTTTCCATGCCGGCCAGATCGTCCATCTCGACATCATCGAGCTGATGCATGCGCGACTGCGCCCCGGCCCCGCCCAGCGTCATCACCATGTCTTCAGCCAGACCTTCAGCGTTGCCGGTCTGGGTGCCGATGAGAATATCGACAGCGAAGGACGACAGGCCCGAGCCCGGGGTAACGGACATTTCGGCCTGCATGGCCATGCCGGCGTAGTACCCCTGCAGCCAAGCCCGCTGCTCGGCCGACAGCGGCATGAAATCAGGAATGGTCAGGATCGGTTTAATCGGCATCATTGCTTCACCCCCACTCAAGACGCCAGCTTGACGACTTCGGCGCTCGACGCCTTGGCGAAAAGTTCATCGAGGCTTGGCAGCGTGCCCATACGCTCGGCGTTGAGCCGGTCCTGGTGCGCAATCCACGCAAAGGTCCCGAAACCATCGCGCAGGCGAACGTTGCGCAGGTCCAGCGCAGTCTTGTAGTCGCGCATCCGCTTGTCGGAAATCAGCACCGCCAGTTCTTCATCGCTGTACGAGGCCAGGGCGGTCTTGGCGAAGGCCGACAGCTTGGAGAGCACGGTGAAGTCCTCAGTGAGGATCAGCTTCTGCACTGCAACATCCATGGACAGCGCAGCAACCACCGCGTCCTTGCCCATGGTCTTGGCCAGCCGGTCGCGGGCAACGTTCTGCGCGATGGCGAGCACGGCCGAGGTGTTGACCAGCTCGTACATCTGCTGGGGGTTGAAATCCGCAGCCTGTGGGTTCGGCACCGCACCACCAAGCATGGGCTCGTGGTCCTTGATGGCCCGCTTGAGCTTGGTCAGCTGGTGGCTGACCATGGCAAAGGCCAGCTCGTCCACCAGATCCTTGCGCGAGCGCACGGCCACGATGTGCTGGTAGTTCTGGTAGTCCTCCAGCGCCAGCGGCGTGGCATAGCGGAAGTGTGCAACCTCGGCCTCCCAGTTCTCCAGAATGCGACGACCCAGCTCGGAATTGGTGTGCGCAACGTGGCGCTCGAGCATAGTGCGCGCTGCCAGACGGTGCTCACCGCTGAGCGCGTCCTCAGCCGACAGCGGCGTCAGGCTGACTGAATCCCGGGAGTAGAAGTCATCCAGCTTGCCCTCAGGGTCATACTGGTAGGCCACCCCGCCCGACATGCCGTTACAAAAGCCATAGCCAAAGCTGCCGAGGTTGAGCACGGCGCCGTTGGTCATGTACTCACAACCAAAGTCCCCCACACCCTCGATCACGGCGGTCGCACCGGAATTGCGCACGCAGAAGCGGTCCCCGGCCTTGCCCTCGACGAACAGCTGACCGCCGGTCGCACCGAACAGGCCGAAGTTACCGATGAGCGCGTTTTCACGCGTGCCGCCACCGGGCGAGACCACGGCGATGATGCCGCCAGACTGCCCCTTACCGACGCCGTCGTTGGCCGTGCCGCGCAGGTGCAGGATCATACCGGCGTTGCAGAAGGCGCCGAAGGACTGCCCCGCCGGGCCACTGAGGCGGACGGTGAGGGCTTCGGGCTTGAGCATCCGGCGGCCGCGGTCGTCGATGTTGATGATCGGCGAGGCCTCGGCGGTCGCAGCCGTCATCTCGTACTGCAGGATGCGCTCGACATCGATGGCGAGCTGGCCACCGGTGGTCTTGTTGCGGTTCGAGAGCCGGGGTGCATAGTCGACCTCGATGCCGGTCGAAGCCGGGTCCAGCAGCGCCGGCCGGATCTCTTCGAGCAGCGCATCATCGACGGTGAAGTTTGCTTCCAGATAGACCGGCTCGGCGATCGGCCGCTCCGGCAGCACCGCCAGCATGCGGTGCATATCCATCTGTCCGACCTGGTTCTGGTGGGCGAGCAGCTGCAGCAGATCGGTGCGACCACGAGCCTCGCGCAGTGATCTCAGCCCCAGCGCCGCCAGAATGTCCCGCACCTCGTGCGCGACGTTGATCAAATACTGGGCCAGCGCGCGCGGATCGCCTTCGAAGGCCTCGGCGTTGGTGGTCAGACCCGCCGGGCACTTGACGTTACAGTTCTTGGCCATCACGCACTTGAGCATCATCAGCGCGGTTGTGCCGAACTCGAAGCTGTCCCCCCCCAGCAACGCCGACTTGACGACGTCAGAGCCGGTCTGGTGGGCGCCCGAGCAGCGCAGGGTCACCTTCTGGCGCAGGCCGGTGCGGCACAGCGCTTGATGCACCTCGGCGAGGCCGATTTCAGCCGCGCGCCCGGTGTTCTTCAGCGACGTCACCTGTGCAGCGCCGGTCCCGCCGGTGTTCCCGGCGATGTTGATGATGTCAGCCCCGGCCTTGGCCACGCCGACGGCGATGGTGCCGATACCCTCGGAGGAGACCAGCTTGACGATCACCCGCACCCGCGCAGCCTTACAATCGTGGATAAGCTGCGCGAGGTCTTCGATCGAATAGGTATCGTGATGGGGCGGCGGTGAAACCAGCTCGACCCCCGGGGTCCCACCCCGGGCAGCGGCAATCTCAACCGTCACCTTTTGGCCGGGCAGCTGACCGCCCTCGCCCGGCTTGGCACCCTGGGCGATCTTGATTTCCAGTTCTTCGAGGTTCGGGTCCGCAAGATAGCCGGTCCAGACCCCAAAGCGCCCGGAGGCGATCTGCTTAATCCGGCTGGCCCGGATGGTGCCGTAGCGGGTGAAGTGCTCCCCACCCTCGCCGGAGTTGGAAAACCCGCCGACCATATTGATGCCGTGGGCGACCGCCTCGTGCGCCGCTGCGACGAGGGCGCCGTGGGACATGGCCCCACCGGCAAAGGAACGGCAGATTTCGTCGGCTGGCTGGACCTGCGCCCGCGCCAGTGGATCTGCCACTGCTACCGCCTTGCCTTCGAAGGCAGTGCCGGCAACCGCCGTCGCCAGACGCTCGGCGTCCAGGCCCTGCACAGCGATATTGATGTTACCGACCGCGTCGAAGGCCTCCAGCCGCGCCAGAATATCGGCGTCGGTGGCGCAATTGCTCAGGTCAGCAGGCAGCGCCAGAACGTCGCGTAGTGCGGCCGGACGGCGCGCACGTTCCTTGCCCATCATGTCGATAAAGGCGCGATAGCCAGGTGTCATTTCAAAGCCGTTGATCTCTTCGGCGCTGCGCACGTCGAAGCTGGTGTCGACGTAGGCACGGTCATCGATGCCAAAGGCATCGAACAGCCGACTGACGGTGTTCAGCGACATGTCTTCATCGCTTATATCCAGCTCGTTGGCTCGGCTCTCGGCCTTGCCCTTCGCGGCCAGCCGGATCGGCTCAGCGGTCAAGTCTTCGAAGCCTCGTACCGCCGCCAGACCGTAGGAATGGCCCGCCCCGTCGTTGCGCTCTTTAAACAGCCCCAGCAGCGGAATATCGCCCTCTTCACTGACGCCCAGCGCGTGGCTATGCCAGTCAAAGGCGCTCTTGATCACCGTCTCAAAGCCAACCCCGCCGACTGGCGAGTGCATGTTGGGGAAGAATTCGGCCAGTTTGCCCGAATTAGTGTCGAAGAAGTTGGGCTCGAAGAACTCACCACCGATGTAGGACTCGGCCGTACACAGCCCGACCTTGCCCATGGTCTTCATCAGCGCCTTCTCGCAAGCTTTAACGAACTTGCGGATCGCCGCGTCCTGCTCCTCGGGTGAGCCGTGCTTGTCCTGCGCCCGGGCGATGACCGACAGCGGCATGACTGCCGACGCGCCGAAGCCCAGCGCCGTGGAGACGTGGTGCGAAGACGCCATCTGGCCGCTTTCCACGATGATCGAACCGCGGAACCGAAGACCCTCGGTGATCAGGCGCTGGTTCAGCGCCGCAACCGTGAGGATCAGCGGTAGTGCCGCGCGGGTCTTACTGATCCCACGGTCAGAAATAACGATCAGGCCGCCGTGCTCGCGCACGCGCTCGGCCACCGCATCGCAGAGGCGGGACAGCGCGCCCTCCAGCGCCTCGCTGTCGACCTTAGGGCCGTGGTCGTAGAGCATCTCGAAACGAGCAACCGGTGCCTGTGCCTGCGCCTCCAGCTGGGCCAGTTCGCGCGGGGTCAGCACCGGGGATGGGATCACGATCTGCGTTGTCGCAGCGGCAGAGAACATCGGCCGGGCGCCCAGAGCCACACGCAGGGTCATGCCATCGGCCTCACGGATCGAATCAAGCGGCGGGTTGGTCACTTGCGCAAACCGCTGGCTGAAATACTTCGCCATCCCGCCTTCTTCGTCCGAAAGCGCGTTGATGGCGTACCCATAGCCCATGGCCGAGACCTTCTCGGCGCCGCTCTGCAACATGGGGTCCATGAGCAGCTTCAGGCTCTCCTGATTGAGGCTGTAGGCGACAAAGCGCTGGTAAGCGTTCAGGCTGTCATCCAGCGCCGCTTCAGTCGCCGTCGGCACCGGCAGATCGCCGAGGTTGATCCGCGCAGCCTCCAGCAGCGCGCGGTAGTCCTTGCGGCTGGCGAGGTCTTCGAGCGTCTCCATGGTGTTGAAGGAGCGACCACGGTTGTGGTCGTAGTAGAGCGTACCGCCAGATTCGACCCGGCCGCGCGCGACCACCTTGGCCGATGGAAAGTCGATCTGCCCGGCTTCGGACATGGCACAGAGATACTCGTCGGTCTCGATCGAGCGCAGCGGCCGCAGACCCAAACGGTCGAGCCGCGCGCCAACGACTTCACCATCGCCGAAAATCACCGCCGCCGGGCCATCGTTTTTCTCTTCATAGAGCGAGAAGTATTCGAGCATATCGCGCACGTGCTGCGGGATCGACGGATCATTCTCCCACGCCGGCGGCATCATCGCGATCACGGCCTCGATCATGTCCAGCTCGTCTTCGTGGATGCGGCGGGACAGGGTCTGGTCAAGACGCGCCGAGTCCGACTGGCCGACCGGCGAGTGGATACGGCGGTTCTTGGTACGGGCGATAGCATCTTCAGACAGACGGTTCTTCTTGTCCGTGTTCAGCTCGCCGTTGTGGGCCATCTGCCGGAACGGCTGGGCCATGGCGGGCTGGCTGTCGGTGTTGGTGGAAAACCGGGTGTGGAAGAACAACGAGCGGGCCTCGTAGTCGCTGTCTTGCAGGTCGAGGAAGTAAGGGATGACTTCCCACGAATTCAACTGGCCTTTGAGCACCTGGGTCTTAGACGACAGCGAAATCGGATAGAACCCGGCGAGGTCTTCGCGGGTGTAGGCCTGCTCTTCGATCTCCAGCAGGATGTCGTAGGCGGCCTGGTCGATCTGCCGCGCGCTCAGGCTGTTGTCATCGGGGACAAAGATCCACTGGTGCATGTCGAGCTGTGCCCGTACCGAAGCCTCACGCAGCGCCTCCTTATTCACCGGCACACGGCGCTGACCGATTACGTGAAAGTCGTAGTGCTTCAGCGCACGGTTGATAATGCCGATGGCTTCATCGTGCATATCGGTCCGCGCGGGCAGGAAGAAATTACCAACGGCGAACTTGCCAAAGGCGAGTGCGGCTTCGCCGGTCACCTTTTCGAAGAATTTCGGCGACAGATCCACGCAGATTCCGGCACCATCGCCTGTGCCGTCTGCACCCATGCCGCCTCGGTGAGGGACCGCGCACAGGGCTTCGTGCACCTTCTCGATAATGTCATGCGAGAAGTCGCCGCCTTTGCGGGTCAGGAAACCGACACCGCAGCTGGAGTGATCCTCGGCAAAATCGAGCAGGCTAATGGACTCAGAAGCTGGCACACCTGTCTTCAAATTGCTTCTCCCTGTGAAGACGCGAATGGGCCCCCCCATCCGCGGCAGGGGGACCCAAAAAATACGTCTGCATTGCTGACCTATTCCGGCTTCTCTAGCACACTTTCGCCGGATTTGGCTCGTTTAACAGCCATGCAGAAAACTATGTTCGCGAAATGCGTGCGAGCAAGCCACGTCGGCGCGGTCTTGTTGCCGCACCGCGCAATATTATTGCTGAAATTCGGGATTTTTGCCCCCGTAGGCGGCTTGCTTCAGATTATGCGGGAACCTGCCCCTGCTTGAGTGCGCTAGCGTGACGCAGGCCACACGAGACGACGCTCAAACGCTACTGCACGGTTCCCATATTTAGCAGATTGAGCATCCGCGCCTCGTTGAGGCGGCTAGTCTCTTGGACCACCAGCTCCTGACTGCGGAACCAGGCCTTCTTGGCGTCAATAACGTCGCTGGTCGTGGCGAGACCCGCACGGCGCTCCTCTTCCACGTCGGCAACACGAGACTGGTTCTGGCGCACCTGCTGCTGCAACTGCCCCACCGAGCGCTCCAGCGAAACGATATTGTTCCAGCCGAAGGTCACGTTCTCGACCAGGCGTTCGAGCTCAAAGATGTACTCCTGCTGCAGCGCCTTGAGCTCCTCTTCCACCCGGCGCTGTCCGGCGAACAACCGGTTTCCCTGATAGAGCGGCGCCGACAGGGTCAGCGACACCCCGGATTCATCACCAAAGGAGCCGTTACGCCACCCGCCCGCGAGCTGACCACGCAAATTAACGCCCGGAAAGCGGCCCCGTTGCGCGGCCTTGACCTCTGCCTGCTTGCCGGCAAGGCGCTGGGCGAAGGCAATGATGTCGGGGTGGTTGATCTGCGCGCGGGTGGTTGCTTCTTCCAGCGAAGTCGCGCGGTAGGTCAGGTAAAAGGATTCAATCTGAATCTGAGTTACACCCCTCGTGCGTTGAGCCCCGGTCAGCCGCTGAAGCTGCTGCTGTCCGCGAACGACCTGATACTCGGCGCGGGCGATCTCTGAGCGCGTCAGGGAGATTTCAGTCTCGACCTTGCGCAGATCCAAGCGGGTTGCGACCCCTGCATTGACCTGCGCCTGCAGGCCGCCGACCTGCTCCTGCAGGTCCGCGAGCTGGCGGCGGAGAATATCGAGCAGGTCCTGTTCACGAACCAGCGTCAGGTAGGCTTCGGCGACCTCTTCGGCGATGTCCAGGCGCTTGGAGTCGACCAGCGTCATCTGCGCCTCAGCGAGGCGTCGGGCCGCCTGCACTTCAGCTCGTGTCTTCCCCCAGTCGAGCAGAGGCTGTTCGACGGCTACGCCCAGAACTTGTGTGCTATCGCCAGAGATCGGGTTACCAGAAAGATCGGTGACCGAGCGAATGACGGGATAGCGTCCGGCCTTGGCCTGGTCGATCGTGTAGCGTGCGCCCTCGGCCTCGGCGAGCGCAGCCCCGACGCGGGCATCGCGGCCCAGCGCGTCAGCAATCGCGGTGGCCACCGGGTACTCACCCTGGCCCCCCGCCGGAACGGCGCTTTGTGCCTGCGCTACCATGGGCAGAACGAGCACCGCCGCACTCAGGATGGCAGCCGCGGCAAAGCGGGCCAGTCGCCCCCGAATGTCAGCTCCCACGATCTTCAAGGCCATGCAATCAGCTCCCCCTCAGAGCTCGGTCGAGGACTTCCTCGAGCGGTTCGAAGAAGATTTCGATGGGGCGTTTGGGCTCGCCGTTGTCGACGAAGATGTCGACCGGCATCCCCGGCGTCAGCGACAGCGTCCGACGCGAGTCATCGGTCCGCGCCTGCTCGGCCAGTGCCGCGTTCAGCCGCGCGTACTCCTCGGGCGTGAAGATCACGCGCAGATTGTAGTACGGGGTACCCGAATTCGGGTCGGTGACCACGTCGGCGGAAATACTGTCAACCAGACCGATCAGCTCTGGTGTCGACCGGGTCGGGAAAGCCGTAAACCGGGCATTGACCTCGGCACCCTTGCTGATCGAATCCCGGTCGATGGTGCGCAGCTGGGCTTCGACCACCAGCTCGTCACCATCGGGGACGATCTGCATGATCGGCTCAGAAGGCGGGATCACCCCGCCCACGGTCGCAAATGACAGGTTCAGCACCCGCCCCTTCTGCGGCGCGGTGATCTGTGTCCGGGAGACGACATCGCGCAGCCCGAGCAGCTCTTCTTCGATCTCCAGAATGGCGTTCTGGGTCTTGGCGATTTCCTCGGAGATTTCGCGGCGACGGTCGCGGTCGAGTTGCAGCGACTCAGCCTTGGCTTCTTCGATCTGGACATTGAGCTGACCGATGGCCGAGCGCTGCTGGGCGATTTGGAAGTCGGTTTCGCTCAGCGAAAGCTCCTTGGCCACGACTTTGTCGCGCTGGGTCAGATTGTCTGCTAGCAAGCCCCTGAGATTGCGCAATTCTTCCTGGTTGATCGAGCGCTGGGCTTCCAGTGCGCGGATCTGCGCCAGTCGCCCTGAAATATCTTCCTCGAAGCGCGCAATGCGGGTGATCAGCATCTGCTTGGCGCCTGAAAGCTGGTCCAGCCGGTCGAGATAGAGTGTTTGCTGTTGCTGCAGAACCTCCTTCTCATCGGCCGCCGACAGACCGAGGTCAGTCAGGCTGTTGAACACTAGGTTGCCATCCTCGACCTGCTCGGCCTTGAGCCGGTCGAGGGTTGCCGAGAGCACACCCAATCGCTTGATCATCTGGTCCTGGCGCGAGCGTGACTGCACGTCCTGCAGCACAATCAATTGCTGACCGAATTCGACCATGTCGCCCTCACGGACGAAAATGCTCTCGATGATACCGCCCTCGAGGTGCTGTACGGTCTTGCGCTGACTGTCGACGGCGACCTGTCCCTGCGCGAACACGCCCTGGGACAGCTTCACCGTCGAGGCCCATGTCATGAACCCACCAAAGCCGATAAACAGCGCGAGGAAGGCGAAGATCACCGTCCGGTCGCGGACGATGGTGATCGGCTCTTCAGACTTTTCGATCAGCTCGAGCTCGGACTTGTCCTGTGTTCTGGCGGGCAGGTAAATCGCCTCCAGCGCGCGCTGCTCGGCGCTGGCGCGGCCAGTCATCGGCGGCTCCTGACTGGCCGTCGACCCGTCGGTGGCACTGGTCGCGTTGGTTGCGGTTGCAGCGGTTGCAGCGGTTGCAGCAGCTTCGGCGGTTTCTGCCGCTGGCTTGTCTTCAGCCGTGGCGCCGGTTTCCGGCCGGTTTTTCCCGGTGTTGCTCATTGGGCGTCACCCTCTGCTTCTTCAGGGCTGTCTGCGGCGGGTTGCCCCATCTGCTCGGTCTTCGGCGTCGGCGCCTGTGCCGCAGCGGCACGGCCGACAGCGTCGGCCTCGGCCTGCCTCTGTTTGGCGGCGTTGGCCTCGTCCTGCTCTTTTTTGATCGCTTCGAGCACCACGGCCTTTGGGCCGACGATGGCCCGATCCGGGCGCATGATGCACAGCTTATCGGCGATGCCGACCAGATTGCGGTTGTGGGTGACGGCGATGACCGCCGCGTTGCGCTGCTTGAGGCCGAGGATCGAGCGCGCAAGCGCTTCCTCGCCCTCCTGATCAAGGTTCGAGTTTGGCTCGTCGAGCACCACCAGAACGGGGTCGTTGTACATCGCACGGGCCAGCCCGAGGCGCTGACGCTGGCCACCGGACAGCCCCGCCCCGCTTTCGCCCAGCGGGGTTTCGTAGCCCCGCGGCAGGTTGAGGATCAGCGAGTGGCAGTGTGCCTGTTGCGCGGCGGCGACCACCTTCTGGCTGTCGATCTCCTCGAAGCGCGAGATGTTCTCGGCGACGTTGCCGTCGAACAGGTCGATGGACTGCGGCAGGTAGCCCAAATACTTGCCCCGGTCGGCCGAGTTCCAGGTGTAGACGTCAATGTTGTCGAGCCGGACCGTGCCGCCCCGGGCAGGCCAGACCCCAGTGATGCACTGCACCAGCGTCGATTTTCCGACCCCGGAGGGGCCGAGGATACACATGAACTCGCCGGGCTGGACATCGAGCGATAGCCCCCGGATCACGGGCTTCTGGGTGCCCGGCGGCTGAGCAACCAGATCGCGGACGATCAGCGAGGCCTTGGGCTGGGGCAGCTGCATGGCTTCGGCGCGCTTGGGAACGTCCTCGAGCAAGCCGACGAGCCGCTTGTAGGACTGACGCGCCTGAATAGCGCCGCGCCAGGCACCAATGGCCTGCTCTACCGGCGCGAGACCGCGCCCCATGATAATGGAGCCGGCAATCATCATCCCTGCGGTAAAGGTCGAACCGGGCTGGATGGCCAGATAGGCACCGATGCCCAGCACCCCGATCTGCAGCCCAAGTCGGATCGACTTGGTCATACCCTGAATCGCGCCCAACCGGCTGACCGCGCGCGAGGAGAAATAGACCGACGGGTCGTGCTTGTTCATCCAGCGGGTCAGCAGCCGGGTCAGCATTCCCATGGCTTCGAGGGATCCGGCGTTTTTCAGCGAGCTTTCGGAGAACGAATTCGCCTGCACCCCGAACCGCCCCGCCTCGCGGAACAGCCCGCGGGTCGAGAGCTCAGCGATCAGCGCCAGGGTAAAGATAACGATGGCCCCAACGAACGACATCCAGAACAACCATGGGTGCAGGAACCAGAGAATACCGATGAAGAAGGGCGCGAACGGCGCGTCAAAGAAGGCCAGCACCGAGTTGCTGCTCAGAAAGTTGCGCAGCTGGTCAAGGTCGCGCAGCGGCTGGGTTCCTGCATCGCCCGGGCGGGCACCAAAGGCAGCCCGCACGCGGAACAGCGAGCCGAACACCTGCCCCGAAAGCTCGCGGTCTACATAGCGGCCTACATTGGCAAGGATGCGCGAGCGCGCAGCCTCCAGCATGGCCAGCAACGCGATCAGCGCGATGGCAATGCCCATAAGCGCGTAGAGCGTGTCTTCAGACTGCGAGGGGATCACGCGGTCGTAGACCTGCAGCATGAAAATCGGGCTGACGAGCAAAAGGAGGTTGGTGAACACGGAGGTCACCAGAATGGCCCAGAAACCGACTTGTGCGCTGCCCAGAGCCTGCCTTGCGGCATTGGGCGCTGCTGTGCCCCGGTTCCTGTTCTGCGATGCTGCGGTCATGCAGACACGCCTTTCATAATTCTTAGAACGATTTTGTCCCTTCTTAGGCCACTTTGGCGCGTAATCAAAACGGCATTTTCGGGACAGATGAGGGGAAAATCTCAGTTCGTGGAAGCTGCCGACCAGCCAGAAAGACCCGGCCCGACGACAGCCTCACGAAATCAATGAGAGCACGATCAGACTTGACCGCCCTTCCCTTGCCGCGTTCGGGCCTTTAAACGCCCGATTTGAATGTGCCGGCTTCCAACCTTGAAAAACATTGGCCTTCTGCGTTCCATCCATTGTTTAGGGCAAAATGCTGCCCGGTTTGTGCAGGATGAAGCCGCCGAAGACGGCCAAATCCACAAAACAGCCCGGGCCACATTGAAGTTTCCTGCTCGCACCCCAAATACAGCAGACAGGAAAGCGGTAACGCATTGAAATTAAACCAATTATTAAATTTTTCTTTGGTCTTTTGTCTCAACACCCCAGAACTGTAGTTCAGTGATACGTCAACAAACGACTCGGGCGCAAGCGAGATTATGCGTCATTTTTGCACCATATCAGCGCCCTGTGACTCAGAAGACTCACTTATGAGAACAGACCGGAACAGCCGCGCCCTAATCTCGGGTCAGCAGCACATTTCGCTGCACAATGTGGCGACAGCATCGACAAACGCCCAGGGCTCCCGGCAATGTGGCGGGGTCAGGCATTGAGAGAGAACCATGGTTGAATGGCGCATGCCGGGTGTTGTTCTGTCGGCCCGTCGCTTCGGCGAAGGCGATCTGGTGGTCCACGCCCTGACCGAAGAGCTGGGCCTGCACGCTGGATTGGTTCATGGCGGCGGCTCCAAGCGCAACCGGGTCGACTATGAAATCGGCAACCGGCTCGACTTCTCATGGGCCGCGCGCTTGAACGAGCATCTGGGCAGCTACCGCACCGACCTTATCAACGCCCCGGCCGCCGGGATCATGCAGGACGCCCACCGCCTCGCCGGGCTGGCCAGCCTGTGCGCGCTGATCGACACCGCCCTGCCTGAGCGCGAGCCGGCGCCGGGCCTGTTCGCTGCGCTGAACCTGTGGCTGGACCAGATCAACGAGCCGCACTGGGCGCCACTGCTGGTGCGGATCGAGCTGGGCCTGCTTGAAGTGCTGGGTTTCGGTCTGGACCTTTCATCCTGCGCGGTCACCGGCGAGAGCGACAACCTCACCCACGTCTCACCCCGCACCGGGCGCGCGGTCTCTGCTACCGCCGCCGAGCCCTATCTCGACAGGCTGCTGCCCCTGCCCGGCTTCCTGCTCGGCGGGAAAAGCGCTGGCGACGCCAATGTCCTCGCCGGACTGCGGTTGTCCGGTTACTTCCTCGAGCGCCGGGTATTCAACGTCCACAACTGGACCCTGCCCCCCCAGCGCGCCTTGCTGTTGCAGCGCATGCAGCGGCGTATCGACGAAGCCAGCGCCTGAGCCATGCCAGCGCCGGGAGCCGATATTCAGAACAGGGCCATCTGGGGCTTGCCGACCATGCTTTGGATGGCTTTGGTCATCATGGCGCTGGTCCGCTTCGGACTCATGCTCGGTACCGGGCCGATCCACGACGAAGCCTACTACTGGGCGTGGAGCCAGCGTCTGGACTACGGCTACTACGATCAACCCTTCCTGGTCGGCTGGCTGCTCTGGCCCTTTGTCAGCGTGCTCGGCGATCAGGCTTGGGTGCTGCGGCTGGTCTCGGGCGGGCTGACGCTGCTGACCAGCGTGTTTCTGGCCCGCCTCGCGCTCGATCTCGCGGCACAGACCGACGAGCGCGGGCAGGTCGACGCGGCTCAGGTAAGGGCGACCAGCACCGGCCTTGGGGTGCTGCTGCTCACCAGTCCTGCGCTTTGGGGTCTGGGCCTGTTCTACGTCCACGACGCAGTGATGATGACCTTCTTGAGCCTCGGACTGCTGCTTGGCACAGGGGCGCTGCAGCGCGGGTCGATGCTGCTGTGGCTGGCGACCGGGGCGGCGCTCGCGCTCGCGTTTTCGGCGAAGGTATCGGCAGCGCTCTGGATCGCGGCCTTTGGGCTGGCCTTCCTGCTCGTGCCTTCGGGCCGGGCGCAGTTGCGTCGGGCGGGACCATGGCTCGCCGCCCTGATCATTCTGGCCGCAGCGGCGCTGTTTGTGCTGTGGAACGCCAACCACGGCTGGGTCACCTTCCGGCACGTTGGCGCCGAGCACCTCGCCCCTGAAACCGATGCCCCGGGGGAGCGGCTTGGCCGGGCTGTGCTGGTCCTGCTGGCGCTGATTATCCTCACCGGTCCAGCGGCAGCCCAGCTGTGGCTATGGCCAGCGCGTCGGGACGCAGGCCGGCCCGCCGGACTCGCCAAGCTGACCAAGCTCACTAGTTTGGGGCTCTTGCTGTTCATCGCCCTGCCCGCGCTGTTCATCCTCGGCCTGAGCCTGACGCGGGAGGTGCTGCTGAACTGGCTGCTGCCCAGCGCACTGGTCTTGAGCGCGCTGGCGGCGCTGCGCTGGCCCTCAAGCCGCCCCCGCCCTGCGGCCTTGGCCAGTCTCGGCCTGTCGCTGACCGCCTCGGTCGTGCTGTGCCTCGTCGTCCTGATCCCGCTGATGCTGCGCGAGCCGCGTTGGATGCTGTCCAACGCCCGCGATATCTATGGCTGGGAGGCCGCCATCAACGACCTTGTCGCCTACCGTGACGCCGAGTTTCCTGACCACCGCATCGTCGGCAACTACTACCTGCTCGCCAGCCAGCTGGCCTTTCACCAGAATGAGGTCCGCGCTTCGGTGGGCGACGATCCCAGACCGCATCAGTTCCAGCTGTTCGCGCACGCGCCTGCGGGCGGGAACAGCCGGGCACCAGGCCCCGTGCTGGTCCTGACCACTGATCAGGCCAGCGGACAAGCGGCGCTGGAAGGCTGGTACTGCGACCTGCAACCGCTGCGACCGTGGCGCATCATGCACAGGGACTTTGTCATCGATACGCTATTCCTGTTCCGGGTTGATGACCGGCTCAGCGACGCCAAAACAAGCTGCGAGATACCAGGCGAGACAGACGAGTCAGACAAGACTGACGGACCCGACTGAGGATAGCAGGGATCTGCTCCCCCCCCATTCGCCCAAGGATTACTGGAAGACCCGGACCCATGGCCTGACAATGGTGACCACACCGCAGCAACCCTTCGATATAGCGCCGGCCCCGAGGCTACCCAACCACTTTCGATTGCTGCCTGTACACCGGTCCTAAAACGGTCGAGGGTTTCTGCAAGAGAAGAACAGCCATAGGCCAGATGCGACGATGTAATTCTGTCGCAAGGCAAAAAAAGCCGGTATGAACCCTGCAAGAACACAGCGTGCTGGAGAAAATACATGAGCGCCGTTGATTATAAAGTTGCCGATATCGGCCTTGCCGACTGGGGCATGAAAGAAATTGCCATCGCCGAAACCGAAATGCCGGGCCTGATGGCGCTGCGTGACGAATTCGGTGAAAGCAAGCCACTGGCGGGCGCGCGCATCGCCGGTTGCCTACACATGACCATCCAGACGGCAGTTCTGATCCAGACGCTGGAAGCGCTGGGCGCGACCGTNCGCTGGTCTTCGTGCAACATCTACTCGACGCAGGATCANGCNGCGGCCGCCGTTGCTGCCTGCGGCACNCCAGTTTTCGCCTGGAAGGGTGAGACCGAAGAGGAATTCTGGTGGTGCATCGAGCAGACCATCACTGGCCCCGACGGCTGGACCCCGAACATGATCCTCGACGATGGCGGTGACCTGACCCAGATCATGCACGACAAATACCCTGAGATGCTCGCCGACGTCCGCGGCATCTCGGAAGAGACCACCACCGGCGTGCACCGCCTCTACGAAATGGCGCGTGACAACAAGCTGCTGGTCCCCGCGATCAACGTGAATGACAGCGTGACCAAGTCCAAGTTCGATAACCTCTACGGCTGCCGGGAATCGCTGGTGGACGCTCTGCGCCGCGGCACCGACGTGATGATGGCGGGCAAGGTCGCCGTGGTCGCCGGCTTCGGTGACGTGGGCAAAGGCTCCGCTGCGTCGCTGCGCAATGCCGGCTGCCGGGTTATGGTGACCGAGGCTGATCCGATCTGCGCACTGCAGGCCGCGATGGAAGGCTACGAGGTCGTGACCATGGAAGAAGCCGCATCCCAGTGTGATATCTTCGTCACCGCGACCGGCAACATCGATATCATCACGCTGGACCATATGCGCGACATGCGCGACCGAGCGATCGTCGCCAACATCGGCCACTTCGACAACGAAATTCAGGTCGCGGAACTGCGGAACTTCAAGTGGCATAACGTCAAGCCACAGGTCGACGAGGTCGAGTTCCCCGACGGCAAGCGCATCATCCTGCTCTCCGAAGGTCGGCTGGTGAACCTTGGCAACGCCACCGGTCACCCATCGTTCGTGATGTCGGCTTCCTTCACCAACCAGACGCTGGCGCAGATCGAACTGTGGACCAACGCCGATAACTACGAGCGGCAGGTCTACGTGCTGCCCAAGCACCTCGATGAGAAGGTTGCCAGCCTGCACCTGTCCAAGGTCGGGGCCAAGCTGACCAAGCTGAGCAGCGAGCAGGCGGCCTATATCGGCGTAACGCCGGAAGGTCCGTTCAAGCCTGAGCCCTACCGCTACTAGAGCCGCTGCTTCCGCCCAAAACGTGAAGAGCCCCGGTTTTCGGACCGGGGCTTTTTTTGTGGATGCATGAGGCGCATAATCTGTTGAAGCGGCGCTGGCTCGCTGGCATAGCTAAAGGCTGAAACAACCGGCGCAACTTCAAGCACCGGGACGAGGAATAATCCCTGGTGAACCAAGACCCGACCCTCTCCGTTACGTCGATGGCGGATCCCGACGCGGTTGAAGGCGGCGCGCTGACCANGACCGGCTTCCGCGCCGAGGATGCCTTTCTNGGCGTGCACAGCTCGGTTACCGGCAACCGCTGGGTCTCCCGCAAAGCCAGCGATGAGGTCGCCAGCGAGATTGCATCCCGCACCGGTCTGCCTGCCCCTGTCGCGCGGGCGCTGGCCTCTCGGTCGGTCGACCCCGAGCGGGTGCAGCACTTTCTTGAACCCCGCCTGCGCGACGTCCTGCCCGACCCTTCGCACCTGCTCGATATGGATACCGCGATCGAACGCACCATAGCGGCGATACTGACTGAAGAGTCGGTCGCGCTGTTCGCCGATTTCGACGTTGACGGCGCCACCAGCTCCGCCCTCGTCCGCCGGTTCTTCCGCGCGCTGGGGCAGGAAGTGCGCTGCTATATCCCCGACCGCCACAAGGAAGGCTACGGCCCCAAGGTCGAGAGCATGCGCCAGCTCGCGCTCGACGGCGCCAACCTGATCATCACCCTCGATTGCGGGGTCATGGCCAACGACGCGGTCGAGGCTGCCAACGCCGCCGGAGCCGAAGTCATCGTGCTCGACCACCATATGGCGCCGGAAGTCCTCCCCCCGGCCGTCGCCGTGGTGAACCCCAATCGCCTCGACGACCCCAGCGAGNACGGCATCATCGCGGCCTGTGGGCTGACCTTCCTGTTTCTGGTCGCGCTCAACCGCGCGCTGCGGGAGATGAATTTCTACGAGGACCGCGGCATTACCCCGCCGGACCTGATGGGCATGCTGGACGTGGTGGCCATGGGCACGGTGTGCGACGTGGTTCCCCTGCTCGGCCTCAATCGCGTCTACGTCAGCCAGGGCCTGAAGATCCTCGAGCGCTGGGCCAACCCGGGCATGAAGGCGCTGCGCGAGATCACGGGGCGCAACGGCGCACTGACCCCGGAGATTTTCGGCTTCGACCTCGGACCGCGCATCAATGCCGGCTCGCGCATGGGTGAAAGCTGGATCGGTTCCGACCTGCTCTCCACCGACGACCCCGAGCGCGCCAAGGAACTGGCCCAGCGGCTCGACGACCTCAACCTTGAACGCCGCGCAGTCGAGGCCGAGGTGATGAAGCAGGCCAAGCGAACCGCGCTGGAAAACCGCGCCGTGGTCCCACCGATCCTGATCGCCGGTGGCGAAGGCTGGCACCCCGGTGTCATCGGTGTGGTCGCGGGCAGGNTGAAGGGCAATCACCGCCGCCCCGCCATCGTCGTCAGCTTTGAAAACGGCATCGGCAAGGGCTCAGGCCGGTCGATCCCCGGCATCAATCTCGGCGGCCTGATCCTCGAAGCCCGAGAGCGCGGACTGCTGCTCGAAGGCGGAGGGCACGCCATGGCTGCAGGCCTCGCGGTCAGCGAAGAAAGGTGGCCCGAGTTTGTGGCGTTCATGGAGGCCGAAGTCGCCGCCCGCCTCGCCCAGGCTCCCGACCCCGACGTCATGGAGTTCGATGTTGCCATGACCCCGGCGGCCGTCACCTTCGAGACTGTGCAGGTGTTCAAGGGCATGGAACCCTTCGGACAGGGGAACCCCCGCCCTCGCGTCGCCCTAACCCGGCCGCGGGTCGCTAACGCCACCATCGTCGGGGAGAAGCACGTCGCNGTGCAGCTCGAAGGTTCGGACGGGGCGCGGGTCCGCTCGATCGCCTTCCGTGCGGTTGAAACCCCGCTGGGCAACGCCCTGCTCCACCGCAGCGACCGCCCCCTTCACGTCGCCGGTCATCTAGCGCTCGATGAGTACCGCGGTGGGCGCAACGTGCAAATGATCATCGAAGACGCCGCCGAAGTCCCGGCCTGACAGGCCCTCTCCTGACCCCAACAGCGGAAATAGCCTGCCGACGCCACCGGTGTCGCGCCAGTGTTGGATCGCGCCTGCCCTTTTCCCGGATAATGGCCAGAGCGGAAGCGATTGAAGGGAGGAAAGATCGGCATGCAGACGCACACGAACCCGGACATCAGCGCCATCGTCGACCTCGACCGCTACCCGCTCGACCAGCCGGGTTCAGCGGGCTATCGCACGGCGCTGGATGCCATTCAGGGCGACCTNGACGCCTTTGGTTGCGGCGTGCTGAAGGGCTTCGTCCGCCCCGGGATCCTCGCCGCCATGGTCGAAGAAGCCGACCGGGTGGCNCCACTGGCCCACCGCTCGTTCGGNCGGACCAATGCCTACTTCACCCAAGACCGCGACGATCTGCCGGAGAGCCACCCGCTGCGCCGGTTTTACGACCGCTCCAACGCCTTCGTTCCCGCTGATAATTTCGGTGCGGACAGCCCCCTGCGCGCGATCTACGCCTGGCCGCCCTTCGCNGACTTCATCCGCACTGCACTGCGCCAGCAGGCGTTCTTTCCCTACGCCGACCCGCTCGCCGACGTCATCATCAACCTCACCGAAGAAGGCGCAGGCTTCCCATGGCACTTCGACACCAACAACTTCACCGTCACACTGGCGATCCAGAACGGTGAGGCCGGGGGNGAGTTCGAGTACGTCCCCGCGCTGCGCACGGCCGAAGACGAGCACTACGAGGCCGTGCAGGCCGTGCTCGACGACCGGAGCGACCGCGTCCGCACCCTCGTCCTCGAACCCGGCGACCTGCAGCTGTTCAAGGGCCGCTACGCCCTGCACCGGGTCANGCCGGTCGAGGGCGCAGCCCGCCGCTACGTCGCCATCTTCAGCTTCGTGGAGAAGGAGGGCATGGTCGGCAGCCCCGAGCGCACCCGGCAGCTCTACGGCCGCGTGCTGCCCATCCACCTCGAACGCNCCGGACACCGGGACGACGCGCTCATCGACTGACGCTGCGACGAAAATCAGGCGAAAACGTTGCCACGGCCCGGAATTTACGGCAGCATGCGTGTGTTGGAATGCNTTGCCGGTGAGGAGCCGACACGCCCCCGGGTCCATACCAACGCCCGTTTTTTATAGATTTTGACCGCTTGAGGAGACGCCATGCCTGCGCGCACGGGGCGTCAGCGTTCCGGGCTGCTGCGTTCAGCAGCCGAGGCATGGACGCTGGCATTGTTGATGATTGTCTACGGCCTGTGGGCCGCGCTTGCTCTGGTCTTTCCCGACCTGCCGCTTTGGCTGAGTTGCCCACTGCTGGTGCTGATCACGGTGCAGTTCATGTCGATCCAGCACGAGATCGTCCACGGCCACCCGACCCGCTCAGGCTGGCTCAACGAGGCACTGGTCAGCCTGCCGCTGGGGCTGCTGTTCCCCTACCGCCGCTATCGCACGCTGCACCTGCGTCACCACAACGACGAGAACCTGACCGACCCGTTCGAAGACCCCGAATCCTGGTACTTCGAGCCCGAGGACTTCGCCCGGCAGCCCGCGCCCGTGCGCTGGCTGTGGCGGGCCAACGCCACCCTGCTCGGCCGGCTGCTGCTCGGCCCGGTGCTGTCGGTGGTCGGGCTGGTGCGCATGGACCTGCGCGCGATATTCGCAGGCGACCGGGGCATCCTGTGGGACTGGGTGCTGCANCTGATCGGGGTTAGCGCTGTGCTGGCGCTGCTGAGCCTCTCGGGCTTCAGCCTGCTCGCCTACCTCGCNTTCGTCGCGCTGCCGTCGATGTCGGTGCTGATGATCCGCTCGTTCGCCGAGCACCGTGCNTCAGAGGCCAAGGAACACCGCACCGCGATCATCCNCGACCGCGGCCTCTTCGCCCTGCTGTTCCTCAACAATAACCTGCACGCCGTCCACCACGCCCACCCGACGGTCGCGTGGTACCGGCTGCCGCGCCTGTTCAGGGAACAGCGCGCGCACTTCGAGGCTGTGAACGGCGGCTATGGCTACCGCAGTTACTTCGCACTCATCGCCCGGCACCTGCTGCGCCCGGTGAACAGCGTCGCGCACCCGATCTGGCACCGGGGNAACCGCACCGTGCCGCTGGAGCGCGAACAGCGCCCGCTCTGAGCNGCAATCAGTCCTCGATGCTGTACACCGCCGGCTGCTCGACCATGCACGACAGCCCGGCCAGCGCGCTCGCCACCTTGTCCGCGATCGACCGCGGCGCGGCGTGAGTGAGGATGAAAATGTGGGCTCGGCTGCCGTCGGCGTCCGTCTGCAAAATTTTCTCGACCGACAGCCCCTGCTCGCTCAGCACCTGGCTGACCTCGGCGATCACGCCCGGGCGGTCGTCGACCAGCAGCCGCCAGAACCGGCGTTCTTCGGCAGCGCCCTCGCCCGAAACCGAGCCCGAAGCCTCGACTGGCGCCCCGACTGGCGTAAAGTGCCCGAACAGCGGCGGGTTGATCCCGCGCGCAAAGTCGATGATATCGGCGACCACAGCAGAGGCCGTCGGCCCCTCGCCTGCGCCGCGCCCGCGCATCATGATCTCGTCAACCGGGTTGGCCTGCACCACTACGGCGTTAAAGCTATCCTCGACCGAGGCGATGGGGTTGCCCAGCGGCACCATCACCGGCGCCACGTACTGGCGCACACCCGGCCCACCGACGCGCGGCTTGGCCACGCCCAG
>PAGB01000048.1 GCA_002711265.1 Rhodospirillaceae bacterium
CCCGGGGCCGGGGGCGGCGACAGCGCGGCCGGTTCGAACATCCTGACAAATGCCCCGCAACTTGGTACAGGGTGCAGAAATCAGAGAAAAGCGGCCAGACCCGGCGCATTGTTGCCGCAAATCGCGGCCAAGACACGAGCCTCGAAGGAGCACGATTTCATGAGCGATGAGCTACTGAAAGACATAGATAAGCGCATGTCCGGCGCGGTTGATAACTTCAAGACCGAGCTGCAGGGACTGCGGACGGGTCGGGCGTCGGCGGACCTGCTGGCGCCGGTGATGGTCGAGGCCTACGGCAGCTCTGTGCCGGTCAACCAGGTTGGCGCGATTTCAGTGCCCGAGCCCCGCATGATTTCCGTCTCTGTCTGGGACAAGAGCATGGCGGGCGCGGTCGAACGCGCGATCCGCGATGCGGGTCTGGGCCTTAATCCGATGGCGGACGGCAACCTGATCCGCGTGCCGATCCCGGATCTGAACGAAGAGCGCCGCAAAGAGCTTTCCAAGGTCGCAGGGACCTACGCTGAGTCTGCCCGTGTCGCCGTGCGCAACGTTCGCCGTGACGGCATGGACAAGTCCAAGAAGCTCGAAGCCGACGGCGAAGTCTCCAAGGATGCCATGCACGACCTGAACGGCGAGATCCAGAAGGTGACCGACCGTCATATCGGAACCATCGACACGATGCTGAATGATAAGCAGTCTGAAATCATGCAGGTCTGAGCCGGGCCTGCCTGACTAGCCGCCGTCCAATCCATCCCGCGTTTCACGCCAAAATCGACGCCTGGGCCTCAAGGAACCAACGCCGCATGACCATGACCGACCCCCTCACTGCTGTACCAAAGGATCGCCTGCCGCGGCACGTGGCGGTGATCATGGACGGCAACGGGCGCTGGGCGCAAATTCGTGGCATGCCTCGGAACTTCGGCCATAAGCAGGGGGTCGAATCGACCCGCCGACTGGTTCGCGCTGCCCACGAAATCGGGCTGGAAGCCCTGACCATCTATGGCTTTTCGACCGAGAACTGGAGCCGCCCGGCTGAAGAAGTCAGTCTGCTCATGGGGCTGCTCAAGTCCTACTTCACAGCCGAGATCAGCGAGCTGCACAAAGCGGGGATCCGCATTCGTGTCATTGGCCGCAAGGACGACTTTTCGCCGGATATCAAGAGTTTGCTCGATCAGGCCGAGACCGTAACCGCCGCCAACAATGGCATGACGCTGTGTGTTGCGCTGTCCTATGGCGGGCGACAGGAGATCATGGACGGTGTGAAGGCACTGGCCGCGGAGGTCGCCGAGGGCAGGCTCCGGCCGGAGGATATCAGTGCAGGGCATCTCGAAGGTGCGCTTGAGTCCGCCGACCTGCCCAGCCTCGATCTGATCATCCGGACATCGGGTGAGCAGCGTCTGTCGAACTTCCTGCTTTGGCAGGCGGCTTATGCCGAGCTCTACTTCGATCCGGTGCTCTGGCCCGACTATTCGGCAAAACACTTCTCAACGGCGCTGCTGGCATTTGCCAATCGAGAGCGACGCTTTGGTGGCTTGCAGGCGCAGTCAGCCCGCTGAAACCGCCAGCAACAGCAACAGCTTCGGCACCGGCTCCAAGTCCAGCTAGCTCAGGGCGCGCGATGAACAACACCCCCGACCAACCCCCGAAGACCGCTGGCGCTGACCGGCTGCTGATCCGGTTTCTGACCGGGATCGCCGCGACAGTCTTCGGGCTGGTCGTGTTTGGGATTGGGACACCGCTGGTGCAGCTGGCGGGCATGGCGATTGCCATAGTGGTGGCCTACGAGTGGAGCGTCATCGTCCGCAAATCCTCGCGGCCATCGCCGTCGATGCTGGCGATGATCATCGCCGTGGGCGCGACGACGGGGCTGACGGCACTGGGGCAGTTCCTGCCAGCTGCCCTGGTCCTCGCCGGGTCTCTGGTGGCCTGCGCGGCGCTGGCTTATCGCTCCCCGGTGGAGCGGTTCTGGCTGCCGCTGGGCATCGTCTATGCTGCGGTGCCGTGGTCGCTGCTCATCGCACTGTTCGTCGTGGGTGGGGCGGGGCCGTGGATCTTGTTCATCGGGCTGGCGCTGGTGATCAACGCCGATATCGCAGCCTATTTCGCCGGGAAACACCTTGGTGGGCCCAAACTCGCACCGGTGATCAGCCCGGCCAAAACCTGGATCGGCCTGCTCATGGGCGTGGCAGGGGGCTATGTGGTGGCGCAGGTCATGGTCACATGGTCGCCGCTGACGCCCTGGACCTTTGCTCTGGCCGCCCCGCTGTTTGCCGCCATTTCACAGCTCTCTGACCTGATGGAGAGCAGCTTCAAGCGCCGCTTCGGGGTTAAGGACGCGAGCAAGCTCCTGCCCGGGCACGGTGGAGTCATGGACCGCATGGACGGCATAACCCTCACGTCAGTGGCGCTTATGGTCTTCTATCTTTTGGGTTGGTACTAAGGTCGCCATGACTGAGGACCGAACCCGCGTTTCCATCCTCGGCGCAACCGGCAGCATCGGGGCGTCGACCCTGAGCGTGCTGGCCCACAACCCCGAGGGTTTCGAGGTCGTCTCACTGGTCGCGCAGCGCAATGTCGAGCGGCTGGCTCAGATCGCCCGGCAGACGCAGGCCGCGCTCGCGGTTGTCGCCGATGAGCGGCAGTTCGCCGACCTCAAAGACCGGCTCTGGGGGTCAGGCGTCGAAGTGGCAGCCGGCCGTGACGCCGTGACCGAAGCTGCGGCACGCGAAGCCGATGTGGTGGTCAGCGCGATCACGGGTTACGCCGGGTTGCGCCCGACGCTGGCAGCCGCGGGCACCGGGGCCAATCTGGCGTTGGCCAACAAGGAGGCCATGGTCGCCGCTGGCGGCTTGGTGCGGCAGGCGCTGGACCAGTCAGGCGGTCAGCTGATCCCAGTGGACTCAGAGCACGCCGCGCTGTTTCAGGCCCTGTGGGGGCAGGACCGCAGCGCCATTACCCAGCTGATCCTGACGGCCTCCGGTGGGCCTTTCCGCAGTTGGTCAAAGGCCGAGATCGAGGCAGCGACGGCAGCGCAGGCGCTGAAACACCCCAACTGGGACATGGGCGCCAAAGTCACCATTGATTCAGCTTCGATGATGAACAAGGGCCTCGAACTGATCGAGGCGCAGCAGATCTTTGACGTGGACCACGAACGGCTTGATGTGATCGTGCACCCGCAGTCGGTGGTGCATTCACTGGTCGCCTACAATGATGGCGGGCAGATCGCGCAGCTGGGCGTGCCCGACATGCAGACGCCGATTGCGGCGGCCCTGCGCTGGCCCCGCCGCACGCGCACCACGGTGCCGCCGCTCGACCTTGCCCAGTATGGATCCCTGACCTTTGAGCCACCGGATCGCGAGCGGTTTCCCTGTCTCGCGCTCGCCGAAGCCGCGATGCGGGAAGGCGGTGCGGCACCGATCATGCTCAACGCCGCCAATGAAGTTGCGGTTGGTGCCTTTCTCGACGGCGCCTTTACCTTCGGCGGTATTCCACGGGTGGTCGAAGCGGTTCTGTCTCAGGGCGGCGGTGCAGGGCAGGGGCTGGCCGCTTCGGGTAAGGGCGCGCCCCGCTCGTTGGAAGAGATTACCGCGATCGACGCCGAAAGCCGTGCCCGTGCTCACGATATCGTCGCAGAAATCACCTAATCTCAGGTAGAAAAACCGTAGCAACGAGGAAACAAGCTGGCCTTTATCCACATTATGCGGGATAGGTAAGGGGACGATCATCGCGATCCCTGCTATGGGATTGCGAGGGTGGAACTGGTCGTTTTATGGCCGATTTTGTAGGCGATAAGTCACGAGGGTGTGGCCTCTGCCGCATCAACGCGCAGGGCCTCGCCTCTGCAGTGTCGGGAAAAGGAGCGAAGAGCGGCGCATGGCGTCCATTTTCGACATTCTGCTCTACAACGTCGTGGCGTTTCTGGCCGTTCTGACCCTGATTGTGGCGGTGCATGAAGCGGGTCACTATCTGGTCGCGCGCTGGTGCCGTGTGCGGGTGCACGCCTTTTCCATCGGCTTCGGGCCGGAGTTGTTTGGCTGGACCAGCCGCAATGGAACCCGGTTCAAGATTTCCGCGCTGCCGCTTGGCGGCTACGTGCGTATGGCGGGCGGCTTGACCACGGGCACGGCTGAGGCTGAATCCGCTGCTGACGAAGGTTTTCCCAACCGCCCGATCTGGCAGCGGGCGCTGATCATTTTCGCAGGCCCTCTGGCCAACTTCATTTTTGCGTTTCTGTTGTTGCTCGGGATGGGGCTGGCGCTGGATCGTGCCGTTCGACCGGCAAAGGTCGGAGACTTTACGGAAAACTCAGCAGCCGCGGCGACCGAGCTGCGCCCCGGCGACGATATCCTCGCCGTGGATGGCCGCCAGGCCGAGACTTTCCGCGACCTGTCGCGCTTTATGGCGCTGCATACGGGCGGTCCGATGACGCTGACAGCAGAACGCGACGGCCGTCGCTTTGACGTGACGCTGGTGCCGACGGAGAGCATGATCGACACTGCCTCCGGCCCGGTGCGCGTGTTCCGCTTGGGCATCATCGCACCCGATGAGTTCGAGGTCGTCAGCTACGGCCCGATCGAGGCTGCAGGCAACGCCCTGCGCACGCAGGTCGAGATCACCGGCATGGTCTTCAGTGGTCTCGGTCAGGTGATCACCGGCCGACGTCCGGTCAGCGAACTGGAAGGCCCCGTCGGCATCTCCCAGCACGTCGCCGAAGCCTCCCGTTCAGGCCTTTTGCAAATCCTGCAGTTGATGATCTTCCTCAATATGATTATTGGCTTGATGAACCTGTTGCCGATCCCGGTTCTGGATGGCGGCCATCTGGTTTTTCTGTTGTACGAGGCTGTGTTCCGGCGGCCTCTTCCGGCTCGGGTAATGGAAGTGGCACTGATCATCGGCCTCGGATTGATTCTGACGCAGTTTGTGTACGTCACCGTGCAGGATCTGATGCCGCAGCGTGTGCCGATCCCCGGGTGGGTGCATCGATGATCTCAGCACACCAGTATCCGCCAAAGGCTCCCAAGGCGCGCGTCTCGATCGCCGGCTTCGTCCTGGGGTTGGCATGTCTGGCTCTGATTTGGGGTGTTCTCGCCCGCGCACAGACGTTGGTCACCCCAGAAGTAGCGGCCGAACTGATGCAGGCGCAAACCGTTGCCGGCGATCAGCCCGACACGAATGAACTCGAAGCCGCGGCAGCCTCAGCGGTTCAGTTTGACCCTCTGTCTCCGCAGGTCTATGGCCCCGGTACGATCGAGCAGATCATCGTTCGGGGGAACCAGCGCTTGTCCAGCAGCACAATCCTGTCGATCCTGCCGGTTCGGGTGGGGCAGGATTTTGAGCCAATCCGGCTGGATAACGCCCTGAAATCGCTCTACGCGACCGGCCAATTCGCTGACGTCCGGATCGACCGGTCGGGCAATGTCCTCATTATTCAGGTGCGCGAGAATGTTCTCATCAACCTGATCAGTTTCGAGGGCAATGGTGCGCTGTCGAATGGCGAGTTGGCCGGCCTGATCGAAACGTCCAGCCGTTCGGTTCTTAGCCGCACTCAGGTCGCTGAAGACATACGGGCCATGAAGGAGCGCTACGAGATCCTCGGTCGCCTGCTGGTTGTGATTGAGCCGAAGATCATTCCGCTCACGGGCAATAGGGCCAACCTCGTCTTCGAAATCAACGAAGGCGCACGGACGCGGATCGACGCAATCAACTTTGTTGGTAACCAGGCCTACAATGATCGCCGACTGCGTTCGGTCATCCTCTCCAAGCAGTCTAACATCTTCCGTAACCTGCTGCAGGCTGACGGCTACTCGCCCGGACGGGTTCAGGTCGATAAGAACTTCCTGACGGAGTACTACCATTCGCGCGGATTTGCCGACTTTGAAGTGGTTTCGGCAATTGCCGAACAAACCCCTGAAAAGCGTGGCTTTATCCTCTCGTTCACGCTGCGTGAAGGCATCCGCTACCGCATCGGGCAGATCAGAATTGCCAACAATATGCCAGGGGTCGACACCTCGCGGTTGGTCAACCGGCTCAAGGTTCGCACTGGCCAGACCTTCGACATCACCGAAATCGACGCCACGAAGGAAGATCTGATTGAGCGGGTCTCGGCCCAAGGTTTCCCGTTTGTGGAGGTGGAAATCAGCCAGGAGAATGACCCAACCCGCGGCATTGTCGATCTGACGTTCACGATCGAAGAGGGCGACCGCCTCTTCGTTGANCGCATCACCATCGAGGGGAATGAGCGAACGGGCGATGACGTCATCCGCCGGGAGTTCCGGCTCTCGGAAGGGGATGCTTTCTCTGTTTCCAAGCTACAGCGCTCTCAGGCGAGACTGATGGGGCTTGGTTATTTCTCGTCGGTGGAGTTTGAACCCGAAGCAGGTTCGTCGCCGGATAAGGTGGTCGTCGTTACCAAGGTGAAAGAGCAACGCACAGGCGAGTTGATGCTCGGAGGCACCTACTCCAACACGGCCGGGATTCTTGGTAACTTCAAGATTGCCGATCGTAACTTCCGTGGACGGGGTCANAAGTACGATCTCGACATCAACGCTGGTCTGCGCAACCGCGACGCTTCGTTCAGCGNGACGGAACCTTATTTCCTTGGCCGGGAAATCAGCGCTGGAGCGGAACTCTTCTATAACGATCGCAACGTCGGCGACATATATGATCGCCGGGAAATCGGCGCCGACGTAACTTTGGGATACAAACTTACAGAACGCCTGAACCAGTCGTGGACCTACGGTCTGACTCAGACTGAAGTTTCTAACATCGCCGACAATGCTTCGCTGCTGATCACGCAGCAGGCCGGGACGTCAATCCGCTCCGAGGCGCGCCACTTTCTACGCTATGACCGGCGCGACGTGGCCATCAACCCGACCGAAGGCTACCTGCTCGCCATGCGCAACAGTCTCGCTGGTCTGGGTGGCTCGGTGCGATACCTGAAGACCACCGCAGAGGCGACGCACTATCTGCCGCTTGGGGAGACCTTTACTTTCGCTACCCGCGCTGAGGGTGGCTTTATCGAAGGGCTTGGCCAAGACACGCTACTAGCTGATCGATTCATCATCGGTGGCGAGATAATCCGGGGCTTTACGCCTTCAGGGCTGGGTCCACGCGAGGAAAACGGTGGAAACCTCGGTGGTTCGCGCTACTGGAGNACTTCTGCGGANCTGCGCTTCCCGCTCCCCGGTCTGGGAGAGCAAGGTGTTAACGGCCGCCTATTCGCCGACGCGGGTGCCGCCTGGNATGTTGGGCAGGATACGGGTGACTCTGTCGTCCTCGATAGCGCTAACCCCAGAGCCTCTGTTGGAATTGGCGCGACTTGGAGTTCACCGCTGGGACCCCTCTCCCTTGACTATGGTATTCCATTGGTGAAGGAGAGTTTTGATGTGGAACAGCGCTTCAGGTTCTCGATCTCGACATCATTCTGATCTAAAACAAGCCAAACAGACTGCCAGGTCGTGCCGAGCGACCTTCTCAATAGGACCATTGCGATGCTGAAGCCCATTCGTCGATTTGTTTTTGTTGTCATGTCGGTGTTGTCGCTGTCCGTAGCGACCAACGCCCGGGCGCAGCTTGAGCCAGTGATCGCGGTGGTCGACGTCGATGCAGTCATCCGTGACTCGCAGGCCATGACGACGCTGGGCGCGCANCTGCTCGAGCTCCAGACGGAGTGGGAAAACGAGCTGACCGCTCTGAACAAGGAACTTGCGGCCAATCTGCGTGCCGCCCAGGAACGACTGGATGCGGAAGACATCGACCAGGAAGCCTTCCGCCAGGTGCAGATCCGTACCCAGCGTGATCTGCAGCAGCTTCGACAGGAAGCCAACGCCCGCCAGCGCAAACTGATCCAGGCACGACGCGTTGCCGAGGAAGAACTGCAGCGCCGACTTGAGGAAATTGTGATCCGNATCGCGTCGGACCGAGGTGCGAACCTAGTGTTCAACTATTCCGGGATCGTGATTGCTGCGTTGGGCTTTGATATCTCAGAGCAGGCGATTCAGGAACTGAACCAACAAATCCCCGAGCTGAACATCACTGTGAACGCGCCGACCCCAGAGGAAATCCAGTCTGAGCAGGCTGCGGGCGGCAGCTAAGGTGGGGCGGCGTTGACCGATCCGCAGTTTTTCACGGCGGCTGGGCCTTTCTCACTCGGAAAGGTGCTGGCGCACCTCGGTCTTGATCCAGAGGTCTGCGCAGAGCAGCCTGATCCCAACGCGCTGATCAGTGATGTTGCACCGCTTTCTGAGGCGACGCCACAGCACCTGAGTTTTTTCCACAATTCGGCCTACGCAGACGCGCTGAGAAAGACGAGAGCGGGTGCCGTGCTGGTGTCGGCGGAAGCGATGTCATTGGTTCCCTCCCAGACCGTCGGNATTGTCGTTACGGATCCTTACCGTAGTTACGGGCAGATCGCTGCGCTGTTTCATCCCACACCAGTGAAGACGGAGACCGTCATTGATCCGAGCGCGCGCGTCGCTGGCGACGTGAAGCTAGGCGAGGGTGTAGTCATCGGAGCCTTCGTCACCATCGACGCCGGGGCAAGAATCGGTGCCGGGACGGTGATCGAAGCGCAGGTCAGCGTTGGCCCGGGCGTGGTTCTCGGTCGAGACTGTCATGTTGGAACCGGTGTCAGCCTGTCCCATGCCCTGATTGGGGACCGGGTGAATTTCAAACCCGGAGCGCGGATCGGACAGAGTGGCTTCGGCTGGGCCCTTAACCACAGCGGCGTGGACAATGGCCGCCACCAACGCATCCCCCAGCTCGGCAGGGTCNTGATCGGTGACGATGTGGAGATTGGGGCCAACGCTACCGTNGACAGAGGATCAGGGCCGGATACCACGATTGGCGCCGGAACAGTGCTCGACAACCATTGTCTCATCGCCCACAACGTGCAAATCGGGCGCCGCTGCGTNATGGCCGGGTTTTCAGGCGTTGCTGGATCAGGCATTCTCGAAGACGATGTAATCGTCGGAGCCCGGGTATCGGTCCTAGGTCATTTACGGGTCGGCGCAAAGACCATCGTCATGGCCGGGTCGCAGGTGACAAAGTCGTTTCCGGCAGGCCTTAGGCTCTCGGGGGTTCCNGCTCAGGAACACCGGCAGTATCTTCGGGAGCAGGCGACGCTGCGGCGTTTNGCGCAACAACAGGACCTCGATGCCTCTTCGGCAACCGCTGGCCAGGGCGCGATAGCGAGTTCGAGATCCGATAAGGGAGATACCAAAGATGGCTGATATTCTTGACGAACCCTTGCTGCCGCCCGAAGAGCGACCCTCGCTTNATATTCANGATATCATGGAATTGTTGCCCCACCGCTATCCGTTCCTGCTGGTGGATCGGGTCGAATGGAGTCGGGCCTCAAAGCGCTCGGCGATCGGGTACAAGGGCATCACCTACAACGAAGAGTACTTCCAGGGGCACTTTCCGAAAATGCCTGTGATGCCGGGGGTGTTGCAGATCGAAGCCATGGCGCAGACCGCCGGGTTGATGATCCTCGGNTCGCTCGATGACGGTGATGATCGCACCCTTAAGGGCGTCTATTTCATGTCCATGGACAAGACCAAGTTCCGCAAGCCTGTGACCCCTGGCTGTATGTTGGAAATGCATGTGCACGTCGTGAAGAACCGGGGTCTGATCTACACCTTCCGTGGCGAGTGCTACGTTGAGGGAACCAAGATTTCCGAAGCGGAATTTGTCGCCATGGGCATTGAGGACGACGGCGCGNCGTGATTGCCCCCTACCTCGGTATCCATCCCTCGGCCGTGATCGAAGACGGNGCACAGTTGGGGCAGGATGNAAACATNGGCCCGTTTTGCCATGTCGGGCCGGGCGTGGTGCTGGGTGACGGCTGNAGCCTGCATTCCCACGTGGTCATTCAGGGCGAAACCAGCCTTGGAGACGAGACCGAGGTCTATCCCTTTGCCTCTCTGGGTGCTGCGCCGCAAGACAAGAAATACGCGGGCGAGCGCACNATGTTGGTGATCGGCGCACGCAACGTNATCCGCGAATACGTCACCGTGCAGCCCGGCACNCATGGCGGGGGTGGGGTTACCCGTGTCGGTGACCGGGGGCTGTTCATGGTCGGAAGTCATGTTGCTCACGACTGCCAAATCGGAGACGACGTGATCCTGGTGAACCACGTAAGCCTGGGCGGCCACGTGGTGGTTGAGGACTCGGCAATTATCGGCGGGCTAAGCGGGGTTCACCAATTCTGTCGGATCGGTCGGCACGCCATGGTCGGCGCACATTCGATGATCGTGCGCGACGTCCTGCCCTACACGACGGTGACCGGCCCCCGGGCTCATCTCGCNGGGCTCAATCTGGTCGGACTCAAGCGCCACGGCTTTGACAGTGATGTCCGCCGACAGCTGCAGGATATCCTCGATACGCTGTTTGCCGAGCCGGGGACCACCGAACAGCGGCTCGAAGAAATCCGGCGGCTGAACGGGTTCACCAGCGATGGGCCGGCCCAGAACCTGATCACATTCCTGACGCAGGCGACCCAGGGGCGCGGCTTCACCGGACCGGTCGATTAGGCCATGCGGCTGGGGCTGGTCGCGGGGGGTGGTGCATTGCCGGAGGCAGTCCTGTCGCGCCTGCCGGACCAGATTCACCACTGTTTTCACGTTGGCCCTGCGGGTGATTTTCCGCTGGGCTCGATCGCCGGGCTGGCAGCGGCGGCGGAGGCAGCGGGCTGCGACACGCTCTGCTTCATCGGCGCAGTCAACAGGCGCGATTTTACCGACCTGGACGAGGGCGGCCGCTGGGTCCGAAACCGCGCTGGCGCCGACGCAGGCGATTCGGCCCTGCTCGACGCTCTGATCCAGTTTATTGAAGCGCGGNGCTTGGCCGTAGTCGGCGTCAATACGCTGTGCCCGGATTGGCTGACCCCGGCCGGGGTGCTGGCCGGTGATGGTGCCNTCGTCGGGGACGCATTCAGGACGGCGGGTCTGGCCCGCGCCCGGGCTCTGGGGCTNGCGGACCGAGGGCAGGCTGTGATTGCCTGCGGCACGCCCCCGCAGTGGTTTGAAGAAGATCAGAGCGGCACCGACGCGCTGATCGCACGCGCAGGTTCGAACGACCTGCCTGCGCCCAAGACCCTGTTCAAGGCCGCCAAACCGCAGCAAGATCGGCGCATCGACCTGCCTGCCTGGGGCCCGGATACGGTGCTTCGGGCAGCCGAGGCGGGCCTGCAGGCGCTGGTCTTCGAGGCTGGTGCCTCGATCGCGGTGGATCGTGACCGCGCGGTCGATCTCGCCAACAGGCACGGTCTGGCCCTGATCGGGGTGGACGCATGAAGCTAGCCGTGCTCACCGGTGAACCGTCGGGCGACCTGATCGCCGAGGCCGCAGTCCAAGCGCTGCGCGAGCGGCACNGGGGTCTTGAGCTGCTGGGTGTTGGCGGGGAGGGACTGGCCCGCGCTGGACTGGAAAGCCGCTTTCCACTTCGTGAGTTTGCCGTCAACGGTGTGGTGGAGGTCCTGCCGCATCTGCCCCGGTTGCTGCTCAGGATCGAACAGATCACCCGCTGGTTGCTCCGTGAGCAGCCCGATATGGTGCTCACGGTGGACGCGCCCGATCTGACCCTGCGCATCGCCCGGGCGCTGCGAGGGCGGGGCTACAGCGGCAAGCTGGTGCATCTGGTTGCCCCCACAGTCTGGGCGTGGAAGCCCGAGCGCGCCGGAAAGATGGCCGCCTTTNTCGATGAAGTCCTGTGTCTGTTTCCCTTCGAACCGCCATTGTTCGAGGCTGAGGGGCTCTGCGCCCACTTTGTCGGTCACCCCATCCTTGACCGTCCCGTACCCGATACCGCGCGTCAGCCTGATACCCTGCTGCTGCTNCCCGGAAGCCGGATGACCGAAGTCCGTCCGCTGATCCCGCTGTTCCGGGAAACGGTGGCCAGACTTCTGCCAGAGAACCCGCACCTGCGCTGTCTGGTGCCGACGGTGGAAACGACGCNCAGCTTCGTCACCCGGCGGATGGCAGACTGGCCCACGCCGATCGAATTCCTGTTCCGCCCGGAGGATAAGGCCGCCGCCTTCGCGCGATCCTCGGTCGCGCTGGCCGCCTCGGGCACTGTGGCGCTGGAACTGGCCCGAGCCGGGGTCGCCGGGGTCATCACCTACCGCCTGTCGTCAGCGACGTTTCAGGCGATCCAGCGGCAGACGACGCTCCATCACTTCAGCCTGATCAACATTCTGGCGCAGGCCGATGTCATGCCCGAGCGCCTGCAGCACGATGCGCGGGCCGAGCTGCTGGCGGCAGACGTCGGGTGCCTGCTGCGCGATGACACCGCACGCCGGCAACAGGTGGAGGCACAGAGCCGGGCACTTGCGACGCTGGCCTTGTCTTCGGGGCAGAGCACCGCCACGCTGGTCGCCGATCGTCTCGAAACCCTGCTCGGATCTGCTGGATGAGCCAAACCGCCTTTGATGCCGATTTCCCCCCACGCGCGCCCTGGTTCGGTGGCGACCTGCAGACCATGGCGGCTGTGCTGTCGCCGCCAAGGGTCAGTCTCGATGACCTGGAGGACGAAGCNCTGCAGATCGCGACGCTGGACGGGTCCGGTGACGTGCTGACCGGGGAGCGCCTGTGCCAGCCCGGCAGCGGTAAATCGGCCGGGCTGGAACGGCCAACGGTGGTCCTGCTGCACGGCATGATGGGTGATCTCGACCGGGGTTATATGCGGGTGCTCGCGGGCGCCTTTGCACGGCAAGGCCATCCGGTGGTCAGGATGAACCTGCGCGGTGCGGGGTCGTCGCGACCGCTGTGCCAGCGCAACTANCACGCGGGCTTCACCACGGATCTGGAAGCCATCGCTGCGGCGCTGGCTGCGCGCGCCGATACGGGCAAGCTGGCGTGGATCGGGATTTCGCTTGGTGGAAACATGCTGCTCAAGGCGGCGAGCGAAACCGCCTTCATCGAGGCCGCCGACCACCATCGCATCGCCTCTGTGTCGGCGCCCATCGATCTGGTTGCGACCGCCAACCGGTTTTCACGGCGGCGCAACTTCATCTATTCNATCTACATGGTGCGGAAGATTCGTCGCCTCGGGCCAATGCAGCCGGGCAGGACGCAGGCCGAGATCGCCCATTTGCGCCGGATTGAAAGCATCGGCGAGCTGGATGAGNATTTNACCGCGCCGGACCATGGCTATGGCTCAGCCAACGAATACTATCTCGCCAACTCGGCCCAGCAGTTCCTGCCCGACGCCCGCATACCCTGTCTGGTGGTTTCTGCCGCTGACGACCCCTGGATCGATATCGAGCCTNACCGGGCTGTNCCATGGGCGAAGAACCCGAGGCTTAGCCCGGTCCTGACCCGGACCGGGGGACACGTCGGGTTCCATGGACGGGGGCAGCGCGACCCCATGTACGTCGGCTGGTCGCAGGCGTTCTTCGACTAGTCGTTTTCGGCATCGATGCTTTCGCCGCTGGCCGCGTCTTCCCCGCTGTTGTCGAATTCAGCCACGCCGACCCCGAGCAGGCGGTAGGTCTGCAGCGGCTGTCGGCGGACTTCCTGCGAAAGCAATCTCTGGGCAACGGAGAACAGGACCCGCGCATCCGCCGTGTACCCTTCCAGCGTCTGGCTGCGGGTCAGAATCTCAAAATCCGAGGTCTTCAGCTTCAGGGTCACCCGTCGGCCGCCCAGCTCGTACCGCGCCAGCCGCTCGCCGACCCGGTGGGAGAGCCGCTCGACAACGCGGGTCAGGGCGGCCAGTTCGCCCGTGTCTGCCGACAGCGTTGTTTCCGAGCTGACCGACTTGGAAGCCCGGCCCTCTCGCACCCGCCGCGGGTCCTCGCCCCGGCAAAAGTCATAGAGGCGGTCGCCGAAGCGCCCGAACAGCCGGGTCATGTCCTCGCGCGGGAAGGCGCGCAGCTGCCCGATGCGGGAGATGCCCAGGTCGTGCATCCGCTTGGCGGTGGCCGGTCCCACGCCCCAGATCAGCTTGACCGGCTTGTCGGCGAGAAAGTCAGCGGCTTCGGCCCGACCCAGCACCGCAAAGCCGTCGGGCTTGTCGAGGTCCGAGGCGATCTTGGCCAGCAGCTTGTTGTGCGACAGACCGACCGAGATGGTGATACCCTCCTGATCCTGGACATTCTGCGCCAGCCGGGCCAGCTCCAGCGCTGGGATTCGCCCTGTCTCGAGAACCCCGCTGAGGTCCAGAAAGGCCTCGTCGATCGAGAGCGGTTCGACGTTGCTGGTCAANGCGCGAAAGTGCTCTCGCACGGCCATGCCGGTTTCGCGGTACTTGGCCATGTCGGGCTTGATGATCACCGCCTGTGGGCAGAGCTGCCGGGCCTTGAACATCGGCATGGCCGAGCGCACGCCCTGTATCCGCGCAAGATAGCAGGCCGTGGTCACAACCCCGCGCTGACCGCCGCCGACGATCACCGGGCGGTGGCGGATCGACGGATCATCGCGCTTTTCAACGGCCGCGTAGAAGGCGTCGCAGTCGATATGGGCGAGGGCGAGGGTGGTCAGCTCCGCGTGCCGNACCACGCGGGCACTGCCGCAGGCGCCGCATCGGCTCTCGCTGGTCCCCGGCGGGTCTAGCGTCAGGCAGCTTCGGCACAGGCGATGGTCGGGGCTGGCGTGCAGGGCTCTGGTCTCCTGTCCTGCGGTCGGTTTCTACTCATGTTGCCGTGGGATGAGAAAANAAAAGGGGCGGTTGCCGCTTTGGCACCGCCCCTTTCCGGGTCTTTTGAGTGTCACTCGACGCTTACTTCATCTTCGATTCTTTGAAGACGACGTGCTTGCGAGCAACGGGATCGTATTTGCGCATTTCCAGCTTTTCAGTGGAAGTACGGGTGTTCTTCTTCTTCACGTAGAAGTAACCGGTGTCGGCCGTGCTGACCATCTTGATGAGCACGCTAGCGGGTTTAGCCATGGCCCGGAGCTCCTTGTTTCAACAAATTGGGGCGCACCGTAAACGCCAGCGACGGTGAGTCAAGCGCGTCTAGCGCAGGGATGACAGGCTTGCGCTGGCTGAAAGGATGCGGTGGTAGGCCTCGACGTCCTGGGCCAGCTCGAGCGCGAGGTCGGCATCGTCCTCCGTGTAGCGCTCTGTCGGCGGGCACACTTCGCGGTAGTCATCCATATCTGCGCTGTCCCGGGCGAGCAGCGCCCGCGCGCGCAGTGCGGCGATATCCGGGCTTTCACCGCGGAAATCATNGATCACCTTCCCGGTCTTCCGGTCGGTAAAGCAGACGTTCGGAGTAACGCCGGTCTTGTTCAGCGGTGCACCGGAGGGCGCGAAAAACGCACCAGACGTGACGGTCATCAGCGCGCCGTTTGGCAGGTCGAAGCTGGTCTGGATCGAGCCTTTGCCGAAGGAGGTCGAGCCAACAACGATCCCGCGACCGTTGTCCTGAACGGCCGAGGCAAGGATTTCCGATGCGCTCGCCGAGTTGCCGTTGATCAGCACCAGCAGCGGCGCCCCCAGCAGCACGTCGTTGGGTGCAGCGGTCACGGTTGACTTGTTGTNTACGTCACGGCCGGCCGANACCAGGATCGGGCCTTCGCCGACCACGAGATCGGCAATTTCCTGCGCCACCGTTTTCAGGCCGCCGGGGTTTTCCCGAAGGTCGATCAACCAGCTCGCAGGGTGCTCCTCCCGCAGGTCCTGAACCACGCTCATGAACTCGGCCGTGGATTGCTCTGAGAACACCGCCATCTGGATCACGGCGACATCGCCGACCATCTCACCGCGCAGCGAGGGCAAGGCAACGATCTCCCGGATTACCGCGCGTCGCAGGGTCTTGCCATCGCGCTGGATCATCACCCTTGCCGTGGAACCGACAGGACCGCGCAGCAGGCCGAGCACAAAATCTTCGCTCATGCGACCCGTGATCCGCCGTCCGCCGATATGGGTGAGCAGGTCTCCCTGCATCACACCCGCTCGGTCCGCTGGGCCACCGACGATGACTTCGCGCACCCGAATGCCATTTTCCTCGTAAGCGATCAGGATGCCCAGACCCCCAAAGCCGAACACGTCATCACGGAACATTTCCGCTTCGGCTGCGGGCAGGTAAATCGAAACACCGTCGAGCAGCCCCATGTAGCCGTCGAAGATAAAGGATTCGCGCTGGGTCTGGGGGATGCGCCGGATGCGTTCGCTGGAGGTCAGCATGTGCATGGNGATGAAGGCCGAGTGCAGGCCCCATTCGAGATAGTAGTCGCCGACCGGCTCGTCGAAGGTCGCTTTGCCCCCCGGGCCTTCAATCACGGTCTGACCATCGGCTGAAGACAGGCTGAAATCAGCCTGATTACCCAGCCGTTCCAGCCCCGCCATGGCGATTTCGCGCGGGTGGTAGGCTTCGACGTAGAGCTCCTGAATGGCGCCGATGCCGACCCCGTAGAGAAAGGCTTCGTCGGCGTCAGGGATCGGTCGCGTGGCCTCGTCTGCCGGGGGCAGGGCCTCTTCCAGCGCTGCGCGGAGTTCGTCTGGCATGATAATGCCCGAGTTGGTCTGTGCCTGCGCCTCGGCAAAGCGTGCAGTGACCATCTGCGAGTCACAGCCAATCAGCACCAGCATCAGCAGTGATCCGAGCATCTGGGGCAAGGCGCGGAGGACAAACCGGAATGGGTTCGCGGGCATCAACAAATCCTTAAAATACGATCCAACCATAGCGGTTAGAGTCGCCTTTGCCTCATACGGCGAGTCTTATGCGCACCTGCAGGCGCCTTTCTGCGGCCCGGTGCTGGTTNCTTCACCGACGCTGGTATTTCCGTCTGGCATTAGACTTCTTTCTGGTCGATTTTGCGGCGGACTTACTCCGCGACTTCTGGGACTCGGGGCGCAGACTTTCGAAGGACGAAGGCTCGATTTCACCCACCACTTCGGCCACCAGTGAGCCGGTCAGGCCATCAGCCTCCACCAGCCGCAGGCTCAGCCGCTGGGCCAGCGAGAACACCCGCCCCCAGCGGCGCCCCTCNAGCCGGGACTGGCTGGCGTCGAAGTCATAGCGGTCATCGGGCAGCAGGCCCATGGGCACCAGCGCATGCGCGCCGGAGGGATCGAGTTCGGCGAAGAGCCCAAATTTGGTAACGCTGCTGACCCGGGCCTCGAACACCTGCCCGACNTGGTTGGCGTGGTAGGCGGCGAGGNAGCGGTCCTTGGCGCTGCGTTCGGCGTAGGCCGCCCGCCGCTCACACTCGGAAATCTGCTCGCCCAGCGGGATCGGTGCGTCGGAGGCGCCCAGCGCCTGACCGCCGACGCCCAGCCCGAAGGCCTCGATCAGCGCCCGGTGCACGGTTAGGTCGGCATAGCGGCGGATGGGGCTGGTGAAGTGGGCATAGCTGCGCAGGCCCAGCCCAAAGTGACCGATATTGCGGGGTGCGTAGACGGCCTGGGCCTGACTGCGCAGCACCGCTTCGTTGATCATCGGCGCATAGTCCTCGCCTTCGACCCGCTTGAGGATGCCGTTGAGCTGCCCGGCGGTCAGCCGGACCCCGCGGGCGAGGCTGGCCGGGGTGCCTTCGAGCAGGTTGGCGAGGTGCTCAAGCTTGATCGGGTCAGGGTGGTCGTGGACGCGGTACATGACCGACTGCTCGACCGCTTCGAGGGCCTCGGCGGCTGCGACATTGGCGAGGATCATCATCTCTTCGATGATGTGGTGCGAGGTCAGTCGCTCGCGCGGGCGGATATCGACCACCTCGCGCTTGTCCTCCGACAGCTCGATGACGCGTTCGGGCACGTCGAGGTCCAGCGCCCCGCGCCGCTCCCGGGCCGCCAGAAGCACTTCGAAGGCGTCGCGCAAGGGGATCAGCCGTGGCTCGACCAGCGGTGCAAGCTCTTCATCTGGCGCACCCTTGAGCGCGGCTTCGACCCGTTCGTAGGTCAGTCGCGCCGCCGAGCGCATGATCCCGCGCCGAAAGCGCCGGTGGGTCAGTCGACCCTCCATATCAATACGCATGTCCGCGACCAGACAGCCGCGATCTTCGTGCGGCACCAAACTGCACCACCCGTTGGACAGCGCCTCGGGCAGCATGGGCAGGACCCGGTCCGGAAAGTAGCAGGAGTTACCGCGGAGCTTGGCTTCGCGGTCCAGCGCGGAATCCGGCCTCACGTAGTGTGCCACGTCGGCAATGGCGACCAGAATGTGGAAGCCAGCGTCGTCGGCGAGCCGCTCGGCCCAGACTGCATCGTCGAAGTCACGGGCATCAGCCCCGTCGATGGTCACCAGCTGCATGTCGCGGAAGTCCGTGCGTCTGTCTTCGGTGACGGGGCCGGCAGCAGCGGCTTCTTCGAGGGCCGCGTCGGGGAAGTTCAGCCGCAGCTGGTGTTCTGCGGCAGAGACCAGCGAAATCGCCCCGACATCGTCCTGCTTTCCCAGAACTTCAAGGATGCGGGCGCGGAGCAGACCCAGCCGCCCGGTTCCCATGATTTCGGCCCGGACCAGCGAGCCCGGTTCGGCTGCCTCGCGGTCCTCCTCGCGGATGACGAAGTCGTTTTTGATCCGCTTGTCGGTGGGTCGGATTGTGTCACCAGCCTCGACCACGCCGACAATGATATCCAGCCGGGGGCGGGGCAGGGTCTTGAACGGGCGTGCGAGGAAGCTGCCTTCTTCGCCGGGTTCAATCTTTGCCAGCACCCGATCGCCGGGTGCGGGCGCCGTCTCCAGCGTGCCTTCAGCGAGGTAAATGCGGGGCGGCGCACCGCGAAAGTCCCGCTCGATGGGCAGGCAGGTCACGTCGCCGTCCTGATCCGGGGCAAGGATTTCCAGCGGCAGGACGCCGGGCAACGACTGCCGGTTCCAGCGAGACTTGGGCGCACTCGCCTCGATCAGGCCATCGCGCTCCAGCTGCTTCAGCAGGGTCTTGAGCCAGACCCGCGCGCCGCCCTTGATGCCGAAATGCTTGGCGATCGCGCGCTTATTGGCCTGCTCTGGATTTTGCCGGACGAAGTCGAGGATCGCTTGCCGGTCAAGGTGGCCGGTATCCGGGCTCGCCGCGTCACGCTTTGATTTTGCCATAGAGGACAGGGTGCACCTGAAAATGAGAGGCCTGGAACAGATCGCGGACCAGCTGCCCTGCTCGGGCAGCCGATCGGGTTCGCATAATCCTGCCGCTACTTCTTAGCGGATTTTTTCGCAGGCGTCTTTTTTCCTTTTTTAGCGTCGATCAGGGCGATGGCCTCTTCGAGCGTTACCGCCTTGGGGTCGCTGCCCTTGGGCAAGGTCGCATTGGTCCGGCCGTGCTTGACGTAGGGGCCATAGCGGCCGTCGTGCAGGGTGATAGGCTTCTCGTCCTTGGGGTGCTTACCCAGCTCGGTGCCGGCAGCGGCCCCGCCGCCTTTCATCTTGCTCTGCTTCTCGACGATCAGCGCCACGGCCCGGTTCAGGCCGATCTCCAGCACGCTCTCGTCCTTGGGAATGTTGGCGTAGGTCGAACCCTTCTTCACGAAAGGACCGAAGCGACCGATACCGGCAGTCACCATTTCACCTTCGTGCTCGCCGACATCGCGGGGCAGGGCCAGCAGGTCGACCGCCTTATCGAGGGTGACGTCGGATGGCTCCATACCCTTGGGCAGGGAGGCGCGCTTGGGCTTCTTGCCCTGGTCGGCGTCATCGGGCGTGCCGAGTTGCACGTACCAGCCGTAGGGGCCCTTTTTAAGGAAGATGCTCAGGCCCGTGGCCGGATCGGCACCCAGCGGCTCGTCGTCCTTCGGGGCTTCGCGCGGGCGTTCGGTGTTGCCGCGGGTCAGCTGGTCGGTGAAGCGACAGGTCGGGTAGTTGTTGCAGCCGATGAAGCCGCCGGTCTTGCCGAATTTCAGCGACAGCCGGCCATCGTCGCAGGACGGACATTTGCGCGGGTCGAAATTCAGCGGCGTGCCATCTTCCTTGTGGCTAGGGAAGAAGTGTTCGCCCAGCGTATCGTCGAGCGCGTCGATCACCTCGGAAATCCGCAGCTCCTGGGTTTCCTCGATCAGCTTGTGGAAGTCGGTCCAGAAAGCGTTCAGCACCTTTTTCCACGCCAGACGACCGCCGGAAATATCGTCCAGCTGTTCTTCAAGGTCGGCGGTGAAATCGTACTCGACATAGCGCCGGAAGAAGTTCGACAGGAAGGCGACGACCACCCGTCCGCGCTCGGCGGGGATGAAACGACGCTGGACGAGGCGCACGTACTCGCGATCCTGCAGCACCGAGATGATCGAGGCGTAGGTCGAGGGCCGGCCAATGCCGAGCTCTTCCATCTTCTTGACCAGCGTGGCTTCACTGTAGCGTGGCGGTGGGGCGGTGAAGTGTTGTTCGGCCTTGACACCTTCCCGGTTCAGCAGCTGCCCCTGTTCCAGCCGTGGCAGGCGCTGTTCATCCTCATCATCCGCGCTGTCATCGCGGCCTTCCTGATAGACCTTGATGAAGCCGTCAAAAGCCAGCACCGAGCCCGTGGCGCGGAGCTGGGCAGCGCCTGTGTCTACGTCGATATCTACACCAACCTGGTCAAAGACCGCTGCCGACATCTGACAGGCGATGGTCCGCTTCCAGATCAGCGCGTAGAGCCGCAGCTGATCCTTATCGAGCACCTTGGCAACGTCGTCGGGCTTGCGCGAGAGCAGGGTCGGGCGGATGGCCTCGTGGGCTTCCTGCGCGTTCTTGGCCTTGGATTTATAGAAGCGCGGGTTTTCGGGCATGTAAGCGGTGCCGTAGTCGCTGGCGATCAAGTCCCGGGCGCTGTCCAGCGCTTCCTTGGACAGCTGGACGCCGTCGGTCCGCATGTAAGTGATCAGGCCGACGGTCTCGCCGCCGATTTCCATGCCTTCATAGAGTTTTTGCGCCACGCGCATGGTGTGGGCGGCGGAGAACCCGAGCTTGCGGCTGGCTTCCTGCTGCAGGGTCGAAGTGGTGAACGGCGGTGACGGGTTCTGGCGCCGCTGCTTCTGCTCGATGTCCAGCACGCGCAGGGTGGAGGCGTTCTCAACCACGGCCTTCGCGGCGGTGGCCGATGCCTCATCCCCGAGGCTGAATTTGGTGAGCTTCTTGCCGTCGAGCTGTGTCAGGCGCGCGGCCAGTTGCTGCGACTTGCCATCGTTCAGCGTGGCGATCACGTCCCAGTATTCGACCGGCACGAAGGTTTCGATCTCGGCTTCACGTTCTGAAATCAGCCGCAGCGCGACGGACTGCACCCGGCCGGCGGAGCGGGAACCCGGCAGCTTGCGCCAAAGGATGGGGGAGAGGTTGAAGCCGACCAGATAGTCCAGCGCGCGCCGGGCCATGTAGGCGTCGACCAGATCCTGATCGACCATGCGGGGGTGCTGGAAGGCGTCTTTGACGGCCGTCTTGGTGATCTCGTTGAAGACCACGCGCTTGACGTCCTTGCCCTTGAGCTTTCCGCGCTTCTCCAGCTCATCCATGATGTGCCAAGAGATTGCTTCGCCTTCGCGGTCGGGGTCGGTGGCAAGGATCAGCTGGTCGTGATTTTTGAGCGCCTTTTCGATGTCCTTGAGCCGCTTGTTGCTATCCGCCTCGACCAGCCAGGACATCTCGAAATCCTTGTCCGGATCGACAGAGCCATCTTTGGCAGGCAGATCACGGATGTGTCCGAAACTCGCAAAAACTTCGAAATCAGAACCGAGGTACTTGTTGATGGTTTTAGCCTTGGAAGGGGACTCAACGACGACGACGCTCATCTGCTCTCCGGTCACAGCAGGGTGTGTGGCGCACGCTAAGCCCCTGCAATCGCTAGGTTAAATGAGGCGACATACCAGGTTGCCCGCCGTTCGTTCGACGGTGCCGCCCAGCTCCAGCTCTACCAGAGCCGCCGCGCCCAATCGCGCCGGTACTTGGCACTCACGAAAGAGTTCGTCAATGCTACACGGCGTCGGTCCCAGACATTTGAGCAAGGAATCCCGGGCTGCACGGACGTCATCATCGGCGAGTTTGGTCAGCGGTTGAGCGCTGGGTTTGACCGTCTTGGGCTCGTGGAGCGTCTGCACTGGCGGCAGGCAGTCGAGCACGTCCTGAGCCGAACAAACCAAGGCGGCCCCGTCGCGGAGCAGCTGGTTGGTGCCAGCCGCGCGGGGGTCGAGTAGATTGCCGGGAACTGCACAGACTTCGCGGGAGAAGTCGGCGGCATAGCGCGCGGTGATCAGCGAGCCCGAGCGCTTGGCGGCTTCGACCACCACCGTCGCCACCGCGATCCCGGCGATGATGCGGTTCCGGTGCGGGAAGTGGCGCGCGGTGGGCTGCATCCCCAGCGGCATCTCGGCCACGGCCACCGCGCGGTCGATCAGGTGCTGGTACAGCTCCCCATGTTCACGCGGGTAAATGATGTCGACCCCGCCGGCAACAACGGCGACCGTCTGGCCGTCCTCGACTGTGGCGTGGTGAACGGCTGCATCGATCCCCCGCGCCAGTCCGGAGGTCAGGCTGAAACCCTCGGCGCTCAGGCTCTGCGCAAGCGCAGCGGCGAAACGCTGGCCGTTGGTTGAGGCGTTGCGAGCGCCAACCATGGCGACCGAGGGCCGGGCCAGCAGGTCGGGGTTGCCGCGCACAGAGAGCACCGGCGGCGGATCATTGATTTGCCGAAGCAGTGGTGGGAACACCCCATCCACGGCAACCAGCAGATGCCCGCCGAGATCGCGAAGGGCGCGATATTCCTGCTCTGCCAGATCGGCGGCAAAGGGCTGCAGCGGTTGCTTAGCGCCGCCTTGCCGCGAGAGCTCGGGCAGGGCTGCGAGTGCCGCCTGTGCCGTTTCAAAGCGATCCAGCAGCGACCAGAAGCTATGCGGCCCCACCCGTCGGGTGCGGATCAGGCGTAGCCAGGCGCCGCGTTCGGAGGGATCGATGGAGCGGGTTGCGAGCAGGGCCAATAACCCTGAGTAGAACAAAATAAAAAAATATCAACCTAAAGATAGAAGCGAGCGATGCGCGGCACGCTCAGAGGGCATCGAGGGCCGATTGCAGGATCACCACGGCCGCCATCTGGTCGACGATCTTGCGCCGCTTGCCCCGGGTCATGTCCATGTCGCCGATCAGAAACTTCTCGACCATTCTGGAGGTCAGGCGCTCGTCCCACAGCAGTGTCGGCAGGTCGATCCCGGCCAACGTGCGCAGGTTGCGGGCGAAAGCAATGGTCGCCTGACAGCGTGGGCCGGGCATTCCGTCCATCTGCAGCGGCCAGCCCAGCACGATCGCCCGAACGTCGCGCTCTTCGAATATCTGCTGCAGGCGGGGCACGTCGTCGGCGAATTTCTTGCCGCGCACCAGGGTTTCAACGGGGGAGGCGACCGAGCGCATGCCGTCGGAGATGGCCAGCCCGATTTTGCGGTCGCCGAAGTCGATTCCGATCACCCGGTCGCCCGGGCTGAGTGTCTGGCGCATAGCTGCCAGATCGACTTCCTGAAAGCTTCGGGCCTTGTTTGTGGCGGGCGGTTGTTGATCGCTCATAGTCACGCTGCTACCAAGATTTCAAACAGATAGACATCATTTCCCGAGACAACGCCACCTATGAGCATCACCCGAGAAACTGTCGAGCAGGCAGCCCGCCTCGCACGGCTGACCGTTGCCGACGCGGACAAGGACCGCCTCGCCGGCGAACTGTCCGCCATTCTAGGCTTCGTCGAACAGCTGGACGCCATCGATACCAGCGACGTCGATCCCCTGACCTCCGTCGTCGGCGCGACCGCCCGCATGCGGAAGGACGCGGTGACCGCTGGCGACGAGCCTGAGCGGATCCTTGCCAACGCCCCGGACCGGGTCACGGACTTCTACGCCGTGCCCAAGGTTGTAGAGTGAGGGCCGTAGGATGACAGAACTCAACCGTCTGACCATTGCCGCGGCGAGCGCCGGTCTCGCCAAGGGTGAATTCTCGGCCCGCGAGTTGACGCAGTCGTGTGTCGACGCCATGGACGAGCGCAGCGACCTCGGTGCCTTCATCACGCCCACGCCGGATCTCGCGCTGGAAGCCGCTGATCAGGCTGATGCCAAGCGCAAGGGCGGCGAAGACGCGCCGCTGCTGGGTATCCCGCTCGGCATCAAGGATCTGTTCTGCACCGAAGGGGTCCAGACCACGGCCGCGTCGAAGATCCTGCAGGGCTTTGTGCCGACCTATGAAAGCAGCGTGACCACCAACCTGCTCCGCGACGGCGCGGTGTTCCTCGGCAAGCTCAACCTCGATGAATTCGCCATGGGCTCGTCGAACACGACCTCTTACTACGGCAACGTGGTTAACCCCTGGCAGTCGGCGTCAAAGCCGGACATGCAGCTGGTGCCCGGCGGCTCTTCCGGTGGCTCGGCCTCGGCCGTAGCTGCGCGCCTGTGTCTGGGTGCAACCGGTACCGATACCGGCGGTTCGATCCGTCAACCCGCTGCGTTCTGCGGCATCACCGGGCTAAAGCCGACCTACGGCCGGTGTTCGCGCTGGGGCATCGTGGCCTTCGCCTCTTCGCTGGATCAGGCCGGACCCATGGCGCGCTCGGTCGAGGATTGTGCGATCCTTCTGGGGTCGATGGCGGGTTTCGACGCCAAGGACACCACCTCGGTCGATACCCCGGTGCCGGACTATACCGCTGAGCTGGGCGCTGGCGTGAAGGGGCTGAAGATCGGCCTGCCACGCGAATACCGCGTCGACAGGATGCCCGCCGAAATCGAGCAGCTCTGGCAGCAGTCGGCGCAATGGCTCCGTGATCAGGGTGCTGAAGTCGTCGAGATTTCCCTGCCCCACACCCATTCGGCCCTACCGGCCTATTATATCGTCGCGCCTGCGGAGGCGTCTTCGAACCTCGCCCGCTATGATGGTGTGCGCTATGGCTTCCGCGCCGATGCGCCCGATGGCCTGCCGGAGTTCTCCAGCCTCGAGGACATGTACGCCACCACCCGGGGCGAAGGCTTCGGTGCAGAGGTCCAGCGGCGGATTATGATCGGCGCCTACGTGCTTTCCGCAGGCTACTACGACGCCTACTACAACAAGGCCCGCCGGGTGCGCTCGCTGATTGCTCGCGACTTCACCGAAGCCTTCGAGCAGGTCGATGCGATCCTGACCCCCACCACCCCGAGCGCGGCTTTCGGCATCACCGAGGAGCCAAGCGGCGTCGAGATGTACATGAATGACGTCTTCACGGTGCCGGCTTCGATGGCGGGCATTCCCGGGATCTCACTGCCCGCCGGGCTGTCGTCGGATGGCCTGCCGCTGGGTGTCCAGTTGCTGGGTCGGCCCTTTGACGAAGAGGGTTTGCTGCGCGTGGCGCAGGCATTGGAAGACGCGGCTGGCTTTACCGCCACCCCGCAGCTGATGGCCTAGGGAGACTGAAGACATGGCACAGACCATCAAGGGCCAGACCGGCGAGTGGGAAATTGTCATCGGCATGGAAGTCCATGCGCAGGTGCTGTCTGAATCCAAGCTGTTTTCCGGGGCCTCGACCACCTTCGGCAAGGCGCCCAACCATAACGTTGCGCTGGTCGATGCCGCATTGCCGGGCATGCTGCCCGTGCTGAACGAGGAATGCGTGCGACAGGCCGTGCGTTCGGGTCTTGGCATCAAGGCCGAGATCAACCTCTACAGCGTCTTCGACCGCAAGAACTACTTTTACGCCGACCTGCCGCAGGGCTATCAGATTTCCCAGCTCTATCACCCGATCGTGGGCGAGGGGGAGCTGACCATCGACCTCGAAGACGGCGAGAGCCGCACCATCGGCATCGAGCGCATCCACCTTGAGCAGGATGCGGGCAAGTCGATCCACGATCAGGACCCGCACAGGTCGTTCATCGACCTCAACCGGACCGGCGTGGCGCTGATGGAGATCGTCTCCAAGCCCGACCTCCGCGGTGGTGATGAAGCCTCGGCCTATATGACCAAGCTGCGCTCGATCCTGCGCTATCTGGGCACCTGCGACGGCAATATGGAGCAGGGGTCGATGCGGGCAGACGTTAATGTCTCTGTGCGTCCGGTCGGCTCGACCGAGCTGGGCACCCGGACCGAGACCAAGAACGTCAACTCGGTCCGCTTCATCCGGCAGGCGATTGAATTCGAGGCGCGGCGTCAGGTCGAGCTGCTCGAAGGCGGCGGTGCGGTCGTGCAGGAAACACGGCTCTATGACCCTAGCAAGGGCGAGACCCGGTCGATGCGCTCAAAGGAAGAAGCGCACGACTACCGCTACTTCCCTGACCCCGACCTGCTGCCGCTGCAGCTGGAACAGGGCTTCGTTGATGCGTTGGCGTCCGATCTGCCTGAACTGCCTGATGAGAAGAGGGCGCGGTTTCAGGCTGAATACGGCCTGTCGGCCTATGATGCCGGGGTTCTGGTGGCGGAGAAGGAAACAGGCGATTTCTTTGAGGCCGTGGCTAAGGGCCGCGACGCCAAGCTTGCCGCGAACTGGGTCATGGGCGAGCTGTTCGGCGCGCTGAACAAGGCGAGTACCGATCTGGCCGACTCCCCCATCTCGGCGGACAGCCTCGGTGGGCTCATCGAGGCGATCTCCGAAGGCACCATTTCCGGTCGGACGGCCAAGGACGTCTTTGCCAGCATGTTCGAAACCGGCAAATCGGCGGTGGCCATCATCGACGAGCAGGGGCTCAAGCAGATTTCGGATGAAGGTGCGATCGAGTCCGCCCTCGACGAGATCATTGCGGCGAACCCCGCACAGGTCGAAAAGGCCAAGGAGAACCCGAAGCTCAAGGGCTGGTTTGTCGGGCAGGTCATGAAAGCGACCGGCGGGCAGGCCAATCCGGCTGTTGTCAACAAGCTGATCAACCAGAAACTCGGCTAGCGCGCAGGGACGATCACCATGACCGAACGCCTCAATATTTCCACCGGTTCGCCTTTCGAAACTGTCGCCGGCTATTCCCGAGCCGTCCGCATGGGCGACTTTGTCCACGTCGCCGGGACCACCGGTTACGACTACGCGACCATGACAATGCCCGAGGACGTGACCGAGCAGGCGCGCAACTGCATGGAAACCATCAGCAAGGCGCTGGCCGATGCCGGGGCAAGCCTCGAAGACGTGGTCCGTGCGCGCTACTACATCACCGATCAGGCCTATGGCGATGCCGTGTTCCGGCTTGTGGGCTCGTATTTCTCCAAGATCCGCCCGGCGGCGACCATGATCGTCTGCCAATTGCTCAACGACGATATGAAGGTCGAAATCGAAGTCACGGCCCAGCTGGCCTCGTGACGGCGATCCGCGAGGACCTTCGCCACGCCTTTGACGCCGCGGTTGCGGCGGCCCACCCCAGCCGCATCCTTACACAGCATTTGCCGCCGCGCCCGGCGGGTCAGGCCTACGTGTTTGCCGTCGGCAAAGCCGCCGTCCCCATGGCCGAAGCCGTTGAGGCAGCCTGGGGTTCCGAAGGCCTGAACGGTCTGGTGGTTGCCCCGCACGGCTCGGCGGCGGCTTCAAGCCTGATAGCGCTGCCGGTTGCGACGGCGTCTCACCCTTACCCGGATGAAAGAGGGGCGGTGTCTGCCTCTCGCCTGCTGGCGGCAGTGGCGGCGGTTCAGGCCGGCGCGCCGGTGCTGTTCCTGCTTTCCGGCGGGGCGTCGAGTTTGTTGCTCGCGGTCGAGGACGGACCGGCACCGGACGTTCTGCAGGCAGGGACGAGGGCGCTGCTCAACGGCGGCGCCGATATCCATGCGCTGAATACGGTGCGAAGGGCGCTGTCGCCGCTGTTGGGCGGGGGACTGGCGCAGGCCTGTCCGGGGCAGGTTTCCACCCTCGCCATTTCCGATGTGGTCGGCGATGACCCGGTGTCGATTGGTTCCGGCCCAACGGTGCCGAACCCGACCGGGGCGACGGAGGCCCTCGAACTGCTGGGTCGGTACGACGCGCTGAGCGCGCCGCTGGAGGACTGGCTGCGGGCTCAGCCCCCGGCGCAGGCGTTTCAGGCGGACTACCGCATTATCGCGTCGGGGCCACTGTCGCTGCAGGCTGCGGAGCAGGCCTTGTTGACACGGGGCCACGACGCCAGCATCACCGCCGATGCACAGGTCGGGCTGGCAGACGATAACGCCCTGATGCTCGCCGAGCGCGTGCGCCGGCGGCCGGCGGGACGAGCGCAGGTCTGGCTGATGGGGGGCGAGGTCGACGTTCGTGTGACGGGCTCCGGTCGCGGCGGGCGCAACGTGCAGTTTGCAGCCCGGCTGGCGCAGGTGCTCGACGGGGTGCCGGGCTGGACTTTCCTCGCGGCAGACACGGATGGGCAGGATGGCAACGCCCCCAACGCGGGGGCCTTTTGCGATAGCACCAGTTGGGCGCGGGCGCGTGCGGCCGGGCTTGACCCCGACGCCATGCTGGCCTCGAATGATGCCCACAGCCTGTTCGAGGCCCTTGGTGATGCATTGATCACCGGTCCGACGGGGACCAACGTCAATGATTTCCGGGCGCTTGCTCTGGCTTAGGCGAAAAGAAATTCGCTTTGCACGGCTTGGTTGCTCTGGCGCTGAGTGCCACGGGTCACCATTTACGTGACAGACACCGACGGAGAGAAGCAGCCAAATGATCGACCTTTATACCGCGCCCACCCCCAACGGCTGGAAGCCGCAGATTATGCTCGAGGAAACCGGACTGGAGTACACCGCCCATCCGGTCGACATCGGCAAGGGTGAGCAGCATCGGCCTGAGTTCCTCGCCATTTCTCCGAACAACCGCATCCCGGCAATCGTGGATCACGATGGTCCAGACGGCCAGCCGCTGGCTTTGTTCGAAAGCGGGGCGATCCTGATCTACCTCGCGGAGAAGAGTGGCCAGTTCTACGGCCAGAACCACCGTGAGCGCAGCATCATCAATCAGTGGCTCATGTGGCAAATGGGCGGGGTCGGCCCCATGCTCGGCCAGAACCACCACTTCGTGAAGTACGCGCCTGAGCAAATCCCCTACGCGCAGGAACGCTATATAAAGGAGACAAGTCGTCTCTACGGTGTCGCTGACCGCCAGTTGGCGGACAACGCCTTCCTCGCCGGTGATGCCTATACCATCGCAGACATCGCCTGCTATGGCTGGATGAGCCTGTGGGAAGGTCAGAAGCAGGACATAAATGACTTTCCGAACGTCAAACGCTGGCTGGGAGACATCGGACAGCGTCCGGGTGTGCAGCGCGGTATGGCGGTGTTTCTGGACCGGCGCAAGGACTACTCCCAGATCAAAGAGGCTCAGGAGCAGCTCTTCGGCAACAAGCCTGCCTGAGTTCAGGCCGGCTCGGCCGTCCCGGGCGCGGATGGTGCCGTCGCCCGGTATAGAACGTGGGGCCGCAGCGGGTGCCCCTCTGCGATATTGGGGTGGTCGAAGCCTGCGGCTTCATCCTGCACCATCCCGAGGCGCTCCATGACCCGGCGTGAACGGGCGTTGGCTGGTACCGTGAAGGCGATAACTTCGGCCAGACCGAGCACGGCAAAACCATGGTCGAGCAGCGCGCGCGCCATTTCGGTCGCGTAGCCTTGGCCCCAGAACTGGCGCTGCATCATCCAGCCTATTTCAGTCGCGCCCTGAAACCCGGCATCGAATTGGACCTTTGCCAGCCCGATGTCGCCAACGAAGGCTCCCGTTGCGCGTTCGATCAGCGGTTGGAACGAGTATCCCTCCCGCTGCTCCTGCTCTCTATACCGTTCGATCACGTTGCGGGACCGTCCCTCTGTCTGCAGATCGGGGAAATATTCGCAGACCACCGGGTCATTGTTCATGGCGTGGTAGGGGGCGAAGTCCTGTTCCTCCCAGTTCCGCAGCAGCAATCGGTCAGTTTCCAGGATCAAGGCCATGATGTATCTCGTCTGGTAAGTCGGAGCATCGAGGCCTCAGTCTGGCCCGCTTGACGCTCCTTATACACAGAAAGGCTGTCGCAGGAGGTTTGCCGGCCCAGGGCAGGGCGATAGTTTAGCGGCCATGGTCATGCACATGAAAAAGCTCTGTGTTGGCATCACGTCGATCGAGCACCTCGAAGATTCTGTCCAGCGGCGGTCTGAACCAGACCACCCGCTGACCGGCGAGGACTTCACTTACATCACCACGCGGACCCGACCGCAGCAGTGGGAATCGATCAAAAACGGCGGCTCTTTATACTGGATCATCGAGCGCAGGCTCTGTTGCCGGCAGGAAATCATCGATTTTCGCGAGGGAAATAAGCGCGACGGCACGCCTGCCTGGCATATTGACCTGCGATCTGAGGTGATTCCTGTCGATATTTCGTTGCATCGGCCGTTCCAGGGATGGCGTTATTTGCCCCTGAAAGATGTCCCTGCGGACGTGAAACGCCGCTTAGGCGCCCATAATCCCCACGATGACGAGTTTCCGCATGAGTTGCGTCGTGAATTGACCGATTTAGGTCTCTGGTGAGATACTATCGCCCGCAAGCCATGCAGAGCTGTAATGACGCTACGCATAAGCGGTTTTTTGTTTTTTTCGCTTGCGCCGCTCGGAAGGCGGGTCTAGATACAGGCCTCGTTCCGAGCAACACGGGCTGCCGACAACGTCGCCTCACCGAAAGGGGAGGGGCGAGAGGCCGCTTTACACTGCTCAGATCCGCTCTTTGACATCGTTGGTTAAGAAAATTGAGAGGATGCGCGGCTGGCGCTGGGTGTCTGGTGACTTGGATTTTAGGATCTGAGGAAGCTGGAGCTTTAAGCGTAAGCAAGTGCATCTTTGACACACGTTACCTGGCATCGGCCTCGGTCGAAGTCAGGAACATTTGTTACGTCAATTAGGTTGGTCGAAAGACTAACCATTGAGAAGCATCGGCTTCGGCCGGTGCAGATGCTTTGTGAACGGTAAAGCTTTGGATTGAACTTGAGAGTTTGATCCTGGCTCAGAACGAACGCTGGCGGCAGGCCTAACACATGCAAG